>JBEKBK010000205.1:0-13343 GCA_050015435.1 Bryobacteraceae bacterium
AAGGGCATGCCCCACGGATTCGAGGTCGGATATGAGTCCTTCACGATCAACGGACGAATGCTGGGCAGCGGCGAGCCGATCCGCGTGAAGCAAGGCGAACGCGTGCTCTTCCATGTCCTGAACGGGAGTGCGACGGAGATTCGCAGTCTGGCGTTGCCCGGACACATCTTCGCGGTGATTGCGATGGACGGCAATCCGATCCCCAAGCCAGTGACCGTGCCGGGACTTTGGCTAGGCACGGCGGAGCGAATCTCCGCAATTGTCGAGATGAATCACCCAGGTATTTGGATCATGGGCGACCTGGCGAATGACGACCGGCAGCACGGCATGGGCACGGTGGTTGAATATGGCGGCCAAACGGGCAAGCCGCAATGGGTGGCTCCAAAACCATTCCAATGGAACTACGCTCAGTTCGGAAATCCCGGAGCCGCACCTCCAGAGCCGGATCAGGTTTTCGAAATGACCTTTGCCAAACAAAACGCGGCCGAGAGCGGCTTCAATCGTTGGACGATTAACGATGTCGCGTTTGCAGAGAACCGTATGCAGCCGATGTTTCGCGTGCAGCAAGGCAAACGGTACCGGCTCCGCATGCGCAACGCGAGCGACGACATCCATCCCATTCACCTTCACCGCCACAGTTTTGAATTGACCCGCGTGGCCGGACAGCCGACGTCCGGTGTCATGAAGGATGTGGTTATGGTTGGCGGCTATCAGGAGATGGAGGTCGATTTTGTAGCCGATAATCCAGGCCTCACGTTGTTCCACTGTCATCAGCAGCTGCACATGGATTTCGGCTTCATGGCTCTGTTCGAATACATCAAATGAAGGCGAGCCTGGCTGCCATTGTTCTCCTCGCCGGCGCCGGTATTAATGTTCCGGCTGCGAGTCCACGAGAGTTAATCCAAAGGATGATCTTGTCTACGTTTGGATTGCCCCAGGGAAGTACATGATGGGATGTTCTATCGGCGACGGCGCTTGTTTTCCATGGGAGAATCCGAGGCGGGAAGTTGTGATTAACAAGGGCTTCTGGGTCGGCCAAACGGAAGTCACTCAAGCGGCATACCGCCGGGTGATGGGAACCAATCCGAGCCGATACAAGGGAGAGCGGTTGCCCGTGGATCAGATCAGCTGGTACAACGCTCGCGACTACTGTCAGGCAGTGGGCATGCGCCTGCCCACCGAAGCCGAATGGGAGTATGCAGCCCGTGGCGCCACTGTTACGGCGCGGTACGGTCCGCTCGATGAGGTTGCCTGGCACGACGGCAATAGCGGGGACAGCACCCACGAGGTTGGCGGTAAGCAGCCCAATTCTTACGGGCTCTACGACACGTTGGGAAATGTGTGGGAGTGGGTGGAAGATGCTTACCCGCCAGATCCGAGTAAGAGGATTTTGCGCGGTGACTCGTTCTTCAACCGTTCCGAGCACGTTCGAGTTTCAGATCGGCTATGGGCGTCGCCCGAGACCGCTCACCGGGATATGGGCGTTAGGTGCGCTGGGGATTAAACGTCCGTCCGTTGCGTGACGCTAGAGCACCCGTTCACGTAAGCTTGTACTATGTCTGCACCCGCTATTCCGCAAGGCGATCTCCGCGAGCGCATTCTCGGCACTGTGCGTGACGCAAAAAAACCGATTACGTTCAAAGGCCTTTCGAAGCTGGTGAAGGCCAAAGATGAGCCTTTGCGTGCAGCGCTGGAGTTGGCTGTTGGCACGGGCGAAGTGCATCGCTGGCCCGATTACCGGCGATCGCAATATTTCTGGCACGTGCCGCCGGAACAGGCCGCGCGGGAAGCCGTTCTTGCGGCTGCATCAGCTCAGGCCCTTCCGAAGACGGACTTAAGCAGACTAGCGGCCAAGAAACTCCCCGGATTTCCTGTGAAACGTGTGGAAAACGTGGTGTCGGCTTTGATTGCCGAGAAACAATTGCTGGCCGTTGAGCCTTTTGCCAAGAAATCGAAACTGTTGGTGCGGCCCGGCGAATACGAGGCCTACTTTAACGCAGCGCGCTCTTTTGTGGAGGCGAAGATTCGTTTGGCGGGCTTCGATCCCGCTGCCTTTTTCACCGGAAATTCATCGCCGCATGACAAAATAACATCCGCACAGGTGGATGCCGCCGCGCTCGTCCTGGAAGCCGTCCGGTCGCTGGAACCGGTGAAGGGCGTGCCAGTGTCGACATTGCGTTTGCGAAACCACCTCCGGAATTTGACCAAACACGAATTCGATATGGCTGCATTAGAACTGCGCAAGAAACAGGCAGTGTTCTTGAGCGTGCATGACGATCCACATAACATTTCTCAAGAAGCCAAGGATCTTCTGATAGATGGCCAAGATGGAACCTACTACGTTGCCGTTGCCATTAGATGAACGCGCCTTTCCGAACCCCTTCGGGCATTTAATCGGACAGCCTCTCGATGACCAGGACGTAGACGTTGCCGACATCAATGCAGATGCCTCTCAAGCTTGTCAGCAGCTGGTGGAAGAAGTTGCGTCCGGGGGCCGCTCGGCTGCGCTGACGGTTTTTGGGGATTGGGGTACAGGCAAGACCCACCTTCTGGGAAGAGTGCGCCGCTGGTTGGAGCCGCAGCCTCGAAATCTTTTCGTTTTCGTTCGGATGGAAACTTCTCCTGCGGGCATATGGAGGCATCTGCGCCGCTGCTTGGCGCTTTCGCTGCTGCACGCTGACGGCAACGGTGTTCGTAACTTAGATCGTCTGCTGGAACACCGGAGAAGCGAGCTTCAAATGCTTTCGCACCGGGATTTGAGCATAGTCCTGGAAAACCTTCTGGAAGGCAGGCATATCCGGGATTCAGCCGCATGGCTGCGTGGCGAGGGACTTCCGGACGAGGCGCTGAATTCATTGCGTTTGGCGGCTCCTGGACCAGACGACGACCCTGAAGTAATCTCGCGGCATGTTGTACTTGCGATTTGCGAACTGATTCGCCCTGGCGTGGTCGTTTGGTGCATGGATCAGATCGAGGCAGTGATGAGTTCGCCGGACGATCACGAAGGGCCGCATGCATTCAGCAAGGCCGTTTGTTGTCTTGTGGATGAGACGCACAATTCCAGCATCATTTGCTGCGAGCAGAGTAGGTTTGTGAATCTATTGGAAGAGATCCTTCAGGGGTACGCTAGATCGAGACTGTTCGGCAAGCGCGCCGCCATTCGTCCGCTCTCCTGGGAGCAGGCCCAGCGTCTCATCGCAGCGCGTCTCGACACGGTAGCGGAACTCGCCGCCGAGCGGGCGAAGCAGGGAGGCTGCTGGCCGGTGCCGGACTCGCGAATTCGAGAAGTCTTCAAGGACAACGCCGCTCCCGCGCGGGCCATCATTGCGCGTTGTAAGGATCTGTTTGATGAGTGGCTGACCGGGAGGCTCGCGCCTCCGCCCCCGCCCCCGCCGTTTCAGAAGTGGCTGGACGAGCGAGTTTCCACCAAAGGCCCGGCGGAAACCGAGGCGATTCTTCGCAATGGGTTGCCGTTACTGGCCGGTTCCGCCGGCTTGACTTACAAGGTTTCAGGCGAACGCTCGCCACTGGCCTTCACCCTCGATAGCGGCAGAGTTTCCCTCGCGATATGCAACGAAGTAAACCTCCGCTCTCTCGCTAGCCACTTGAGGAAAATCTCCGAAGCCTGGAAGCCGTCCACGGAACAGACGTTGCTCCTGCTCCGCGACGCGCGGCTGCCGATCTCCCGAGGCGCCAAGGCCTGCCACCAACGTATCGCCAGCATCCAGGAGCAAGGCGGGCGGCTGATCACCGTTTCGCAGGAGGCAGTGGAAGCTCTGGCGGCGCTCCGCCGTCTGCTTTCGGACGCGGAAAGCGGGGATTTGGCTCATCATGGGGAACCGATATTGTCCGGTGCTGTGGAGAAATGGATCGCTGGTCACCTGCCGGCCGCGCTCGATCCATTAGTTTCCGAATTCGGAGCGCCCGGTCCGACGGATCCCCTCACTCCCGCACTGGCAGCCTTGCTCGCCGAAAGGAAGATGGTCACACTGGAGGATGCTGCTCGCAGCCTGGAGGTGGCGCCTGGGGAGGTTGAAAAGTGTGCGCGTTGTGATCCGCGGCAGTTTGGCATTTTGGGCGGCCGGGTTCCAGCGCTTTTTCAACCGGTCACCATATCAGAAGCCGCCCCAGACGCTGGATAGAGAGGATCTGTTCCTGGCTCAGCTTTCCATTTCCGATATTCGCCGCGAACTGCTTCGAACAGCAGGAGATTATGGCGCGTCGGGCTCACGGTCGAGCGCCCCGGCGGGCACCCTCTTTCACGAAGTGGTGGCCGGTTTGATGGGGCCGAATGGCTGGCAAGCGGCGCTGGAACCGGGTGAACTGGCAGATGCGCCCCGGCTGGCCAGGCACGCTTACGACAACCTGCTAGGGCCGCGGTTGACTGAGATGCAGGCAAGCCTGCGCGAAAGTGGCGCGGAAGCGATGAGTCTGTGGGAAGCGGTACTAGCGGCCTGCGGATGGCTCTGCCGCTTTCTCACCGCCGCCGAGCAGCACGGGACCATTCGGTACGACCATCAGCAACGCGCTTGGTCCGGAGCTGAACAGCTTTGTCAGCCAGAGCTGGAATTGCAATGGGAAGTGAAGGAGCCGCATTGGACAGCTCCGGTCCGGGTCTTCGGCGTGGCGGACGCGCTGTGGAAGAATCCGGAATCGGGACGTTGGTGCGTTCTCGAATACAAAATCGGCAGGGCACGCCCAGAAGCGGATCTGGCCCAAGCGTGCCTGTATCACTGCGCTCTTTCCGCCAGCGGCCTTTCCACCAGCGACGGGGCGCTCGCAGTGATGACGTTTGGACCGGAACTAAGAGAACGGTTCTACCGAAGCGCCGAACTGTCTGAGGCTCAATCCGCTCTGCGGGCTTTGATCGGGCGTATGGCCAACGTACTTCCGGAAGAGGCTCCGCTGCCGGTACCCGCCGTCAGTGACCAGCATCTGGCACTTGGCAAGCAACTAGTGCGCGTTATGCAGCAAATTGGATTGCCCGTTGAATGGAAGGGCGAAGTCACCGCTGGGCCCACGTTCTTGCGTTATTTCGTCTTCCCTGGCCGCCAGACCAGAATGAAGCAACTCAGAGACCGAGCGGAAGACTTGGGCATGCACTTGACGCTCAGCAGCCAGCCGATGATTCATAACTCCGATGGCCGTCTAGTGATCGACATTGCAAGACCCGACCCTCAGACGGTCACTTTCGGTTCCATCCTTGAACAGCTTCCCACGCCGGATGGGACGGCCTGTTCGAAAGCGCCTCTGGGCGTCGATCTGAATGGCCGGTTGCAATTTGTCGATTTGGCTTCTTCCAACAACCCGCATTTGCTGGTCGCGGGTACGTCTGGCGGAGGGAAGAGTGAATGGTTGCGTTCCGCTATTGCCGGCCTGATCCTGTCCAACACACCCGAGACGCTGCGTCTGGTCCTAATCGATCCCGCCCGGAAGGCGTTCGCTGAGCTGAAAGGGTCTCCTTACCTTTACGGTCCGCACAGTCTGATCTATCCGCCGGAGCACTCGGCCCTCGATGCGCTAGATTCGCTGATCGAGGAAATGGAACGACGCTACAAGCTATTTGAGCAAACCCTGGCCAGCGATCTGCCCGAATATCAAACTAAGACTGGCGTAGTGCTGCCTAGAATAGTCTTTGTTTGTGACGAATATGCGGATCTGCTGGTAGACCGCGCGGCCACCAAAGAGGTAGAGGCGGCCATCAGTCGCCTGGGCGCAAAGGCGCGTGCCTCAGGCATCCACCTCATAATCGCAACCCAATATCCAGACCGTAAGACGGTCGGCGGTGCGCTCAAAACGAATCTGGGCGGGCGCGTGTGCCTGCGCGTAGCCGACCATCGTCAGTCAAACATGATCATCAACCGATCGGGCGCCGAGCGGCTGCTTGGGAAAGGCGACTTGTTCTTTCTGAGCATTGGCGATCCCGTGCGGCTGCAAGCGCCCTATTTGTCGCCGCAGGACCGGGCGCGGATTTTCAGCCCCGGGCAGTTATCTGCTGCGCGCGGGTGAAGCGCACGCGCCACCGTGTCGCCGGGTGACAATTTGTCATCTGTTCCCGGCATCAACCTCTTCGAGGATTGCGTTCAACCCTAATGAACGAAACGGTTGGAATCGCCAGGCAAGATGGCAGCCGTGTTGCATTACCAGCCGCATGAAAGCGCCGGGTCCATTCTGTTTCGAGTGCCACCAAGAACTTTCCGCACTGCAACGGATGCGGTTCAAGTACTTCTGTTCGGAGAAGCACAAGACCGACTGGGAACAGGAGTTTAACGTCCTGGGCGTGGTGCGTTTACAGGAAGCGCGGGTACGCATGGGAATGGAAGATCCTAAACCACGCTTTGCGCCGGCTTCTCCAGCGGCCAATGCCCCTAACGGTTCAACCGCGGAGCGGAGAAGCGCGGCTCGTGCGGATCTGGACGCTCCCGTACGCGTCACCATATTGGATGGCGACGACTATGCCCACTCCGGGCGATTCGTGAACGCGTCCGCCAAGGGCATGAAGATCACGATGGGGATCCAGCTCTTCTCAAGCACGCGAGTCCGGGTAGAGTGCGGAGACCACTCGATTGTCGGAGAAGTACGGCGCTGCCATGCTGGCGGAGCCGGATACGTGATCGGACTCGAGACCATTGAGTGGACCGACAAGCGCGAACCAGCCCACTCCCTGACCATCCTCGGCGACCGGTACGGAACCCCCAATGGCCCTTCGGTTGCAACCGCATAGCGCCGCCATGTGCTAAACTCCCCGCAAAGGAACCCTGCGCGAGGAGACATCGATGAATCGAAGGAATTTCTTCCAATATGCGGCCGGAACTGCTGCCGTCGCCCTTCAAGACAAAGTAATCGAGCATGCCTGGGCGGCCCGTTCGGAGAACAAGGGGACCCCGGAAGAGGTCGCCGCCGATGAGGATTTCTGGACCGAAATCCGCAACGAGTTCACGGTAGACCGGAACGTCGTAAACTTCAACAACGGACACGTCAGCCCCGCGCCGCGCGTGGTGCAGGAGTCCATGCGCCGATTCCTGGACTACAGCAACATGGGGCCGTTCCATACCATGATCCAGCAGCTCGACCGTGAGATAGAAACGGCGCGGCGGCGGATCGCGGAAGTGGCCGGCTGCGACCCGGAAGAGATCGCGATCACCCGAAATTCGAGCGAATCGCTCGAAATCGCACAGCTTGGCGTCAACCTGCAGCGCGGCGACGAAGTCTTGACCACCAATCAGGATTATCCTCGCATGCTCACCACCTTCCGCCAGCGCGAGCAGCGCGACGGCATCGTACTGAAGACCATCTCGTTCCCGGTGCCGGTGATCAGTATGGACGATCTGTATAAGCGCTTCGAACAGGCCGTTACTCCCAAGACCAAGCTGATCCTGGTTTGCCACATTACGAATCGCACCGGGCAAATCTTCCCGGTAAGGCGCATTTGCGACATGGCTGACGCCCGCAACATTCCGGTGATCGTGGATGGCGCGCACGCCTTCAATCAGTTCCCCTACAAGCTTTCCGATCTGGATTGCGATTATTACGGAGTGAGCCTGCACAAGTGGACTTTTGCGCCGGTCGGAACCGGTTTCCTATACGTCAAGAAGTCGCGGATCAAGGAAACCTGGGCGATGATGGCTTCCACCCCTCGCCAGGCCGACAACATCCGGAAGTTCGAAGAGATTGGAACGTATCCCGCAGCCAACCGTCTTGCCATCAGCGATGCGCTCACGTTCAACGAGAACATCGGGATTGAACGCAAGGCCGCGCGCTTGCGCTATCTTCGCGATCGCTGGGCGAGCAGGCTGGCAGAGAATCCGAAGGTCAAGATCCTGCACAACACCGAGCGGGAAATGGGCTGCGGCATCGGTATGATCGGGTTTGTCCCCGGCATCGATTGCCAAAAGATGACTCAGGCGCTGCAAAGTAAATATGGAATTCTTACCGCCACCATGCCGCACGAGGAGTACACTGGAATTCGAATTACACCGAGTGTGTACAGCACAGTGAACGACGTCGACTATTTCGCATCTTCGGTCGAAAAAGAGCTGAAGAACGGATAACTCGGCGCCCGGTGCAGGACGGGTGTTAAAAACGACCCAGGTCGCGGAATCTCAGATTAGCCCCTATATCCGCTTTTCCCGCGCGGAGTGGGCCAGGCTCCGTGCATCCACTCCTCTGCCGCTCACCGAAAAAGATCTATCCACCCTGCGCGGCATCAACGAGGCGATCTCGCTCGAGGACGTCTCCGATGTGTACCTTCCACTTTCCCGGCTGCTGAATCTTTACGTCAGCGCGGTGCAATCGCTGCACAAAGCCACGGACACGTTTCTCGGCAATCTGCCCGCGAAGGTGCCTTACATTATCGGCGTCGCTGGCTCGGTGGCCGTTGGCAAGAGCACGACGGCGCGCATTCTACAGGCTCTGCTTTCGCGCTGGCCTAACCATCCCAAGGTCGATCTGATCACTACGGATGGGTTCCTGTATCCGACCCGTGTCTTGCAAAAACGCGGCTTAATGAACCGCAAAGGTTTTCCGGAAAGTTACGATCAACGCGGGCTGGTGCGCTTCCTGACCGAAGTAAAGAGCGGGCAGCCCGAGGTCTGCGCACCGGTTTATTCGCACCTCCTCTACGACATCGTTGAGGGCGAGGTCCAGCGAATCTTTCAACCGGACATCCTGATCGTCGAAGGGCTGAACGTCCTGCAGACCGGAGATACGCGGGGACGCGGTACGCAGCCGCTGATCTTCGTCAGCGATTTCTTCGACTTCTCGGTGTACATCGACGGCGACGAAGAGATGATCGAGAGCTGGTACGTCGCGCGCTTTCTGAAATTGCGCGACACGGTGTTTGTCAACCCTGCGTCTTATTTCCATCGCTACGCCGGATTGAGCGAGACGGAGGCGACGGAGAAGGCGCGGTCCATTTGGCGCGAAATCAACGGGCCAAATCTGCGTGATAACATTCAACCCACACGGGAACGGGCACAGTTGATTCTGCGCAAAGGTCCGGATCACTGGGTGGAAGAGGTGCGGTTGCGGCGGCTTTAGCTTTAGAGGAATTACCATGATGTGCGCGACGGAAAGTCTAAAATGGGCGGCGCTGGCGATGTTGGCGCTGTCCTTGCCGGCCATGGCAGCCGATCCGATTGCCGAGGGACGAATCCTGGTGGCTGACCGCTATCTGGAAGATCCGAACTTTGCCGAGACGGTGATTTTGATCGTCCGTTACAACAAAGACGGTGCGATGGGCCTGATGTTGAATCGCAGGACCGACGTTCCCATCTCTCGCGTGTTAAAGCCCCTGAAAGAGGCCGCGGGACACGATGATCCGGTCTTTCTGGGCGGCCCCGTGGAGGAAACCGGCGTTTTCGGGTTGCTCCGCACCACAGATAGGCCAGATGGCGCGAAGAAAATTTCGTCCGACGTGTACTTTCTGTCGAGCAAGGATCTCATTCAGAAAACGCTCGCCGGAAGCGCTACATCGAACGCGTTTCGCGTTTATCTCGGTTATTCGGGGTGGGGGCCGGGGCAGTTGGAATCAGAAGTAGGGGTGGGAGCGTGGAAATCGCTCACCGGCAGTGCGGAAAAAATTTTCGACCGCGATCCCGATACTCTTTGGACCCGTTTGATCCACGAGACGGAAGGACAGGTGGTCGAGTGGAAACCGCGCCTTCTCAATCGTGAGCTTCTAAGGAACTCGCGCAAAACGGAGTGCGGCGCGATCAGTTCCTCATCTTTGTTGGAGGCGCGTGCCGCACGGTTGGAGGTGCGTGCCGCACCCTTTGCGCTTCTATCGGACATGCGAGGGAGTCACGCGGAGCTTCCATCGCGAGCGCGACCGTAGGCGCCCATTCACCTCTTCGAGGGAGCCGAAAAAACCGGCGAAAGAATTGCGGAGGTGGACCGGGCCGCGCCGCATCTGGTGAAAATCGCGATGCCGGAACTGATCGGTAATCGCGATGACGGCGGTGCCCATCGGGCGGTACTCGTGTGTTCCTTGCGCCCAGGCAAGGCGGCTTTGGGTGTCCACCCACAGAGCGAATCCCATGCCTTTAGTTGAGCACGAGCGGACGTTTCCGGTCACAACGTTCAGCGCCGTAAAACTTCCTAGAACAATTTCCTGGGGAACCTGAGGACTGGTATACACGAAATACCCCACTGTGTCCTACGGCCCGTTGCTCGGCTTTACAATCGCGGCACAATGTCGTTGCGAAGTTACCAGAGTTAGGACCAGGCCGACACCCGTACTGGTAACCGATACAAGTTCGGCCCACCAGTTGCTCCCCTTCGAGCCATCACGATAACGAGCCTTTGAGAGGCTAGGGTTCGCTCTTCTTAGCCCGATAAGCTTCTCACGGCAAATTCCGATAAGAAAGGGTGAAACAATTGATTAAACATACGTTGTGGTGTGTCATTACGGCCTCAGTCTCGATTCTTTCTTCAAGCGCGGTATATGGACAGACGATTGTGCACCAGGTGCCTGCTCACGCAGGCCAGACCTGGTGCGACGCGAGTATCATCGATGGAATTTTCAACACCCTCAATGCATTCCGCGTGAGCAAGGGAGTGCCGGCGTTGACTCTCGATCCGCTCGGCATGGAAGACGCCGACTTGCGAGCGATTCAATTCAGCCAGTATATGCAGACGAATCCGCCCGGCTCGGCTGGATTCAATCCGCATACAGGTTATGACACGACGGCGGCCAGCATCGGATATCACTTGATCGGCGAGAATCTGGCATATGAAACTACTGACCCCAATTATGTAATTTACGTCGACTGGCAAGACACGCTACATCTGGATGCGATGCTTGCCACCGACGCAAACATTACCGGCATTTCTTGTATTTATCTGGGAGGCGTGGCATATATGACCTATGAACCCGGATGTAGTCCCAGCTTTTGCGGAAAGTCCTCTCCGGTGTCGACGCCTCCACCAACGCCAACTCCCACGCCGACCGGGACGCCCACGCTGGATAGCGAGGAATCCGCATTCGTTTCGCTGCTCAACGCTTATCGAGCGCAAAATGGAGCGGGTCCCCTGAAGGTGTCGATCGCACTCGAAAACGCGGCCCAATGGATGAGCACCGACATGGCGACGAATAACATCGCCAGTCACACGGACTCGCTCGGCCGCTCTCCTGCCACGAGATTGGCGGCCTTCAACTACCCGTATTCTCCGTGGGGAGAAGATATCGCGGGGGGATATAGCGACGCTCAAGACACGCTGAACCAATGGGAGACGGCTTGCGATCCGAACCCCGCGGGTACATGCACGTATGCGCACCGGCAAATCCTGCTTTCGACGAACTTTCTGGTGATGGGCATCGGCCGCGCTTACAGTGCGACTTCCGCCTACGGCTGGTATTGGACCGCGGATTTCGGCGGGGTGGCGGATGCGATCCTAGGCTCGGCTCCTCCAACTCCAGATCCGACCATCTCGTCTTTCAAGGCGAGCCCATCCGTCATTGCGCCGGGGCAGCAAGTTACTTTGTCCTGGAGCGTTACGTCGGCCACCACCGTCACGTTGAATAATGGGATCGGAACGGTCTCGACGGTTACTTCGAAGGTCGTGTCGCCAAGCAAGACCACGACCTATACACTCACCGCCAGCAACAGCACTGGCAGCGTCACGGCGAATGTGACGGTCACCGTCAGCGCCGCTCGCGACACCCAGCCTCCCACGACGCCTACGCTGACTTCAGCCCGCGCAGAGAGCGCGACCGAGATTGCTTTGACATGGTCCGCCAGTTCCGACAACGTCGGAGTGGTGGGTTATCAGATCACGAGAAGCGGCTCTGTCCTCACTTCCGTGAGCGGCACAACGCTTTCCTACACCGATACCAGCGTGCATGCCGCAACGACATACAGTTATTCGATCAAAGCGTACGACGCGGCGGGGAATTATTCCGGGGCGAGTAATGCTATCCAGGTCACGACGCCAGCCGCAGTGAACGCGCCGCCGCCCAATGCCAACGGCACACCGGAGCTCATCTCGCTGACTCCGAACGCCGGAAGCGGCGCGAGCAAAGTCTTCAGTTTCGAAATCGCGGATGCCAAGGGGTTCGCCGACATTCAGGCGGTGTCGATCGACATCGCCGCAACGCTCACTCCGACGGGGGCTTGCTGGATGATTTACTGGGGGAGTTCGCACCAGGTATCGCTCGCCAACGACACAGGGACCGGCTGGGTTGGAACGGAAACCCTGGGGTCTTCTGGAACATTGCAAAACAGCCAGTGCACGCTCAATCTGGCCGGATCTTCGTTCTCCGGATCGGGTGTCAACTTGACGGTGAATCTATCCCTCACGTTCCCGGCAGGGTTCGCAGGTTCTAAAGAAATCTGGGAGACCGCTGAGAGCAACGAAGACCTTTACAGCGGCTGGGGACAGGCCGGCGCCTGGACCGTGCCGTAGAAACAGGGGGCGCAAGTCCCCTGTTCTCTGCCGCTAGGAGCCTGTGGGCGCGAGAAGTTCAACTCTCGGAAAATAGTAAACACTGCCGGATACGCGACCGTCAGGTCGCGGGTGGCGTCAGCCAGCGGTAAATTGCGAGCCACGGCGGCGAGTTCAGGCGAGCCTCCAGGTTAGTTATGCGATCTCTCACTTGGGGTGGGTAACGACCGAGTCACTAGGTCGAACACAACCGGCCTGTCGAACACAACCAGCCCTTGTTATTCATTCTCGCTGGTGGCACCCTCCTGAGAAATCCATTGTTGAATGCAGCACGCGTTCGGAGAAAGGTAGGACCCGCAAAGTGGCTAAGCTGATTCTTGCCCTGAGTGTGCTCATGGATCACAGCCTTTTCTGTCGGCAGCGCCCAATCTAGGACTACGCTGATCGGAACTTGGAAGCTGATATCAATCTTCAACGTGACCGACAAAGGTGCGATCACGCCGGCACTGGTCGATGGTCGATCTGGCGAAGGCCTGCTCACCTACACCCAGGACGGTAGGATGATGGCGATCATCGGCGCTGAGGGGCGCAAATTTCTATCGCGGGGCCTTTTTGACTCTCCCGTCGAGGAAAGAGCGGCAGCTTATTCGACATCGGTTGCGTACGCCGGAAGATTCGCCTTGAATGGCGACAAGGTTGTTCATCATGTAGAGGCCTCATCCATTCCTAATTGGGTAAATACGGACCTGGTGCGGCTGATTGTGAAGCTCCAAGGCGATCGCTTAACCTTGCGGGCGCCGTTGCCCTTCGTCTGGGCGGACGGCGTGAAATACGCCTACCAGATGGAATGAGAAGGCCGGTCTCCGAGCGGGATGCGATACGCTCCCAAGTATGAGGCGCCTGAGGCGCGGAAAAGGAGACCGGCTGTGAAAAAGATTAGCACTGTGAAAATCAAGAGC
>JBEKBK010000206.1:0-13297 GCA_050015435.1 Bryobacteraceae bacterium
ATTCCGATTCCCGAATTGATCGGAATGATGAAGAATGCGGCGGATCTGTATTTGAACGCGACGCTGCCGATGGGGGACGGTGAGCAGACGCCTGACGATTTTGCACGGCAACAATCGGCCAGTACGGGGCTGCCGGAACACATGTGCAAGGCCAACATGGCGAAGAATCACTTCGTGTTGTCCAACATGGATCAGATTCTGGACTCGTTGACGCGCGGGCTGCCGGCGCAGGTCCTGACGCGCGGTTACGGTACTGAGGCGCGCGGTGTGACGGTGAGCTATCAGGCGCAAGCTCCGTTTCTCGGGCTGGTGCTACCGTCGAACTCGCCGGGCGTGCACACGCTGTGGCTGGCGGTGATCCCGATGCAGGTCGGGCTATTGTTGAAGCCGGGCCCGCAGGAACCATGGACTCCGTACCGGATGGCGGAGGCGTTCTTCAAAGCGGGCGTACCTAGAGAGGCGATTTCCATTTATCCCGGAGGCGGAGACATCGGCGCGGAAGTGGTGCGGCGCGCGAACCGCAGCATGATTTTTGGCGGGGCCGCCACAGTTAAGCGTTACCACGGCGATCCACGAGTGCAAGTCCACGGACCGGGGTTCAGTAAGATCCTGCTCGGCGATGACGTCGTGGATCACTGGGAGAAATACCTGGCCGTGATGGTGGACAGCGTGTTCCTGAATAGCGGGCGCGGGTGCATCAACTGCTCTGGTATTTGGGCCTCACGGCATACGCACGAGATCGCCGAGGCTTTGGCGGAACGCTTGGGGCCGGTGGCTCCGAAACCTCCTGAAGATCCGGAATGCATGCTCGCGGCGTTCACGGTTCCGGGCGCGGCGAAGGCGATCTGGAACATGATAGAGGCGCAGCTTCAGGAATCGGGAGTGGAAGATATGACTTCGCGCTTCGGCGAACGATTCGTGGAAAAAGAACGCTGCGGCTACGTGCGTCCGGTGGTCGTGCACTGCGATTCGCCGGATCGAGCGCTGGCTAATACCGAGTTCATGTTCCCGTTCGTGAGTGTGGTCGAGTGCCCGCAGGAACAGATGCTCGAAAACATCGGCCTCACGCTGGTGTGTAGCGCCATCACGCAGGACCGGCAATGGCAGCGAAGACTGATCGACGCGCCGCAGATCGATCGATTGAATCTGGGACCGATTCCGACGTTGAAGCTCGACTGGTTGCAGCCGCATGAGGGCAATATTGTCGAGTTTCTGTTCCGTCCGCGAGCGTTTCAGGCAGCGGCAGTCTAGCAAGACGACTGGCCGTGCATGAACGTGCATGCACGTGAATAAGCATTTTCACTGAACCTTCGGCGCGTGGCCTCCGTCCTATAGGTGTATGGCGGACCGCGGAATGGAAGGTATGGTCGCGAAGTGGTATGCGACCAACACGGGCAAGGCTCTTGATGATTTCAAGAAGCTTGCGCGGCGAGTCGCCGATCTGCTTCCGCACGGCGGCAGCGTGCTCGATGTGGCGCCTGGGCCGGGGTATTTCTCGATTGAGCTGGCGAAGCTTGGGCCATACTCGGTCACTGGGCTCGATATCAGCCATACGTTTGTCGAAATGGCGCGCAAGAAGGCCGTTGATGCCGGCGTCCACGTGGAGTTTCGACAAGGCAGCGCTTCGAATATGCCGTTTGAAGACGACACCTTCGATTTCCTCGTATGCCGCGCGGCGTTCAAGAACTTCGGCGAGCCGGTTCGCGCCTTGCAGGAAATGTGCCGCGTGCTGAAACCCGGCGGGTGCGGTCTGATCATCGATCTCAGAAAAGATGCGTCACCGGAATCGATCAATCACGCGGTGGATGGGATGGGCTTGAGCGCCGTGAATAGAATGGTGACGAAGCTGACTTTCCGGTTGATGCTGCTCAAGACTGCCTATACCAGAGGACAATTTGAACAAATGCTGGCGCAGGCGAATTTTCGCAGCGCCGACATTCAAGAAGCCGACATTGGGTTTGAGATCTCAATGACCAGGTGATCACTGGTATATTGTAAGTCGAAATGCCTTCCGACCTGGGCATCCAGTTTAAAAGCCGGATCGACGCAGCCGCTGCACGCTTGCAAACCGTAACAGAGGCCGGCGCGATCGAGACCTTACGAGAAGGCGGCTGGAGCCGAAAACAGGTGATGGGCCATCTGATCGATTCGGCCCTGAACAATCATCAACGGTTTGTACGCGCGAGTCTCGAAGGGCATTACGAAGGTCCATCCTACGAACAACAGGGCTGGGTTGGAATTCATGGCTACGGGGATCTTCCCTGGGCGGCTCTGGTGGAGCAGTGGCGCGCGCAGAATGATTTGCTGGCGCGAGTGGTGGCGAACATCCCTGAATCCAGCCTCAGCGCGAGTTGCCTGGTCGGTAAAGATCCGGCGGTTAGCCTATCGTTTCTGATCGCCGACTACCTGAATCATATGGAGGCTCACGTCGAGCAAATCGCCGGAGGGGCTCGCGGCTCGGTCGAGACCGTTTTCATCGGGTACTCGATCAATCGGATGGAGCAGATGCGCGGGTCTATTCAAGCGTGTCTGGGGCGTTGTAGCGATGAGGACGTGTGGCGGAAGGACAACGAGAACTGTAACGCGATCGGCAATCTGATTCTGCATCTGTGCGGCAACATCAGACAATGGATCGAACACGGCGTTGGCGGGGCGCCGGATCACCGCAATCGGGACGCCGAATTCGCCGCGCGTGGCGGCTACACTGTCACGGAACTGGCGGCGCACTTCAATGCGACGATCGACCGTTCGGTCGCGATCCTGAAAGAGCTGCCGCCGTCACGGCTGCTCGAAATTATTCACCCTCAGGATCGGGAGGTTTCGATCCTGGAGGCCGTCTACCAGGTAGTAGGGCATTTGCAACAGCACACTGGCCAAATTGTGCTGATGACCAAACAGAGGTGAATCGCATGTGCACACGGTGTTGTGGTTGGATGTGTTTATTCTCCTTTTCGCTCATTTCCGGAATCGCGCAGCCCATTACGCTCGACGTGGTGGTGACCGATAAATCCGGAAAGCCGGTTACTGGCCTTCAACAGCAGGACTTCACACTCCTGGACAACAAACAGCCGCAGAAGATTGTGACATTTCGGGCGGCAGAGGGGGTTGCCGCGACGCCCGATCCGCCCATAGAAATCGTGATGCTCGTGGATGAAGTAAATACCTCATTCCTTAACATCGCCTACGCGCGGACGGCACTCGAGAAGTTTCTGGGGCAAAACGGCGGGCAACTCGCCCGCCCGGTATCGCTCGTCTATCTTTCCGATTCGGGATCGACGATCGGGAATGCATCTTCACGGGATGGAAAGGCTTTAATCGCAGACCTGAGTCAAAGACAAACCGCTATGCGAACCACGAGCAGGAGGTCACAGGGATTTTGGGGCGCCTCGGACGAGCTGAACTTATCTCTCCAAGCGGTGGAGCAGCTCGCCAACTATGAAACCTCAAGGCCTGGACGAAAGCTCGTGGTCTGGATCAGTCCCGGCTGGCACCTTCTTTCCGGCCCGAACATGGATCTGACTTCAAAGCAAAGGGAGGAGCTGTTCAATACCATTGTCCGCATTTCGGACGAATTGCGAGAGGCTCGCATTACGATTTACAACGTCGATCCTTTGGGGACCGCGGACAGCTTCGGATCCCGAGCCTTGGACTATAAGATGTTCACCGGAGCAGTGAAGAGTGCAAAGCAGGTCGATATTGGAGACCTGGCCCTACAGGTTCTGGCGACCCAGACTGGAGGCCGGGTTCTCAATTCGAATAACGATGTGGCGGGTGAGATCGCAACAGCGGTGGCGGATGCGAATTCGTTTTACATCCTCACGTTTGACGGTTTGCCTGGAGACGGTCCAAACGAGTATCATGCGCTCGATGTTAAGATCGACAAGCCTAAATTGGTGGCGCGTACCCGATCCGGGTATTACGCCCAGCCGGCTCACTGACACACCGTGAAGCTACGATTGAATCTGACTCTCGTTCTGGCGGTGGCCGCGCTCGGGCTGGTGATTTACCAGATGATCCAGCGCCACTTGAGCCCGTGGTATCTGATCATTCTAGTGGCGCTGTTCGCGGGGCGCTTCTATGTGCGGCGACAGGTTCGGACGCGGGAACAGATCCTGAAGGAAGTGCCGCGCCACCCTCTCGGGTTGTCAGAGGATGATTAGCGCTGGCCTCCGGATGCTTCCACCTGCTTGAGGATGGTGCTGGCAGCAGCTTGCGCGACCAGACGATCGGCGTCCTCTTGAAGCAGGAAACGCTCGCGGACGGCTTCGGCCGCGGCGGCGCGGACCATGGCAACGTAGGCGTCGTGAGAGCCGTAACGTTCTTCGAGAGAGGGTCGCGGGTCACCGGACTGGGTCCGCTCGGCTTTCGTCGCGGCGAACGGGATGAAGCCTCCGTTTAAGCCGCAGTTCCGTCCTTTGAAGTATCCTTTGCCGAATACGTTCCAACCTAAATAGGTGCCGAGCGGCGCTTGCAGTTGAACCGACCGGACGCCGGCGAATTCGTTGCCGTCCGCATCCACTTTAGGTACCAGCGTAGGAATCACTTGCTTGATCACCGGCGGCTGAATGGAAATGATTCCGGATTCATCGTTGTAATTGAAGTGCGGACCGAAGTCGTAATCATAGGCAGTGTTGACCACTCCATCCGGGGACGGCACGCCCGGAATATCAGGAAATCCGAGATCTTTCTGAGTGGCTTGGGCTAATTGGCCCTGATCCAAACGCGGGTAGCGGCTCGGTGGGGGAGGAGTACCCTTGACTACCCAGTCGATCAGGGCGGTGAGGAGCGCGCGCATCGTCTCCAGTTCCGGATTGGGGTTGGCCGGAAGCGCACAATTCGCCGGAGGCGCGCTGGTGGTGACGAATCCGCCGCGTCCTCCGCCGTGCGTAGTGCTTGGGAAATAATATCTGCGAACGTTCGGGGCCAGCGGAATATCGGCCTCGGCTTTGGTGCCGACCAGATTCGTGCCCACGCGTAAATTCCAAAACTCCACGCCCCCAAAGGTCTCCATGACCTTCGGGCAGGTGCCGGTTTCCGTACAACGATCGAGCATTCCGGCGGTCTTGCGATGACGCAGTTCATCGGGATAATCGTTCCACCAGAGGACGCCCTCCCAGCCGAGCTCGTAGAGTCCGGCAACGGAACCGGGCGTGCCGAAGCGGACGTTCATCGGGAGCTGGCGGCCGGGAATATGATCGTTCACGCCATCCCAGACGATTCTTCCCGCCTCATCCTGATTGAAGCCGAGGTGAATGAAGGTTTTCTCGAAATTGCCGGACTGCGAGGTTCCCTGACTGATCAGGTACGAAACTCTCTTGGCGACGGGATTGGCGGTTCCGTTCTCGTCTTTTTCTTCGTGCTTGAAGAATGAATTGATATCGCGCGTGGCGGCGAAGCCAATGCCGAGCACGAGCGGGTCTTTCGCGGTGAATACAACCTCGTACAGATACGCGGGGTCGAAGCCGCCTTTCACGCAGACCATGGATGGGTCGGGCTTGCCGGGGAAAGGCGTGGAGCGGCAATCCGCGAAGGCCCAATCGTGGCTGGGAACGGCGATCAGTTCCGCGCCCTCATAAGCACGCTTTTTCAGGCTGGCGAGCGACGTATCCATGCTGGCGGGCCTTTGATAAAACAGGCCAGCCTGACCCGTGCCGAGCGGCATGGTGTTGGTGTTGGGCGGCATATCGGCCAAACGAAGCAAGACGGGTCCTGTGATACTCGATCCGTCTGGATTCTTCGCCACCGGGACGCTTATGGTTTCGAATTCCGGACGTGGCAGCACATCGCCTTGCCAACCGCTGTAAAGGAGCGCGTCGCCTCGTTTTAGAAAGAAGCCGTCGCCGGGATTCCGGCCTTCATCGAAGGCTGCGTCAAGACCCGCGCGGCCGCGATTCGCGACGTTGTAAAGCAGAACGCCGCTCGCCTTCGACATATCGACGGGCTTGATCAGGGTGAAGGTCGCCGAATATTCGACCATGCCGCGCGCGTTGCGGGGCGCGAACTGGATATCGGTGATGATCGCGTTGAGCGGATCCTTGGGATCGAGTTCCCCGAATGCGTGACCCTGAAGCTTTTCGTAGCGGCCGACGCTTCCGAAGGACCTGCCGTCATAAGCGGGAGACTCGCGCTTCTCGATCACGATGCGCACGACCCGGGCTTGGGAAGGGGCCGTCCACGCCAGAAGGGCGGCGGCAAGAAGGACTGGATGCAGGAATTGACGCGAACTTGGCTTCATGTCTATGTACATTACCTTAAATACCCGGTGCGTACAATGAGCGCCCGATTTGCTGCTATGATTTGTGACACTATGACGCGACAAACGATGACTCTGCTCTTATTGGGTGCATCGGTGGTCCTGCGCGCGCAGGATCCGGAGACTCCTCCGGCCGATACGCCACCCACGCCTCCAGCGGTTACGCCGGGGCGCGGCGGACCTGGCGGATCGTCACAAGAGCCGCAGCCTTATGAGAAGGTGATTACGAAGGATGCCAAGTCCAAGCCGGGCGTCTTTACCGTTCATCAGGTGAAGGAGCGGTATTACTACGAAATTCCAAAGAGCGAACTGGATAAGCAATTCCTTTGGAATACGCAGATCGCCAGGACTACGCTCGGCGCGGGCTACGGCGGACAGGAAATTGCGGATCGAGTGGTGCGCTGGGAGCTGAACGGCAACAAGGTGCACTTGCGCGATGTAAAGTACGACGTGGTCGCCGATCCCAAATCGCCCATTTCGCTGGCCGTGAAAGCTGCGAATAATGACACTATCCTGATGACTTTTCCGGTCGCGGCATTTGCGAAAGACGGAGCGCCGGTCGTCGAGGTGACCCGGTTGTTCACCACCGATATCGCCGAGTTCAGCGTGCGCCAGCGCCTGGGGGCGACCGGTATGGATGCCGCGCGCTCATTTGTTGAACGAGTTTCGCCGTATCCGGAGAATATCGAATCTGAATCGACACTGACGTTCACTCGCGGGCAGGGTGGTCCTGGAAATACAGGGTCCAATGATGGTGGCCGTGCGGGCATGCGTCCGGGGAGCGCAACGGTGGTGGTGCATCACAGCATGGTGAAGTTGCCTGAGAATCCGATGATCCCGCGGGTCTTCGATGAGCGCGTCGGATTTTTCAACCAGAGCCAGATGGATTACAGCCGGGACGAGCAGCGCGCTCCCAAGGTCCGATACATCAGCCGGTGGCGCCTGGAAAAGAAGGATCCCGACGCAGCGGTCTCCGAGCCGGTGAAGCCGATCGTTTATTACATCGACGCGGCGACCCCGTCGAAATGGGTTCCGTGGTTGAAACTGGGCATCGAAAGCTGGCAGAAGGCGTTCGAAGCCGCCGGATTCAAGAACGCGATCATAGCGAAACCCGCTCCGACGCGGGACGAGGATCCGAACTTCAGCCCGGAGGATGTCCGCTATTCGGTGGTTCGTTGGCTGCCGTCCACTGTCGAGAACGCCTCCGGACCGCATATCAGCGATCCCCGCACGGGCGAGATTCTGAATGCGGACATTCAGTTCTACCACAACGTCATGAATTTGCAGCGCGCGTGGTATTTCCTGCAAGTGGGGCCGCTGGATCCTCGGGCGCAGAAGTTCCCGTTTCCGGATGACTTGATGGGACGACTGCTGCAATTCGTGGTGGCGCACGAAGTTGGCCACACGCTCGGCCTGCAGCACAACATGAAGGCGAGTTCAATGTATCCGCAGGAAAAAGTTCATGATCGGGAATGGGTAAAGAAGATGGGCTTTGCACCGTCCATCATGGACTACGCGCGTTTCGACTACGTCGCGCAGCCGGAGGACAACTTGGATATCGCGGACCTGGTTCCGGGAATCGGCCCGTATGACGTGTGGGCGATCGGCTGGGGTTACCGGCCGATCCACGGCGTCAAAACGGCGGACGAAGAGAAGCTGATGCTCGATCGATGGGCGCGGGAACAGGACCAGACGCCGTGGTATCGCTTTTCCACAGCCGGGTCGCGGGGTTCGGATCCAGGGGAATTGACGGAGGCCGTCGGCGATGCGGACGCCATCAAATCCACTGAGCTGGGACTGAAGAACCTTCAGAGAGTGGTGAAGCTGCTGTTGCCGGCAGCGACGGGAACGGCGGGCGAGCCCTACGATGATCTGGCGGAGCTATATGGACGCATGCTCGGCCAGTGGACAGTCGAGTTGAATCACGTGGCCGCGATCGTGGGCGGATTCAATACTCAGGAAAAATACGTGGGGCAGGACGGCGCGCTGTTCGTTCCGGTGCCTAAGGCGCGCCAGGAGGCGGCGGTCAAATTTCTCAACGACAACGCGTTCCCGACGCCGGTGTGGGCGATCGATCCGGACATTCTACGACGCATCGAAGCGATCGGAGTGCTTGGGAGGATTCGCAACGCGCAGACTAACGTGTTGAACAATTTGATGAGCAGTTCCCGTTTCGCTCGTTTAGTGGAACAAGAAGCGATCGATGGCGGCGCGGCCTACCGCCCGTCCGATTTTCTGGGAGCCGTGCGTAAGGGAATCTGGAAAGAGCTCGACGGGCCGCAGGTCAAGATCGACGCGTACCGGCGCAATCTCCAGCGGGCTTATCTTGACTTGCTGAATGACAAGTTGAATCCTCCGGCGCGGACCGCGGGTTTGGGCGCGGCGCTCGCGTCGTCATCGACGAGCGGTGATGAAAGGCCGTTTTACCGGGCTGAATTGCGGGATCTGAATACGTCCATCCAGGGCGCGCTGGCGAAGGCAGCCGATCGGGAGACCAAGGCGCATCTGGAGGGCGCTCGGGATCAGATCGCTAAGATTCTGGACCCGAAGTTTGCGACGCCAGCGCCGACGGGAGCAGGCATCGCAATTCGGGTGACCACGGAAGATTCAGATTTGATGTGCTGGCCGGATTATGTGATCTTGCCTTAAAGAAAAATGGCCGTGCATGAACGTTAATGCTACCGGCGATGCTCTTCTTCTCTCGGGCGCCCCATCCGTTCCGATTCGCGCTCGCGGGGAGAACGCTCGTGCAGCGTGTGCGGCTCTGGCGGACGGGGACCGCTATAGCGCGGGACACCGGCATAGGGGTGAACATACCCGCCGCGATTCACCCAGGTGCGGCCCCAGGGTGCGTTATTAACGAAGACCCGGTGCGCGCCCCAATCGAACCGACCGAAGCCCGGGCCCCAGCCCCAGGGCCGGAAGGCCACACCGAGCGAGATTCCGAATCCGAAGTTGATCGCGCCGCCAACGAAGAAGCCTGGTCTCGGCGGGCCAAAAACGATCAGCGGATCGTAATACGGGACCACCATGAAATCCGGGTTCACGGGCATGATGGTGATGTAGGGACCAGTGCCGACGACGACCTGCGGTCCGGTCCTCAGATATCCGTACTGGGCCGCCTTGTGCCGCTGCCTCTGGATGGCGTCCATGACGGCCGCGTTTTGCGCCAGGAATGCGTTCCCGATCTCACTCGTCCAGCTCATGTCGGAGGCCATCATATCCAGAACGTTGGGAAACGGAAGCAGCGCCTGGACGCTGGGATCCCAAGGTAAATGGTCCTCGCTGATCGCGCGGGCAAGTGCTTCGCCGGTCAGGTAATGGTGCTGATCCGACCACCGGGCCGCATCCGGAATCTGATCCGAGAACGTCGCTGCCGCGAGAATCTGCGCGATCAACGGGTCGGGATACAGCGCAATCCTGGCAACCAGCCGGTCCAGTTCGGCTGGCGGGTATGCCGGCGGCGGCGGTGGCGGCACTTGAGCTGCCAGCGGCACAATCATCAGGGACGCACTCAGGACGGCGGCGGCAATACTTTTACTTCCATTTGGAAAACGCATCGGGGTCCTCTTTTCACCTCACTCGCTGTAGGAGACGAACGATGCAACTCGATCGTTTCCCGATTGATTCATCTTAATGGATTAAAATGGCCTCACGAAGGGCCTGGGTATGAACAAGTTGAGGATTGCTGTGGTCGCGGCGCTGGTGATTGCGGCGGTGGGGTTCAAGCTTGCGCTTCAGGGCGCGGATCCGCTGCCCCAGGTGGGTCAATCCGCGCCGGATTTCACCTTGCCTTCGCAGGATGGAAGCCCGATCAGCCTGAAAGATTTTCGGGGCAAGTGGGTGGTGGTTTACTTTTATCCGAAGGATGGAACGCCAGGGTGCACGATCGAGGCGCACAATTTTCAGCGCGACCTTCCCAAATACGAAGCGCGCAATGCGGTGATCCTGGGGGTGAGCGTGGATTCCACCGGCAGCCACAAGGAGTTTTGCGCGAAACAGGGGCTCACGTTCAAGCTTCTGGCGGATACCGGAACTTCCGTGTGCGGTCAATACGGTTCGTTGCGAAACTTGCTAGTGACCAAGATCGCCATGCGGAACACATTTCTAATCGATCCCTCGGGCAAAATAGTCAAGGTCTGGACGGGGGTGAGTCCGGGGCGGCATAGCGAAGAGGTGCTCGCGGCGCTGGGGGCTTTGCAGACGTAATAGGGCGGCCGCGCTACGCTGAAGGTGGTGCGCCGAAAACCTGAAGTGATGAGTCCGGCTGGTTATTGGCCCCAATTGCGCGCTGCGATTGAGGCTGGGGCGGACGCGGTTTATTTCGGGCTGAAGCACTTCTCGGCGCGGGCGAAGGTCGGCTTTTCGTTGGACGAGCTTCCCGAGGTGATGCGTATGCTGCACGCCCGCGGCGTGCGGGGGTACGTCACCTTCAATACACTGGTTTTCGAGCACGAGATCGAGGAAGCGGGCGAGGCGATTGCGGCGATCGCTAGAGCCGGGGCGGATGCGCTGATCGTGCAGGATGTCGGTATCACGCGGCTGGCGCGTCAAATTGCGCCCGACATCGAGCTTCACGCGAGCACGCAGATGAGCATCACGGACGCGCGGGGGGTGCGGCTCGCGCAGAGTTTCGGTATCGACCGGGTGACGTTGGCGCGCGAACTGTCGCTTGCGGAGACCGCGGCCATTGCTGCTGAGACCGGATGCCCGCTCGAAATCTTCGTCCATGGCGCGCTGTGCGTGGCGTATTCAGGCCAGTGCTTCTCATCGGAGGCGTGGGGGGGACGCAGCGCGAATCGGGGGCAATGCGCGCAAACGTGCCGGTTGCCGTACGGGATGGTGGTGGACGGCGAGACCCAGCAGGAGATGGGTGACGCAAGGTATTTGCTTTCGCCGGGGGATTTGTACGCGCTGCGGCAGATTCCGGAGATTGTGAAGATCGGCGTCGCGGCGCTGAAGATCGAAGGCCGCTATAAGGACGCGGAGTACGTTGCGCTAACCACTCGTGCCTATCGGCAAGCCGTGGACGAAGCGTGGGCCGGATTACCGCTGAGCATCGGGGCGACAGAGGAGCTGCAACTCGAACAGGTTTATTCGAGAGGACTGGGTCCACATTTTCTGACCGGCACGAATCACCAGGTGGTAGTGAAGGGGCGTGCGCCTCGGCACCGGGGCGTGTGCATGGGTCGAGTAGTATCGGTCGATTTCAACGGATTGACGGTTGAACCTAGTGAAGCTCACGAAATTGCGCCGTTGAAGGCCGGCGACGGGGTGGTATTCGACGCAGCGGACTGGCGAAGTCCGGAGGAGCCAGAAGAGGGTGGGCGGATTTTTGAAACCCTGCCGCGGCTCGACGGGATGGTGGAGCTGCGGTTCGGAAATGGCGCGGTGCGGTTCCAGCGGATTCGCAAGGGCGACCTGGTCTGGCGCACGAGTGATCCGGAACTCGAGCGAGTCACACGACCGTACACGCAGGCCACCACGCCGGTTCACAAGCAGGGGGTGAGCGTACGGGTGCAGGCTCACGAGGGAGCGAAACTGATTGCGGAGTGGTGGGTTGGAGACCGGCACGTAACGGTCGAATCGTCGACGGTATTGGAATCGGCCCAGAATCGCGGCTTGTCGTCAGATTCACTGCGGGAACAATTCGGGCGGCTGGGAAATACGGCTTACCGTCTGGCTGATATCGAGGTTGAAATCACCGGTGCGCCGTTTGCTCCGGTGTCATTGTTGAACCAGTTGCGGCGCGAGGCGGTTGCGAAGCTTGAAGCGCTGCAATCCTCGCCTCGGGTGGTTCGGGTGCATGATCCGCTGCCGATGCCGAAGGTTGCGCATGTTGCGTCGGGTGACGGAGTTCCTGAGCTTCACGTGCTCGTCCGAACTCCAGAGCAGTTGACTGCCGCTCTGGAGTTTCAGCCAGCGAGCATTACGCTCGACTATCTGGATCTTTACGGATTGCGCCCGTCAATCGAGCGGATCAGAGCGAGCGGTATCCCGGCGCGTGTGGCGAGCCCGAGAGTGCTGAAGCCCGGCGAGTCACGCATTTTGAATTTCCTGGCGAGTCTGGATTGTCCGATTGTGGTTCGATCGGGCGGAATCCTGGAGGCCTTGCGGGGGACGGATCATCCGCCGTTGATCGGCGACTTCAGTCTGAACCCGGCGAACTCATTAAGTGCAGAAGCGTACCTGGAGTTGGGACTGGAGAGGCTCACGCCAACCCATGATTTGAACGCCGATCAGATCACGGAACTGGCGCGCAAGGCCGGTCTGGAACGGATTGAGGTGATCGCCTATCAGCATCTGCCGGTGTTCCATACCGAGCACTGCGTGTTCTGCCGCTTTCTATCTACTGGGACCAGCTATCGCGATTGCGGCCGGCCGTGTGAGAAGCATCGCGTGGCGTTGCGCGACCAGAGCGGGCGAAGCCATCCTTTGATGGCGGATGTCGGGTGCCGCAATACGGTGTTCGGGGCGGAAGCGCAGGAGGCGAGCGCGCATTTGGAAGAATGGCGGCGCGTTGGGATCCGGCATTTCAGGCTGGAGTTTGTGCACGAAAGCGGCGAGCAGGTATCGCGGGTATATCGCGCGTTCGAGTCTGCGTTGCATGGTCGATCCACTTTTCCGGAGCTGGCTCGAAAACTTAGAGAGATTGCACCCGAAGGTACTACTGAAGGCAGTCTGTTTGTTCCGAGCGGTTATCTTAATTTGCCGGTGTTGCAGTAAAGCCCCGTGGATGATCAACTGCGAACCCGCTTAGCCGTGTATGAACGTGCATAAACGTGAATAAAACAAATCGTTTTTTATTCACGTTAATGCACGTTCATGCACGGCCAATCATTCGTGGCGTAGAGCGTTGAGCGGATCGATGGAACTCGCGCGGCGCGCGGGAAGCCACACGGCGATCAGCGCGACGGCTGCCAAAATCGGCTCTCCGCAGGAATTCGTGAAAACATTCAAATATCGATGATTCAGTGAGATGGCGTTTTTGGGTACACTCGGCAGTTGACGCACAAGGAATGGACGGCGATTCTGGCGTGGCCG
>JBEKBK010000207.1:0-13282 GCA_050015435.1 Bryobacteraceae bacterium
CAAAGATCCCTCGCCCATCCGGTCCAGGATTTTGATCAGACCATTGATGTCCATCGCCTCATGCAGACAGTTCGCGATGGTCTCATTGACCAGGGGATGGTCAGGAATTCGGATTTCGCCCGTGAGATTCTCGGCGCACGCCACCTGGTCCGGAAAGACCGCAGCCAGCAGATCGTCCGCGCGCATCCGCTGAAGCGGAGGGGGAACCTTGCGGCCGCCCTGGAAGCGGGGCACGGCCAAGGCGCGCGACGCGTTCCATTTCCAGCGTGCTCCAAACATGGGAGCGTCCAGCAGAGCCTGTGTCAAGACGTGCTCCACGCTGTGGGGTCGCAAAAAGCTGAAGACGGTCTCCAGCGGGAAGGAATGTTGGTCACTCAGCGACAGCACCAGGCCGTTATCGGTGGCAGCCGCCTGGAGCTCGAAATTAAACGTACGGCAGAATCGCTTGCGCAGAGCCAGGCCCCACGCCCGATTGATCCGCGAGCCGAAGGGTGCATGAATCACGAGCTGCATGCCTCCGCCTTCGTCGAAGAATCGTTCGGCCACGACGGTGTCTTCACTCGGCACCACTCCGAGGGCCGCTGCACCGGCGCGGACGTACTCGACGGCCTGCTCCGCGCCAAGGCGATCCAGCGAACATTCTTGTTCGAGCATCGCGACCGGGTCATCGGATCGCAAGATGTCTTCCCGAAGCTTCGAAATTTCATGCGAGAGCTCGCGGGTGCGCCCCGGGGCTTCGCCGCGCCAGAACGGAATGGAGGGAGCGGCTCCGCGCGCATCTTCCACGCGAACGCGACCGGGTTCAACGCGTCGAATCCGCCAGGAGGTCGTGCCCAGCAGGAAGATATCGCCCACCAGGCTTTCGACCGCGAAGTCCTCATCGAGCGATCCGACCACCGTGCCTTCCGGTTCCGCGATCACCTGGTATTGCGCGGTTTCCGGAATCGCGCCACCGCACGTGATGGCGGTCAATCGCGCGCCCCGGCGTCCGCGGATGCGATGATTCACCTGGTCGTGGTGGAGCAGTGCGCCGCGCCTGCCGCGCGATGTCGCGATCCCCTCGGAAAGCATCTCGACCACGGCGTCGAAGTCACGCCGTTCGAGGTCGCGATAGGGATACGCACGGCGCACCAGCGAAAACAGATCGTCTTCGGTCAGATCCTCACCAGCCGCCGCGGCAACGATCTGTTGCGCCAGAATATCCAGCGGCGCTGCCGGAATCTCCAGACGATCCAATTCGCCCGCGCGAATGGCGCGTACAAGAGCGGCGCACTCGACCAATTCGTCGCGAGTGGTCGCGAACAAACGTCCTTTGGGCAATGCCCCGACCCAATGGCCGGCGCGGCCCACGCGTTGGAGCGCCACAGCGATCGAGCGCGGCGATCCGATCTGGCAGACCAGATCAACTGTTCCGATATCGATCCCCAACTCGAGCGAAGCGGTCGCCACCACCGCGCGCAATTGTCCGTTCTTAAGGCGTTGTTCGGCTTCCAACCGCAGGTGGCGTGACAGGCTTCCGTGATGCGGAAGGACTGCATCGGCGCCCAGACGCTCTCCCAAATGATGGGCGACGCGCTCGGCGAGGCGACGGGTGTTGACGAACACCAAAGTGGTGCGATTCTCCTGCGCGAGCACGGCCAGACGATCGTAGATCTCGCCCCACATTTCCATGCTGGCCACCGCGCCCAGCTCGTCGCGCGGAACTTCAACCGCCAGATCCATCGCCCGCCGATGTCCCACTTGGATGATCTTTGCCTTCGGGCTCAGGAATTGCGCGACCTCTTCAATCGGACTGACAGTTGCCGATAGCCCGATTTTCTGAAGTGGAGCTTCGACCAGTGCTTCCAGCCGGGCGATCGACAGCGCGAGATGCGATCCGCGCTTATCGTCCGCGACGGCGTGGATTTCATCGACGATCAAGGTTCGTACGGCCCGCAGCATGTTGCGCGAGCGTTCGGCGGTCAGCAGAATGTAGAGCGACTCCGGCGTGGTCACCAGGATGTGCGGCGCTTCCTTCCCCATTCGCTGCCGCTCCGCCATCGGTGTATCTCCGGTGCGCACCGCAGTACGAATGGGTGCGAGCGGGGTGCCTTCGGATCGAGCGAGCTCCGCGATCCCGGCCAGCGGAATCTCGAGGTTCTTATGAACGTCGTTACTCAGCGCCTTGAGCGGCGAAACGTAGAGGATTAGAGTCTGGTTCGGCAGGTCGTCCCGGCGCGCGCGCTGCACCAGGTCGTCGATGGCCATCAGGAACGCAGCTAGCGTCTTGCCCGATCCAGTGGGAGCGGAGATCAGCACGTCGTTGCCGGCGTGGATTTCCGGCCAGCCCAGCCGCTGCGGTTCGGTGGCGGCCCGGAACCGTTCTGTGAACCAGCGCTGGACAAGGGGATCGAACAGGGCAAGCGGCATCGCTACTAACATGATGCCGCACAGGCGGTAGAATTGGCCAGAGGAACCAGGATGACTTCCCTAAAAATCATTTCTCCGCTCGTGATGATCGCCGCCTCGATTCTCGGCCAGAGTAACGCTCCCAACAGCCAGCCCAATCCATACCGGGAGGTCGACCACTGGGCTCAACTGCCGGCGGGTACCGATTTCGGGCAGGTGATCTCCGTGAATGTTGACGGCCACGGCAACATTTGGGCTTTTCAGCGAACGAATCCGCCGATCCTCGAGTTCGATCCGTCGGGCAAGTTGCTCAAGAGTTTTGGCGACGACATGTTTACGCAGGCGCACGGGATGGATATCGATCGCGACGGGAATATCTGGGTGACCGACGCAGGAAACCGCAATGGAAAAGGCGAGCAGGTTTTCAAATTCTCACCCGACGGCAAGGTTTTGATGACGCTCGGAAAAGCGGGCGTGCCCGGCGAGGGTCCGGATACCTTCAACGGACCGGCCGACGTCGCCATCGCGCCGAATGGCGACATCTTTGTGGCGGACGGGCACAACGGTACGCGCGTGGTGAAATTTTCCAAAGACGGAACCTTCATCAAGGCGTGGGGCCAGAAAGGTTCGGGGCCGGGAGAGTTCAAAGTGGTGCACAGCCTGGCGTTTGACTCCAAGGGGCGCCTGTTCGTCGCGGATCGCGGCAACCAGCGGATCCAGATTTTCGATCAAGATGGAAAATTCCTTGACGAGTGGAAGCAGTTCGGCAGCCCCAGCGGCATTTTCATCGACAAGAACGACGTAATGTACGTCGCCGACTCGGATTCGAACAAGAAGAACAACCCGGGATGGAAAAGAGGTATTCGAGTGGGAAGCGCGAAAGACGGCAAGGTCACGGCGTTCATACCGGATCCTCAACCGAATCCGGATAGCGACGCGCCGGATCCGCGAAGTGGGCTTAAAATCTCGGTGACGAGCGCGGCAGAGGGGGTCGCGGCCGATTCCGCCGGCAACATTTATGGCGCGGAGGTCGGCCCTAAAATGCTCAGGAAGTATGTCCGAGCTGCCATGAATGCGCGGGCAAGCGCCAACTAGTGGCCTGTCGGTCACTCGACCTGATCGACAGGATTGTCGGCCCCACCCGCCATGACTCGTTGTCCGTGCTAGCGGATTCACTGCGACAAGCTAGTAGGGAAACAACATAGCATCGATTAGGGACGGCGGCGGGGTGATGATCAGGCTCCGCCGCCGTCCGTCAGGGGAGAACTCGCCCCGAGGCATTCTACGGAAAGAATTCGTATTCGTCCAGACCCTGAAAATCTATTTGACGTACTAGGCCGGTTGGCGGGAAGAGTTTGTTTGGGAACAAGAAGGGGGAGAAAGGTTTCAGAGGAGAGAGTGCACAACCGGAGGAAAATCCTTTGAGTCCGGAAACGGCGGGAGTTGCACAAAAAACTCCCGCCGCCCAGCCCGAGGAAACAGGACCACGGGGCTGCAGGTCGCCGGAGGCAAGGACCTGCCCGTACCGGACAGGTCTTGTTTACCCCGAGATACCTACTATGCCCTGCTTAGTTCTTGTTGCCGCCCAATGCGCCGAGAACGCAGGACTTGCACACGCCGTAGCCCGTGCCTTCCGCCTGCACTAAGGCGCAGACTTGCGTCAGCTCGGCCTGTTCCGTCGGGCTCAGGTTCCCCTTGAGGAACGGAACGTTTACCGGAGCATAGGTCCCGGCAGTACCGGCCGGCTCGAGCGTGGCGCCCCAAGCGAGCATACCCGCCTCGAGGTCGTAAGGCGTGCCGTCACCGCTGAGCCCACCGGTACCGGTCTCGGTGATGGTCGGGTTGCAGACATTGTAATTGGTGCCCGTGGACGTTCCGGGAACGGTCGAGGTCAACTTGATGACGATCGACGTCGGAATCGCGGGAGTGAGCACGTTGCTGATCAGGTCATTCTTAGCAGACAGAGAGATCAACCCATTCGGCGTGACCAGGCAGGAGCAGCAGGCAACTTCTTCTTCCTGCGGGTCAAACACGAAAACATTGATGCACAGGTTGCCAGCGCCGGCGGTGTTGGGGTAGAAACCGGCGCGGAAACCGTCGTTAGAAAGGTTGACCTCGGAATCTCCGATGTTCAGGTTCGCGGCGTAGCCGACCTGGTAGAAGTAATCCGATTGAGCGAAAGCGGCCACGGACAACGCCAGGGTCGCGAAAACGAGAGTCAAATGTTTATGCATTTAGCAAAAACCTCCGCTAAGAACATTAACATCACTCAGCGGCCTGCTCAATTCTCCAGATGGCTTAGCCCGCTGGGCTAACACGAATGTGTGGTTTTGTGAACGTTGAAAAAGTGTGGGGCGGACCCCTGGTCCGCGGCCGCCCTCGTCGGCCTCTGGTGGCAGCGCAAAAGCCGGACACATGGATTGAACCAGGTGTCCGGCGCAGACGAGGGCGTCCTCCGAGGGGTGAGTTCCAGAGATTTTCGCAGTTGGTTTTCCTAAGGGTCCGCTGAGCTCGATTCGGTTGATCGTTCTATCTCCTTTGTCAGCCGCGGGTATACCGGTCCGCGCGATTGGAGCGGCGCGTTGGGAGGCGCACAGTAAAGATGGAGGCCGCCCCGATCTTGTTGGCCCGGTCCCGGTAGCGCTGTTTCGTTGCGGGCGAGCAACGATGAGGCAGAACGGCCGCAAGATCGAATCGCCGTCGTCGGACACCTGCCCCTACCTGGCGGAGGGGTGAATAGTCTTCTTCCCACCCCGCCGAGAACACAAGCGGGGAACAGTAACGGTTATTTGATGGTACCGATGTCAAGGCTCAGTCTGTGGTTCAGGTCGCGCACCGAGCGAAGGGAGCGTCGAGGGATCTGGCGATCACCGGTACCGCTGCCTTAATCGGCAGTCCTGCGTCCCCTTCAACAGAACTGGCGCCGCCGGCTGTTCACTCGGGCGCCGACCATTCTTTCGTAGAACTTCCCCCGACTTATTCCGCCGCTTACCTCGAGTCTTAAGTAGCGCCTCAGTAGCGCCTCGCGGGAAGGTGGTGCGGGGAGAGTTTGCTTACTCGAACGGATAACGTCCGAACCTCGGCATTATTCGGGGGCCCAAGCGGACACTCACAATCGTCCTCTTGACCTAGCGGGTTAGAATCTACGGTACCCGTTCAACCAGATACAATTCTGCAAGACGCAAAAACGAACTAACCCGTTGGGCTAAGCCATGTGGAGAATTGAGCCGAACGCCGAGTGATGTTAATGTTCTTAGCGGAGGTTTTTGCTAAATGCATAAACATTTGACTCTCGTTTTCGCGACCTTGGCGTTGTCCGTGGCCGCATTCGCCCAATTTCAGGATAACGGGTACCAGATCGGTTACGCGGCCAACCTGAACATCGGTGACTCTGAAATCAACATCTCAAACGACGGTTTCCGCGCCGGCTTCTATCCGAACGCTCTTGGCGCTGGCAACATCTGCGCCAACGTCTACGTGTTTGACCCGCAGGAAGAAGAAGTTGCCTGCTGCTCCTGCCTTGTCACGCCGAACGGTCTGGTCTCTCTGTCTGCTAAGAATGACCTGATCAGCGACGTGCTCACCCCCGCGATCCCGACGTCGATCGTGGTCAAGGTGACCGCGACCGTACCTGGAACGTCCACGGGCACCAATTACAATGTCTGCAACCCGACGCTGGCTGCTACTGTCACTCCCGGCCCGCAGGCGTTGCAGGAGGGTTTGCTGGTCTGGGGCGTTACCCTGGAGCCGTCTCAGTCGGCTGGCACCTACGGCCCGGTGAACGTTCCTTTCATCAACGGTACCGCAAACCTGACCGTCCCCGCTACTGGCGTCGGCGCCGGTGGGGAAATCGCTGAGCTGTCGACCGTTTGCGCCTTCGTGCAGCAGGAAGGTACGGGCTTCGGCGTGTGCAAGTCTTGCGTTCTCGGCGCATTGGGCGGCAACAAGAACTAAGGGCGTAGTAGGTATCTCGGGGTAAACGGGACCTGTCCAGTACGGGTAGGTCCTTGCCTCCGGTGACCTGCAAGCCCCGTGGTCCTGTTTCTCGGGCTGAGCGGTGGGGGGCGTATGTATGCCTCCTATCGCTTCAGGACCTGGTTCATCCTTCTACGAATCACTCCTCGTTCCTTCCTCGATCCAAATTCCACAAAATTGACCCACTTTAGTAAGATCTAATATCTGTGGCAATCGTTCCCTCGTCACCGAATGCTGAAGGGTTGAAAGCGTTCGGGGCGTAAGCTGATTGAAATGTTTGGCGTCCCCAGGGGGATTCGAACCCCCGTTACCGCCGTGAAAGGGCGATGTCCTAGGCCGGGCTAGACGATGGGGACACTTGCGGGAAGCTTGTGCCTCTACTGTACCACTGAGCTATTACAGCGTCTTCAGGTACGCGATTACGTCGGCGCGCTCTTCGTCGCTGAGCATGTCCGAATAGGACGGCATGCCATTGCCGCCGGCGTTGATAATGGCGAGCACGTTCGCGTCGGTGACTTTCTTGCCGTTCTTTAGCGCGGCACGCTTGTATAGGCCCTTAAGGCCCGGCCCGACTTTTTTCTCCGCGCTATCCGGGTCATGGCAGACCGAGCATTGGTCAAATACCTCTTTACCCTTGGCTGCGTCCCCGCCCTTTTTCTGAGCGAACGTCCGCGCCCCGGTCAACAGCAGCAGGCCCAGGCAAGCGGCCGCGATCCAACCTTTTTCCATATGGAGTCCTCGTGAGTGGGTCGTAGAGATCATCTAACTTAGTTTACAATCTCGGCATATGCCTCTCCAAGCAGGCGATCCGGCGCCCGAGATTCATTCCGGCGGTTTTCAACTTTCCAAGCTCCGCGGCAAGAAGGTGGTGGTCTTCTTCTTTCCGAAATCCGATACACCCGGCTGCACCAAAGAAGCTTGCGAGTTCCGCGATGCTTCCGCCAAATTTTCAAAGCGCGGCGCCGAAATCATCGGCGTTTCGCCCGACCAGCCCGAAGCGCAAGCGAAGTTCGCGACCAAGTACGGCTTCAAGTATGCCTTCGTTCCCGACCCCGATCACGCGATCGCAGAAGCCTACGGCGTCTGGAAAGAAAAGAGCATGTACGGCCGCAAATACATGGGGATCGAACGCACCACGTTCCTGATTGGCGGGGACGGCAAGATCGCCCGAATCTTCCCCAAGGTCAAACCCGAAGGGCACGCCGCCCAAGTATTGGACGCCCTCGATTCTTAATCTAGGCTGAAGCCGATTGCTGATCCGGAACAATCCTGCGCACGAGGCTGACAAAATGGCTAGCCGACTTCAGCGAAGCCAGGCGCGGGTCTGCATTCAAATATAACGCCCACGGCTCCCTCTCTTTGAGAGATTCTTGAAGGTGCAAGATCGCGTCGTTCCGGTTCCCTAGAGCGGCGTGAATCAACGCATGGTAGTAGCTGGGAGTCTTTCGGTCCTTTAGCGAAGTCAAGATGGCTCGTGCCTTATCATGCTGACCGGCTTGCGCGTAAATACAACCCAGCGCCGGCGCAAGCTTCGCGTCAGACGGATTGGTCTCCGCCAGACGGCCCAAAAGCTTGAGCGCCGCCGCCGGCTCTCCCGTCGCCGCTAACGACAGGCTTCGCAGCCAACCCAGCCAGCTCGCGGATCGCCCGGCGCCTTCTAGATCCTCGGTCCTACTGATCAGAGTCTCATGTTGCCCGCAGAGATAAAGCGCGAGGGCGCAGGCCTCCTCAAGAAATGGCGATGGTGCCAGCTCGCGGGTGCGCTGGATGTCCTCCTCGGCTTGGGAAAGCCGGTCCGTTGGGATCCAATACGCGAGCGCACGCCATAGATAGGCTCCGCCGGAATAAGAGTCCCGCTCAATGGCCTTCCCCAAATGAATCGCGGCGTCCTGCCAATTCCATTCGTAGAAAGCCTGCGCGAGCCCCAGGTACAAGTGCGCCTCAGAAGACATTTCGTCCCGTTGGAGGGCGGTTTCCGCCGCAGCTTTTGCCGCCGGCCAGACTTCGCGAGGCCGGCAGAAGCCGAGGAAGCCCTGGAAGGCGTGCACACCGGCGAGTGCGACGTGTGGGACCGGCCATTCCGGATCGGCGGCAATCGATTCCTTTAGCGCGGTCACGCCGTCGGCCAGCGCGTCCGGGGTGAGCTGGCTGGCCTGGAACCTCGCGCGCGAATACAGGTTCCGCGCCGTCAGCTTCTTCTCGGCTTCGGCTCGGATTTTTTCACGCCGTTGAAAAACGGGGACATAGCCGCCCTTGGGGAAATTGATGACCAGCGGATCCTCACTACCGCCATTGGCGTAATACTGCTTGAGCTTGACGCGTAGGCGGCTGGCGAGCACTCGCACCAGAGAGTCGCTCCGTGGATCGTAGGACTCGGGCTTACGCAACACCTCAGTTCCGATCACATACTCTTTCAGAACGTTCGCGTTTCCCTGGAGGGTTTGGCTGACCGTGAACTTGAGCAGGCTTCTTAGCCGGGCGGAACGCGAGAATTTCTCGCTCCCCAAGATTCGCTCCACTTCCGCCTGAATTGCCTCAGTCGAAAGATCTTCCGGAAGAGAAAGACTCTCGTAACGTGACATGCAGTTATCTCCTGCCGGGTTAGACTCCATCCCGAGCCAGGTGTAACAGCCCCGTTCACGATTGTAGGAATTTTTCTTACTGGCCCGCAAAGGGCCGATCGCGACTCTCAATCCCCGGAAGCAATCGCTTGGGTGGTCTGCCGCGATCCAGGCTCCGTTTTGCGGGCGATTACTTAGGAGCTGTTTCCCGTTGCCTTCGCCCGTTTTGTGGGCGGAGTCCTGCCGGCGGCCGCGGCCAGCCAACTGTGTAACGTCCGTATGCTCACGCCCAGCAGTTCAGCGGCACGTTTCTTGTTGTTATTGGTGCACTTAAGGGTCAGCTCGATGTAGGCCTGCTGCACCTCGCTCAGCCTCCGTCCGGCCTTGAAAGTAATGGAAGGTCCAAACGCAGCCGGCGAGCCTGGGGTGACCGGCTGAAGATGAAAGGCTGGAGGAAGGTGCGCCGCGTGCAGGGTTCCCTCATTCGCGACAATCACCGCCCGTTCGAGCACATTTCTCAGTTCCCGTATGTTGCCGGGCCAGGAATGACGTACGAGGCGGTCGAGTACGTCCGGGTCGACCTCCGCGATGCGAGTGCCGTGTTTCTCATTGAGTTCGCGGACGATCGCCTCCACGAGCACCGGAATATCCTCCCGGCGATGGCGCAGCGGCGGCAAGTCGAGGTGGAATACATTCAGACGATAGTACAGGTCCGGGCGCAGGACTTTCTGGTCCAACGCTTCTTGAACGGACCGATTCGTGGCCGCGATCACCCGGACATCCACGACCATTTCTTCCCTGCCGCCCAGACGCCGGACCTTTGAGTCCTCGAGAACGCGAAGGAGTTTCGCCTGCATGGCGAGCGGCATCTCCGCGATTTCATCCAGGAATAGCGTGCCCTCATGAGCGTGCTCGAAACAGCCCGCACGCCGTCCTACCGCGCCGGTATAGGCCCCGCGTTCGTGTCCGAACAATTCACTTTCGATCAGATTTTCGGGAAGCGCCGCGCAATTGATCGCGACAAGGGGACGATCCGCGCGGGGGCTCAGCCTGTGAATCTCCGCAGCGATCCTCTCCTTGCCAGTCCCGCTTTCGCCGGTAATCAGCACCGGCGCGGAACTGGGCGCGCACTGTTCGATCAGGGAGAAGACGTTGCGCATGGTGGTCGAAGTCCCGACCAGGCTTCCCAACCGGCCTTGCCGGCTCAATTGGCGCTGCAAGCGTTCGGTTTCGGCCAGGAGCCTCTTGTGACGAATCGCGCGCAGCAGCAAAGTCGCGAGCGCAGCGGATTGGGCCGGCTTTTCGAGGAACCAGAATGCGCCTAGTTCATGGACGATGGAAACCGCCTTGTCCATGTCTCCAAAACCCGTCAGTACGATGGCGGGCGTGCGGTCCCCCCGTTCGAGAAGGCTTCGGAGCAAGCCGATGCCGTCCATTCGCGGCATGATCAGATCGGTGACGATCGCGTCGAAATGTTGCGTGCCCAGCTTTTCGAGGGCGTCCTCGCCATCCGTCGCGGTTTCGACAGCGAATCCCAGCGCGCCGATGATGGGCGAGAGATACTCCCGTTCCCGGGGATCGTCATCCACGATCAGTATCCGCGCCGGCGGGGACTTCAACAGCATGATTTTAGGGCCATTCTATCGCACTCCCCACGAATCAACCGCTAATATGATGAACTTCTGACTCAGATAGACTACTTCTCGATTGTGCCGCGGCAACCTTTCGCGCCGCACGAACAGGGCGTTCGGGGAGTGCTTTTCGAGAAGTTGTAGTCCACGGTGAGTTCTTCGCCCGGCTGGATTTCGCGGCGACTCATGTAGAGCACATGGCCCTTCATGACCCGGCTGACGAGGTTCGGTTCACAACTGTGATTGATAATCTCCGCCCCGCTGCCGCCCGCGGCGCCATCGAGCGTCCAGTAGTTGTCCACCGCGAACAAGTACGTATACGTGCCCCGGTCCCGTTGCTTCGCCTGTTTCCGGTTAAGACGTTCCCCAGTATACTCGATCACCTTACGGTTGGCGGGAATGCGCTCGTCGGCGTAAACTCCGTAGCGGTGAATTTTGGATCGCCGGATCGAAATCTTGAAGCAGGCGTAACTGGGATCAATACGAGGGGCTTGAATCGCAGCAATTCGCATGGGGCGTGGAGTCTCTGCATTTTCCCACAGGAAATCGATAGAGTAAACTGAATTCGATTGTGAGGATTGTTCAAATCTGCGGCTGGCTTACCACTATGACTGTTGTCGCATGCGGAGCCGCCCCCGAGGGGATACCTCGCGAGCTCGCCCGGGAAAGGGCCGCGCAGATCTCGGACCTTCACTATCGTCTCTCCTACACGCTCTCTCCGCACCCCTCCACGGTTGAGGGGCACGAGGAAATCCAGTTTATGTTGGATACGGCGCGCCCCATGCTGCTTGATTTCCGGGAAGGCACGGTCAGCCGGATCGAGGTAAACGGCGCTCCGGCCCCGGTGACCGCCGATAACGGGCACCTGCAATTGCCTGGAGCTTCTCTTCGCGCGGGAAATAACGACGTCTCGATTGACTTCAGTGCGCCCGTTGCTCCAGCGGGACGAGCCATCACACTATATAAGGATCCCGAAGACGGTTCTGAATACGTTTACACCTTGTTCGTTCCTATGGACGCGAGCATGGCGTTCCCATGTTTCGATCAGCCCGACTTAAAGGGTCGCTTCCAGCTCGACGTCACGGCGCCGGCGGACTGGACGGTGATTTCCAATACCGCCGCGAGGAGTACCGAGGCTGCCGGCTCGATCGCGCACACCGTATTTGCCGCGACGGAGCCGATCAGCACCTATCTGTTCGCCTTTGCCGCCGGCCCGTTCCGTCGTATCCACGACACGCCAGGATTGCCGGGACTTTACGCCAGACAGTCCCAGGTGAAGCGCGCCGAGGTCGAGGCGAACGAGCTTCAGGAGGTGACGGCTCGGGGCATCGAGTATTTATCGGCCTATTTCGCACAACCGTTTCCGTTTCCGAAGTATGACCTGGTGCTGATTCCCGAATTCGCCTACGGCGGGATGGAGCATGCCGGCTGCACTTTTCTGAGAGAAGAATCGGTTCTGTTCCGGCGCGCGCCCACGCATAGCGACCTGATTGGCCGCGACATCCTGACCTTGCACGAACTGACGCATCAGTGGTTCGGAGATTTCACCACCATGCGCTGGTTCGATGACCTCTGGCTGAAGGAAGGGTTCGCGCAGTACATGGCCTATCAGGCGCTCTCAGAATTAAAGCCCGATGAAGGGGCCTGGAAGCGGTTCTACGAGCAGATCAAACCATTGGCGTACGCCATCGATTCCACCAAAGGGACCACTCCTATTTTTCAGGAGATCCCAAACTTGAAGGACGCGAAATCTGCCTACGGAGCGATTGTTTATCAGAAGGCCCCCAGCGTTCTGAAGCAAATGGCTTGCGTGCTCGGCGCCGAACACTTCCGTGATGGACTGCGTTTGTATCTGAAGGAACATGCGTACGGGAACGCTGAATGGAGCGATCTGGTCCATGCCGAAGAACGGGTTTCCGGGCAATCGCTTACGGCATGGGCGGCGACCTGGATCCGGCGTCGCGGCATGCCCCAGGTGAACGTCGACTGGACCTGCGACCAGAACAAGCTGAGCCGGCTGTCGCTGACCCAAAGTGATGTTCTGGGCGAAGGCGGCGTGTGGCCTTTGAGCACTCAGGTCAGCCTGCATTACCTCGATGGCAAATCCGCGCCACTGCGTGTGGATCTGAAGACCAGGAGTGCCATCGTCAGTGAAGCGACTGGAAAGGCCTGCCCCGCATACGTGTTCGCAAACGAGGAAGATTACGGCTACGGACGATTTCTGCTCGACGGGCGCAGCCGGCGGGCCATCCTCAATTCCCTTGGCTCTGTAAAAGATCCGTTTGAACAGTCGCTTCTGTGGGGGTCGCTTGGGATTCGGTTCGCGTGGCGGATCTGGCGCCGCGGGAATATGTCGCGCTGGCCGCCCGGCTCTTGCCGGCCGAATTTGACGAGCCGATCACGCAGCGAGTCTCATCCCATGTGATCGCTGCTCTGCACTACTACGCGGGACCCGAATTGCGCCGGACCTTTGTCTCGCAGCTCGAAGAAATGGCGGCGGACCGCATGCTCCATGCCGAAGATCGCAATTTGAGGATCATCTGGTTTCGTGCATACACCGGAATCGCGGAGACGGCTGCGGGACGGGCGAGGCTGAAATCCTTGCTGGACGGCAGCCTGACCGTTCCTGAAGTACAGCTTCAAGCACTGGACCGGTGGGGAATCGTCACCTCGCTGATTGCGCAGAACGATCCGGATGCAGGCCGGTTGCTGCAGAGTGAAAAGCAG
>JBEKBK010000208.1:0-13277 GCA_050015435.1 Bryobacteraceae bacterium
CGCACCTTAGCTTCGCGGTCTGTGTTTTGGCGGCGTTCTGACATCTCGCGCTTCATACCGGCTTGGACGGTGAGCAGCGGCGAACCAGCGGCCTTGAGATTGCTATCACTAATTCACGGGCTCGGAAAGATGATCAATCTGAAGACATGGGCACTACCGCACGTAGTAGTCACATCTTTGATCGGCCATCCGGAAAGCGGACTGGAGTGGTAGAGCGATGTTAATCGAGAAACAAATACACGTCGAGCCGTCAAAGCCGCTTGCGGACGATAAGCCCAGCGGCAACGGAAGTCACCACCCCATCCGAATAGGACCCCCTACGGTACGTCGCCCAATGAGACTGGCGATTGTTGGCGCGATCTCGCTTATCGCCATCCTGGCGTTTGTTCCCGGTTCGATACAGAAGTGGCTCTGGATGCGGGAGGTCGGCTACACCGGCGTCTTCTGGACACTCTTCTCCGTGCGTTGGGGACTGTTCGGCGCGGCTTTTGTTGTAGCGCTTTTGTACCTCTGGATCAATCTTCGCCTCGCGGCGCGAAACGGGGATCGAAGGCAGCGCTGCCGCACGAAGCGGCGCGCTGAATACGCTTAAGGAGATTACATTTCTATGTCAAAACACCATAATTCGAAGACGGAACAGGAAGTTACCAACGGGGCCGTCTCCATGACCTCCTCAGGAGGCGCAGCCGTACTAGATCAGATGCCTTTCACTAACGGTGACGGCAGAGAAGCTGAAATCGCCAGGTTGGCGTATTCGTATTGGGAAGCCCGCGGTTGCACGAACGGTTCAGCAGAGGAGGACTGGGTCCGGGCTGAGCAAGAGATGAAAGCCCTGCGGCTGTGATCCGAGCTAACCGGATGTCAGCGAATAAACCGTCAGTGCATCATGAACTGAACTAGAAGTGTTTTTAAAGGAGATGGCATGAAGACAATTATTCTTTCAGCTGCAGTGACTGTACTGACCCTTTTGGGCACTGCTTGCAGCAAGAGTAGCAACGACGCCGAAAGCACGGCGGCGAAGCCCCCAGGTGCGGCCACCAGTCAGAGCGCATCCAAATCGGCGATCGCTTCCAAGACTCCGGAAGACTGGGTCGTGGTCCAAGATAACGACTATATTCCGGTGATCGACGATCTGAGCAGGAAGCTGCAATCCGCACGCAAAGCTTTCATGGCGAAAGACCCGGCCACGGCTGCCGCTGATATTCGTGCCACAGCGGATCTCCTGTCTAAGGAGACCACGGAGGCCTCCCGGGGAGCAAAAGAAAACATCGACGTGACCATGAAGCAGTTAAGTGCATTGGCCGCCGATCTGGACAGTAAAAAGACGGTCGAATTGAAGCGGTTCGATGCCGTGATTGCAACGGCCCACCGTGCCGATCTCGAACGTGACTGGCTGGTTCTGGACGAGTCGTCCTGGTATCCCTACATTGAGGAGCCGGATCGCCATTTCCAGAACGCGCATCAGGCGCTTCTCGCAAAGGATTACGAGAAAGCGGCGCAGGAAGTCCGCAAGGGAGAGGCCTTCGTGAAGTTAGAGGCCAGCCGCGCGAGCGGCGACGTCAAGCTTTCACTGACCTCCTCGGCGCAAGAACTGGCGAACCTGGCCGCCGCTACGCGGAAAGGCACGGTGAAAAACGTAGCCGAAGCGGATAACATTTTTGAGCGCGCAGACCACGCGCTAGCGCAATCGCACCAAGTTAAAGCGAAAGAAAGTTGGGCGAAGAAAGAGACCGTTAAAGCCGGCTATGAGATGGAAGCCGCGGCGCTCCTTCTCGAACAGTCCGCCGGCTGGGCTGGCAGTGAGGCCAAGTCGGGCGTTTCCGCGGTCGTCGCGGATACAAGGACGTTGGCCGGAAAGCTTACCGAGGGGAGTAGATACGCTGTGGAAGAAGTGGACAAGGGCATTGATGAACTCGGCAAGGCCATATCGGATCTTGTCCACAAGGCTTAAATACCGGAACTGATCGGCGCACACTGGTTTCCCAACTGCGCGCCTGGCTCATCGGTTTCGAACCTTAGTCAAGGAAGGGTCGGAAGACGTAAACGCAACGAAATCGATTTTAGAAAGAAAGTACGTAAATTATGTTTGAAACAAACTCGATTGTAGCCATTTATGGAACCCACTCCCAAGCAGAAGAAGCGGTGAAGGAACTGCAGAGGTCTGGGTTTGACATGAAGAACATGTCCATCGTCGGCAAGGATTATCATACCGACGAGCACGTCGTCGGATACTATAACCTCGGCGACCGCATGAAGTACTGGGGCAAGCAGGGAGCCTTCTGGGGTGGCATCTGGGGAATGTTGTTCGGAGCCGCTTTCTTCGTCATTCCAGGCTTGGGGCCGATATTGGTGGCCGGTCCGTTGGTCGCCTGGATCATCGGCGCACTTGAAGGTGCCGTTTTGGTGGGCGGATTAAGCGCGCTCGGCGCGGGGTTGTACAGCATTGGTATCCCCAAGGACAGCGTTGTGGAATACGAGACGGCGCTCAAGTCTGACAAGTTTCTCCTTCTGGCGCATGGCACAGCGGACGAGGTGACCAAGGCCAGGGACATCTTGCAAAAGACGAATCCCGTGAAGGTGTCGATGCACGCGGCGCAACGCGAGCAACTCGCCGGGGTTAGCGGCAGATAGTCTTGCTATTGGCGGAACCTTTCGAAGGCACAATATCGTATCTAGCAATTCGTCGATCGGTCTGTTGCAGGCTGGGTCGTCCTGCAGACGGTATCGCGCGATCAGATCGAACGCGTGTTAGGTGATCCCGTTTTCCGGAGAAGCGGAGATGGTTTGGTCGAAGGCAGTCGGCAGGCGGTGAAAGCGCCCGCTTGGTTTCAAAGGAATCAATCGGACGCTCCCCTGGCCTGCGCCGCCTACTTCAGCATGGAATTCATGCTGAGCGAAGCTCTGCCCATCTACTCGGGCCGCCTTGGTAATGTGGCCGGTGATCAACTCAAAGGCGCCGGAAAAGACGGCGCCGAGAAAGCAGGTACCTGGTGACCGCCTCCCGTTCGGACGCGCTGGTGCTCTTCGGTGTGACCGGAGATCTCGCCCATAAGATGATCTTCCCGGCACTCTATGCGATGGTGAAACGAGGAGACCTCAAGGTTCCGATCATCGGCGTCGCCCTTCCGAAGTGGAATCTGGAGCGTCTGCACAAACGCATAACGGACAGCATAAAGCGATCGGGTGGCATCGATAACCGGCGCGCCTTGCAGCATCTTCTGTCCCTTTTCAAATACGTGAACGGGGATTACAAAGACCCACACACGTTCTCTGCTATAAAGCGCGCGCTCAATAAGGCTCGGCGTCCGGCGCACTACCTTGCGATCCCACCGTCGCCCTTCGCGGTATACGCGGCCACCATGATCTGACTATTCAGAGTCTCGAAAAAAAGCTCGTGTCCGTTGCGCGACCACATCGGATAAAGGCCGCCGCTGTTCGAGATTTGCCACTTGCCGCCCTTGTCCGGGAAGGCCCGAACATAAACCTGGAATTCCCCCGATTCGGTGGAAGCATAGGCCAGCCATCGCCCGTCGGGAGAAAAGGAGGGGTACCGTTCGTCCGCTGGCGTTTGCAGGAAAACTTCCGGCTTTCCCGCACGTAGTCCCGCGCCATCGCTCTCCAGCGGCACAGTCCAGAGATCATTTGAAGTCCCGGAAGCTTGTTCCATGAACCCCAGTCGCTTTCCGTCGGGCGTGAAGGAGTACGGATACTGGGTGTTTTTGCTCTGAGTCAATGGCTGGGGCTTGCCCGCTCCGTCGGAACGGATCGCGGACATGCCTTCTCCCACCGCTCGGAACGCGATATATCGGCCGTCCGGGCTCCACAACGGGTAGAGGTTTGTTCCGGCAAATGTCAAGCGCGTCATTGTATCGCGCTGCCAGTCGTAGACCCATATGCTCGGGCCTGATCCCTCCGTTACCTCCAGCGCCAGCCGTTGGCCATCCGGTGACAGGCTAGGACGCCCATAGGCCCCCGGTTTCGCTAATAGCGGTTGTGTTTTCCCCGTGCCGTCAAGCCACGCAACCGTCAGGAGTCCACCACCTTCCGCGCCGCCGCTGCGGTATACCAGTGTCCCGTTTCTCGAAAAATCGAACTGCGCGGAGCCGGTTCCAGTGCTATAAGCAACCTCCCCCAGCACCTGTGATGGCGTGCCGCGCACTTCCAGCTTGTCGGGATCGAACGGCACGGCAAACAGGGTTCCTCTGTTGATGTAAACGAGGTGGCCCGTCCCATTTGACGCGGGCAGGTATCTGCCAAAAGTGCCTCCGCGTTGCAGCGTTTTCCGGCGGTGATCCGCCAAAGACATGACTTCGATATTGGCCCCATCGAATGCATTCATTGATGTTCTGGAGGTGAATAGCACCGCTTTCCCTCCCGGCAGAATCTGTGGCAAGCGATGCGTGGCTTCTCCTTGCGCCAGCTCTGTCACTCGCGTGGGTGCGCCTCCCGCGGAGGGAATCCGCGACAGGGGGCCGTTGATGGCCAGCGCCGCGATGATGTTGCCGTCTTCGCCCCAACTGCCGCCGGTGTAAGAGCCGCCAGCATCGGAGAGGGTAATTGAAGAGCCGCCTTCCACCGAGATTTTCTTCAGCTTTCCCTGGGCGAAAAATGCCACCCACTGGCCGTCCGGCGAGAAGAAGGGGCTGGTCGCCTCCTGCGTTTCCGCCAGCTCGATTGCCTTGGGCTGGTCCATTCTACGAGTAAAAAGTTTTCCCTGCGAAACGTACCTTCCCGGACCCTTCGCGCGTTATGGCCGAGCTTCGCCAGCTTGTCGTCGAAGACCTTGATCGCCTCGGCGCGCTGCCGCAGCAGATCTTCGATGAGGGCCTACTTGCGGTCCTCGACCGCATAGTTAGCGTCTCGTACGAGTTCGCGGAAATTCCGAGAATACTGCTCATCACGTTAAAGAAGGCAGGGCTAGATCGCAGCGCACGTGAACGGATTGCAGGAACGACAGACATCAACCGGCACGAGCGTTTCGGGGGCGGGTCATATCCTGCGCTCGCCGCAGTTTGGCGACCAAGCCGTCGGCCTGCGTTCAAGTTCTCACCTATCGAACCCGCTCGAATCTCTCACATTCACATGCGCATACCCGGCAGGAGAATTCCAGTCCGGTAATTCCGATGGCATCGACTTTGGTCACACGGAGTGAAACGTTCAGGTTCTTCTTCGACGTGATACGATAGGCGCGAAACGATAGGACCAACCTCTGGCCGGGCCTCTTTCAGCAGGTAGGCTCGGCTTTTTCCTACCCGGTCGGCCGACTCTCAGACGTTAAGTTCCCCAGCCACCCTACCGATAGATTGACCAATCCTTGTTTGGTCCGCGCTTTATAGGACAAGTGCGGCAGTCCCCAGCGATCTGCTGGCTTTGGTCGCTGGGGACTCCTCTTTCGGGACGGAGCGCCTTCCCAGGCGCCCCGGCACGTTCCGCCCCTCCTTTTAAGTGATGTCACGGGTCCGTTTCAAGTCACTTAAAGGATTCAGGGCGGTCCCAAAAGGAGAACGCTCCCGGATGACCGAAGGCGGCGGCATTGTGGGCAGCTGAGACGGCACCAACGGCTACTTGGCAAGGCTTCGTTCATGCGTACCAGAAACGATATACTAATCACGTTCCAACAGGTCCTCAGGCCCATATCAAGCGCGGCTTGCGGCATCGTATGGCACGGGGCGCGGACGTTTCTCCGCGAGTGTGATCCGAGGGCGGGCGCGCGTTCCGCAGGAGGTCGAGATCTATGCGCTTCAGTCGGATGATCGTCGTTGTTGGCACAGCGGTTGTGGCACCGCTTTGCGTACAGTTGGGCGACGCACAGCAGCCAAATCAAGCCAAGCAGGCGACCATCTCTGTTGATGGTGATTGGCCCTACTACCGTCACGATTTGGCCGGCACCGGCTATTCGCCTCTGGCCCAGATTACGGTACAAAACGCGGGCGGCCTAACTCAGGCATGGAACTATCGCTTCCCATCCGATGTCCCCGCGCCCGCTACGAAAGCCAAAGGGAAGGGCCGAGGCAGCGTCAATTCCGAAGCCACACCGATTGTGGTGAATGATGTCATGTATCTGACCGCCGCTAATCGCGTGGTCGCTCTGCAGCCGGAATCGGGGAAGGAAATCTGGGAGTATCCGATCACGGAAGGAGCACCCTCACGTCGGGGTGTCGCCTACTGGCGCGGAGAAGGCAGTAATCCTCCGCGAATTCTCTTTACGGCAGGACGCAGGCTCATCGCACTGAACGCGAACACAGGGAAAATTGACCCGGGTTTCGGAAAAGAAGGCGAAGTGGATATGGTGGTGCCCTACAACTCAGTGCCGCTGGTCTTTAAGAACGTTGTGGTGGTGGGGGCAAACACGCCGCTCGGCGCGGTCGGCGCGCCCGGAAATGCACGGGCTTTCGACGCGCGCACCGGCGCGAAGGTATGGGAATTCAGCTCGGTGGCGCAGCCCGGCCAACCAGGACACGACACCTGGGAAGGCGACAGCTGGAAAGATCGCTCGGGTGTAAATGCTTGGCCATTTTACTTCACCGTGGATGAGCAGCGCGGCTTAGTCTATTTGCCGTTAGCATCACCCGCCAGCGATTTCTACGGTGGTGACCGCAAAGGCGCTAACTTGTACGGCAACTCCGTGGTGGCCGTGGACGCCGAGACCGGCACATACAAGTGGCATTTTCAAACCATACATCACGACCTATGGGATCACGACCCGCCCGCGCCTCCCACGCTCTTCGACGTCATGCGCGGGGGTGCCCGCATACCCGCACTCGCAATGGCTACCAAGTCGGGCTACATGTACATTCTCAATCGCGAAACGGGCCAACCGATTTTCGGTGTCGAAGAGCGTCCGGTTCCCAAGAGCGACGTTCCCGGCGAAGAGGCGTTCCCGACCCAGCCGTTCCCGGTAAAACCTCCGCCGATTGCACGCAACCGTTATCTCCCGCAGGATCTGGTCACGGTCGAGGACACGACGGCGGAGCATGTCGAGGCTTGCAAGGAGTTGATCGCGCAGAACGGCGGCGCTAACAATGCCGGCCCCTTCACGACTTGGGCGTTCCATCCTGCAGGCGCGCCAATTAAAAGTTCGCTGGTGTTTCCCGGCGGGCTGGGAGGGGCCAATTGGGGTGGAATCGCTTGGGACCCGAACACAGGGTATGCCTTCGTGGTCTCGCAGGATGAGGGTGCGTTTGGTTGGATGGAAAAGGCACCCGAAGGTTCGTCCGTTCCCTATGATAAGACCACGCTCGGCAGTGCTGGTCCAGGTAGAGGGAACTTTGAGGTCCGCATCGGTGGCGTTGCTTGGCCGTGCCAAAAGCCGCCATGGGGACGGCTCACGGCAGTAAATACTGTTACCGGAGATTTTGCGTGGCAGATACCGCTGGGGATTACTGAAGGCCTTCCTGAAGCAAAGCAGAATACAGGACGCCCCGCGCTTGCCGGAGCGATCGTGACGGCGGGCGGAGTCTTGTTCGTCGGTTCAACTGATGACAACCGCTTCCGGGCCATCGAGGCAAAGACCGGCAAGCAACTGTGGGTTACCAAGCTCGACCGGCGAGCGAACGCCAATCCGATTACGTATCGAGGCAGAGATGGCAAACAGTACGTCGCGATTGTGGCGACCAATGCGCTCGTTGTGTTCGCCTTGCCGTAGCGTTGAGCGACTAGGAGCGCGTGATTCACCTAGCAGGCCTGGGCCGCAAGGACATCAACGGGTTACCGACCCAGTCAAGCGCAGACTCAGTGCACATTCCGCAACGCGCGTTTCTCAGGCGGAATCCGGAGAACATCTCACTAGCGTAGAATCGGTAGACACCTTATGTCTCTGGCTCCCGGCACTCGATTGGGACCCTACGAGATTCTTGCGCCCATAGGTGCAGGCGGAATGGGCGAAGTCTACCGAGCCCGTGACACAATACTCGGTCGCGAGGTAGCGATCAAAGTCCTACCCGCGGCGCTGGCGCAGCATCCGGACCGCCTGGCTCGCTTTGAGCGCGAAGCCAAAGTACTGGCTGCGCTCAATCACCGCAACATCGCGATTATTCATGGTCTCGAAGATCACGCCATCGTGATGGAGCTGGTCGAAGGACCCACGCTGGCGGATCGCGTCGCCGAAGGCGCGCTTCCACTTGATGAATCGCTGAGGATTGCCGCGCAAATCGCCGACGCGCTCGAAGCCGCGCACGAAAAGGGTGTGGTGCATCGCGATTTGAAGCCGGCCAACATCAAGGTCCGAGAAGACGGCACGGTGAAGGTTCTGGATTTCGGACTGGCGACGGCCGTGCAGTCCAACACAGCCGAGAGAAGCGACGGCGCGAATTCTCCCACGCTGACCATGGGCGGGACCGAGGTGGGCGTGATCCTAGGCACGGCATCCTATATGAGCCCGGAGCAGGCCGCCGGGAAGCCGGTGGACCGCAGAGCCGATATTTGGTCGTTCGGAGTTGTGCTGTGGGAGGTGCTGACGGGCAAACGCCTGTTCGATGGCGAATCGGTTTCGCATACGCTGGCGGATGTCCTGCGGTCAGAAATCGATTTCGGCAAGCTGCCCCGATCGACACCCTCGCCGATTCGTGAGCTGCTCAAGCGCTGTCTGGACCGCGACCTGAAGACTCGGTTGCAAGCCGTCGGCGAGGCGCGTATCGCGATCCAGAAGTACCTGGCGAATCCAACCAGCAAGCCTGATATAACGACAGGCGCTTCTTCACGCTCGTGGCTCGGTTGGCTGGCTGCGAGTGTGGCGATGCTGATCGCAGTTGTGCTGGGCTTCGGTTGGTGGCGCGCGACGCGGCCAGTAGAGCGCCCCTTACAGCCGCTGGTGCGCCTGGACGTGAATCTCGGGCCGGACGCGGTCGCCGGCCAATTCACCACGACCACCGAGATTTCGCCCGACGGATCGCGGCTGGTATTTCCCGCGAAGAGTGCGAATGGCACGCAAATGCTCGCTGCGCGACTACTGGAGGAGAACAACCCGACGTTGCTGTCGGGAACCGAGAACGGAAGAGATCCGTTCTTTTCGCCGGATGGAAAATGGATCGGGTTTTTCGCCGATGGAGAAATGAAAAAGATCTCGGTCCAGGGCGGTGCACCCGTCGTGTTGTGCGACGCACCCGACGCGCGCGGCGCGAGTTGGGGCCTGAACGGTGAAATCGTCGTGGCATTGAGAGCTAGGGGTGCACTTTCACGCGTGTCTGCCGAAGGAGGAACCCCTCAGCCCGTGACCAAGTTAGAGACGGGCACGTTTACTCATCGCTGGCCACAAACGCTGCCTGGCAGTAGCGCAGTTCTGTTCACCCTTTCTCCTACTACCTCTGCCTTTGAGGAAGCCAGCATCGCGGCAGTGTCTTTGAAAACCGGGGAAGTCAAAATCTTGGTGCGTGGAGCCTACTTCGGCCGCTACGTGCATGCCAGTGAAGCAACGGGCCACCTGGCATACGTCCACGAGGGCGTGCTCTTCGTCGCTCCTTTCGATCTCTCGCGGTTGGAACTTCGCGGTGCGGCAGTGCCCATGCTGGAGAACCTGGCGGGCGATCCAAATTCGGGCGCGGGACAATTCAGTTTCTCGCAAACTGGAAGCCTAGTTTATCGGACCGGTAGGGTGTCGGCTCAGAGCTGGCCCGTGTCGTGGCTGAATAAATCCGGCGAGACCAGGCTAATGATCTCTAAGCCAGACGCGTACACCGCTCCCCGCTTTTCCCCCAACGGTCAGCAGTTGGCTATAACGCAGATCGCGGGCAACGACAGGCGAATCTTCGTCTATGACTGGCAGCGCGGAACGATGTCCCGCCTCGCCTTGAACGTCGAACGACCCGGTTTCCCGATATGGAGCCCCGACGGTAAACACATCGTGTTTCGGTTCTCCTCAGCCAGCGGCTACAGCCTCGGCTGGATTCGTGCTGATGGATCCGGGGAGACCCAGCGCCTACTGGACAGTAAGGATGTTCTGGTCCCCTACGCATTCTTTCCAGACGGTCGTCGGTTGGCGTATTACGAAGTCTCCCCTGACAGTGGCGACGACCTTTGGACTCTGCCGGTCGACGTCGGCGATGCTGATCATCCGAAACCGCAGAAGCCAGAACCCTTCCTCCACACGCAGTTCAATGAACGCTACCCCGCCGTCTCGCCCGACGGCGGCTGGATCGCGTATAGGTCGGATGAGACGGGCCGGGATGAGATATACGTGCAGCCGTTTCCGGGGCCGGGAGCCAAGTGGCAAATCTCTAGCGACGGAGGAACGGTACCCGTCTGGTCCCGCAACGGGCGGGAGCTATTCTTCGAGAGTCCGGAACGCCGCATCGTGGTAGTGGCCTACACGGCTAAAGCAGACTCTTTCGTACCCGACAAACCGAAAGTCTGGTCCGATCAGCAACTCCACGACGTTGGAGGCAATCCGAACTACGACCTGGCCCCGGACGGCAAGCAGTTTGCTATCTTCCCCGAGCTGAAGGCACCGACGGAAGAAAAGGGGGACGTTCACGTGACCTTTCTGCTGAACTTCTTCGACGAATTACGCCGCCGTGCGCCGGTGACCAAATGATCGGCGAAACCATCGCACATTACCGGATTATCGCCGAGATCGGCGCCGGCGGAATGGGCGAGGTGTATCGGGCGCGCGATACGAAGCTCAAACGCGATGTGGCGCTGAAGGTCTTGCCCGAGGCTTTTGCCGCCGACCCCGAGCGGATGGCGCGCTTCCAACGCGAAGCCGAGGTTCTGGCTTCGTTGAACCACCCCAACATCGCACAGATCTATGGCGTCGAAGAGCGCGCGCTGGCCATGGAACTGGTCGAAGGCGAAGCCCCCAAGGGGCCGATGCCGTTCGATGACGCCTGGAAGATCGGTTCCCAGATCGTTGCCGCATTGGAGTATGCGCACGACAAGGGAATCATTCACCGGGACCTGAAGCCCGCCAACATCAAAGTCACGCCAGACGGCACCGTCAAGCTCCTTGATTTCGGTTTGGCGAAGGCGTTCTCCAGTCAGAGGGAGCCATCGGCGAGTGCAGAGAACTCGCCCACGCTGACGATCGGGGCGACCGAAGTGGGCGTGATTCTCGGCACGGCCGCCTACATGAGCCCCGAGCAGGCTCGTGGGAAACAAGTAGACAAGCGTGCGGATATATGGGCGTTCGGAGTATTGATTTATGAACTACTGACGGGGCATCGGCCGTTCAAAGGCGCCGACGTGTCGGAAACGCTCGCGTCGGTGATCAAGGACGAGCCAGATTGGAAGCGCGTCCCGGAGAAGGCGCAGCGCCTATTACGCAGTTGCCTGGAGAAGGACCCCAAGAAGCGGCTCCGAGACATTGGCGATGCGTGGCGCTTGCTGGAAGAGCTGCCTCACTTGACCACTCCCTCGCGGTCCTGGGTCGGCTGGGCGGCGGGAGTGTTGGTGGTGGCGTTGGTCGCTGTGTCTTGGGTGGCGTGGCGTGCGACGCGACCGGTGGATCATCCTTTGACACGACTGAGCGTGGACCTGGGGCCCGATGCGATGACGGGTCTCAATCTCACCGCGGCGATCTCACCCGACGGCCGGCGACTGGTCTTTCCGGCGCGCGCTCCCAATGGCAAACAGCAGCTTGCCACCCGGCTTTTGGACCAGACCCAAGCTACCCTGCTGCCCGGCACGGAAGACGGCCGGGATGCGTTTTTTTCTCCCGACAGCCAATGGGTCGGATTCTTCGCGGATGGCAAGCTCAAGAAGATCTTCGTCCAGGGCGGAGCCTCGGTGACTCTGTGCGATGCTCCGTTCGATTACGGCGGCAGTTGGGGAGAAGACGGAACGATTATCGCGGCGCTGAACCAGACGGCCGGCCTTTCGAAGGTGCCCGCTGCCGGGGGAAGGCCGCAGCCGTTTACAAGACTGGGTAAAGGTGCGGTCTCCCATCGCTGGCCGCAGATCTTGCCGGGAGGCCAGACCGTTCTTTTCACGGCCTCTCCCACTGTAGTCGGAATGGAGAACGCTAGCGTCGACGCAATATCGTTGAAGAGCGGCGTGACCAAGACACTTCTAGCGGAGGGATACCTCGGCCGTTATCTGACGGCAACAAACGGAACCCGCGGTTATCTGGTTTACCTGCATCAAGGCGTTCTGTTGGGAGTGGGTTTCGACCCCGCCCGCCTGGAGCTTCAAGGCACGCCTGTACCGCTTCTGGAGGATGTGGGTGCAAGCCCGATTCAGGGAGGCGGTCAGTTCGACGTTTCGTGGACCGGGACCCTGGTGTATCTGGCAGGCCAAGGGGCGGCGCAGACCTGGCCGGTTGTGTGGCTCGACAGTTCCGGGAAGATGCAGCCTTTGATAGCCGCCACGAGTGCGTATAGCACCCCCAGGTTTTCGCCAGACGGGCGGCGGCTGGCTCTAGTGATGAATACCAGCAGCAGCAGCGACATCTATGTCTATGAGTTGGAGCGGGGAACGATGACGCGGCTCACCTTCGGGGGGCTCTCGCAGTTACCGGTATGGACGCCCGACGGGAAGCACATAGTCTTCGCATCGTCTGCCAACGGTTTAGGGATCGGGTGGATCCGCAGCGATGGCTCCGGCGAACCACAGCGGCTCCTCACGACTCAAAACAACATAGTTCCGTGGTCCGTTTCCCCCGACGGCCGGCATTTGGCCTACTTCGAGACCAATCCCGAGACCGCTAATGACATTTGGACAGTAACTCTGGACACGAGCGATGCCGACCACCCCAAACCGGGCAAACCGGAGCCATTTCTGGCAACGCCCTCGAATGAGTATGTGCCGATGTTCTCACCCGACGGCCGATGGATCGCGTACCGGTCCAACGAATCGGGAAACTCCGAGATCTACGTGCGGCCTTTCCCCCGAGGGCGGGGCGGCAAGTGGCAGATCTCGGCGGGAGGTGGGCTGTACGCAATTTGGTCCAACAACGGCCGGGAACTGTTCTACGAGACGGCGGACTACCGCATCATGATGGTGGATTACACAGCGAATGGCGATTCGTTCGTGCCCGCCAAGCCGCGCCTTTGGTCCGAGAAGCAGATTTTATATACGGGTACTTCGAACCTGGCCCTGGCGCCGGACGGCAAGCGCTTCGCAGTGTTCCCCATGCCGGAAGCCGCGGGACCCGAAAAAGGTTCGGTTCACGTCACCTTCCTGGAGAACTTCTTCGACGAATTGCGCCGCCGCATTCAGTAGGGCGCGGCCCAAAAGAGCAGCTTACCTTCCTTGAGGCGTTCGCAACATCGAAGCCGCCCAACCCACTCTTCTGCCACCAGGAGTTCATGGAAAAACTTGCTGAACATAGCCGAGATGCGATCGGC
>JBEKBK010000209.1:0-13251 GCA_050015435.1 Bryobacteraceae bacterium
TAGTGCCAGTTTCTCCAGCAAGGACCAACTCCGCTCCGCCATTGAAGCCTTCGTGGACAGGACCAATGAACACCCCAAGCCCTTCCACTGGCGTAAGCGCGAGGTGAAGGGCAGCCAGCTCCGCAATACCATTATTAACTTATGCAACTAAGCACTAGTTCGGGCGTTCATCTCAAAGGACCGGGACAAATTCCTTGAGGACTGGGTTTTCTCGCGCCGAACCGAGACGCCGCCGCACCCACCGGCAGACTGATAAGCTGACCGAACCGCTGAGATCTATGCTGAGACCAAGGTGTAGAAAAAAACGAATCCTGCGAAAGACAGGAAAGCAGCGGCGCGAGCGTTCAGCACCCTGGTCGAAGAGGTCGTGGGTTGTTAACGCCCATCGCCGAACAGCGAGGCATTGACCTCCAAACACGGCTCTGTGACGCGGCCGCACGAAGGGCGGAGGAGCAACGACAGCTTGCTGAACGGCTACAACAGTCCGTTGCGCCTCTATTCATAGACGACGAACATGGACGACCCGACAGAATTGCACCAATCACTCGTGCGAACCCGCCTTGCCGTGTTCCCGTCTGCTGTTCGGGCTCATCTTGGGTTATACCATCCCGATCTAGCCTTCCGCATGATCTAATAACGTCATGTGGCGCTCGTTTCTGCTCGGAATCCTGGCTTTAACCGCCTACGCCGAAGATTTGCCGCGAGGGCAGATCATCGACGACGTCTTATGCGCCGCGCGCTCCGGCCAGCGCTATGTGCTGTATATTCCATCGAATTATTCGCCCCAGCGGGCATGGCCCGTCATTCTGGCCTTTGATCCTCGTGCGAATGGACGCTCGCCTGTAGTTCAATACCGGGTCGCGGCGGAAACGTACGGCTTCATCGTGGCGGGGTCGAAGAACTCGCGCAATGGTCCGCCGGACGTGAGCTTGAACGCCGCCCAAGCGATGCTCGACGACGTCAACAGCCGTTTTTCGACCGACCCCAAACGCATTTACCTCGCCGGGCACTCAGGAGGAGCACGCTTTTCGATGGATTTGGCGATGGGCACCGGGAAATTCGCGGGCGTATTCGCATCGAGCGCCGGATTTCCTCGCGAGCCCCAGAAGAACCTACCGTTCCCAGTGTGTGGGACCGCCGGCACCGAGGACTTCAATAAGCTGGGGATGCACACGTTCGATCGCCTGCTCACCTCGCCGCATCACGTCGCGATCTTCGACGGCGGCCACACCTGGCTCCCGAGCGACCTTGCGGTGGAAGCGGTGGAGTGGATGGAGGTGCAGGCCATGAAGTCCGGCCGCAGAGGTCGCGACGATGCACTGTTGAACAAAATCTTTGAAATACGCAAAGCGAAGGCCGCCGCGCAGACCGATGCCAAGAGCACGTACCTGGCGCTGACCGCGATTGCTATGGATTTTGCAGGCTTGAAGGATGTCAGCGAGTTTTCCAAGCGCGCGGCTGCGCTGGAACAACAGAAAGACGTGCAGGACGCTTTAAAGAAGGACTTGGCTGACGAGCAGCGCGAGGATCGTCTCTTGAAGGAACTGGGGCAGCTCGAATACGTCCTGCTTGACCCGCGCGAGCGCACCAGCGCTTTGGCGCAATTGCGAACTCGCCTGACCGATCTCGCCCATCGCGCCAGCACCCCGGAGAATACGCCAGACCGCCAGCTAGCGCGGCGCACGATCTCGGCCACCCTGGCGGATAACAGTGGGCGGCCGGATCCGGAGTTTCAGAAGCTGCTGGAGGAGATTCGTCCCGCAGTCCGGCGATAATCCGGGCAGCTATTTCGCCGGCGAAGAAGCCTGCGTCAATCCCGCTGCGATGGTTTTCGCCAAACCCAGCCCGCCCCGAGCAGCCATCGCCTTTGCGAAGTACTCGTCGGCCATTCCCATGGCAGTGCCTGCGGTTTGGTCGTCGCCGGTTCCCAGCCATCCCTCGTCTTCGTGAGCGGACTTGAGGATCTGGCCGATGAGCAGCGACTCGAACTGGGTCGCCGCATCGCGAATCTTTTCCGGACTATCTTTCGACGACACGGAGAGCGTGGGGGCGACTCCGGATGTGGAAAGAATTCCCGCCGTGACCGTGTCCAGCATGGGCATTAGATTACTTCCACATCGGCTTCGAGCGCTCCCGCCGCGCGCAAACTTTGAAGAATCGCGATCACATCACGAGGCGTAGATCCGATCGCCCCGAGGGCGTGCACCAGTTCTTCCACCGTCGCGCCCTTCTGCAATACTAGGCTGCGCGATTTCTCCTCTTTGGCTCCGGCAGTGACCTCCGGGACAACCGTGGTTGTACCTTGCGAAAACGCATTCGGTTGAGAGACCGCCTCAACGGTTTGAATTTCGACCGTCAGCTTCCCGTGCATGATTGCCACTGGGGACACGCGCACCTGTTTGCCCATCACGATGGTGCCCGTCCGTTCGTTGATGATCACCCGGGCCGGCCGGTCCGCCTCCACGGTCAGCGCTTCCATATCGGCGACGAATTCAACCGCGCGATTAGCATACTCTGGGGGTATGATTACGCCCACCAGCGCGGAGTTTTCCGGCCGGGCGAGCGGTTTGTCGGGCGTTCCAAATTTCTGGTTGATGACTGCGCTCACGCGGAGCGCCGTAGTAAAGTCAGGCTGGTGAAGCTGAAGCTTCAATTGCCCGGCGAGTGCAATGCTCGGGGCCTTGCGTTCCACGGTCGCGCCGCCTGGAATTCGTCCCACCGTGGGGTGATTGACGGTTTGGGTATTTCCGCGGCCTCCGGCGACAAATCCGCCCGTCACCACCGACCCCTGGGCCACGGCGTATACTTGTCCATCCACGCCCTTCAAGCTGGTCATCAGCAGCAGACCGCCTTGCAGATTTGCTGCGTCGCCAATCGCTCCGGCGTCCACGTCGATGTGCATGCCGGGTTGCCCGTAAGGGGGCAGAGTCGCCGTCACCATCACCGCCGCCGTGTCCTTCACTGCAATTAGGGTGGGGTTAATCGACACGCCCATCTGTTGCAGAAGATTGGTGAGGCTCTGTGCGGAGAACAGGGTTTGAATGCTGTCACCCGTCCGATTGAGCCCCACTACGAGACCATAGCCGATGAGTTGGTTATCACGCACACCTTCGAGCGACACGAGTTCTTTCAGCCGCGTTCCGGGTGTATCTTTGGTGTCAGCCGCGGCCGCATGTGCAATCGCCGCGGCCAGCAATAGAGTAAACCATCGCATCGCGTTTCGGAACCCCCTAGAACGGCAACAGCCCCAGCAGAATTCGGTAAAGAATATTCGGACGGCGTATCGCATCATTCACAATTCCTTTTCCATTCACCTGGAGCTCCATTTGCGCGATGCGCGCCGATGGTATAGAATTCGTCGTGTCCAAGTCGATGGGCCGGATCACGCCACGCACTGTAATGATCTGATTTTCAGAGTTGACCACCAGGTTTCTGGTCCCTTCGATCACCAGGTTGCCGTTGACCAGAACATGCGTGACTCGCGCCGACATGTTGGTCGTTAGAGTCGTCTGCCGGCTGGTGGTCGCTTCTCCATCGAGGCTCGTGGTCGAACCGAGATTCGCAAGATTCGCCAGCCGTCCCGCGGCATTCGTTTTTCCCGCCAACGCCGTTATACTTGATTGCGCGGCGGAAGTGCGGGAAGTTTTCGATTGCCCCGTGCTGACCGCCGATGCGTTTTCCGAAACAATAATCGTGACGATGTCGTCGACGCGCCGCGAACGAAGATCGGCAGCGAGGTCCGAGTATCGAGCAGCCGGGGACCATATGGAACCATTCTCCGGAATCTGGCCGTTCGAGGCCTGCGGCAGCGAAGCTTCCTTGATGTATTTATCCAGCGCTGAGGGCTTCTCCTGTTTGGCCTTTTTCTTGTTCTGAGTACTCTGAGTATTCGTGTCCTGGCCGAATGCGGCTGCGCAGCATAGCAGGAGCAGAAGAAGCCTCATTGGATTTGCCCTCCTGCATCGTTTACCAGTACAGTGACCTGATCCTTCCCGGTCACCTGCGCTCGAAAATCTTTGCCGCTGGACGGGTTTCGGACCACGATGACGCCTCCACTGATGCCTGCGGTTTGGGCGGTCCCCTCGAGCACCATACGCATGGCGCCCCCGATGACTTGCACCGTGACCACGTCTCCTTTTGCGACATCTGGAGGACGCTCGACTTGGGTCTTGCGAATCGGTGTAAGTGCCTGTAGAGGGCTCTTCGGAACCTTGTTCACGACTTCGTCTAGGGTGCGAGCCATGGTCTCGTCCAATGGAAAACCCTCGTACGTCTCCAGTCGAACCTGATTCTTCTGAATTGGCTTGCCGGCGGGAATGGTCTTGACGGCCACGACCCGCGTCATGGTCGCAGTGATCCGGACCTTGGCCCAAATTGAAGCAGTCTTGCCACCGTCGTACCGGACCGTCCCGTGCCAGAGTAAATCTTCTGGCGCACTCGCGCCCTGGGACAATTGAATCCCGTCGCGAGGGAAGACCACCTCACCCATAGGCACTGGATGCTGGCTGGATGATACGATCTCGATCTTCGCGCCTTTAATGTCCCAGCTATTGAGCATTACATCGAGCATTGCCTTGCGGATCTGCTCTGCGGATGGCACAAACGTTCGCCGCTGGAAACACACATCAGGAAGCCCGTCGGCTGCAATTCCCCGATTCTTGGCGATTCTTTGAAGATCGGCGCCGCGCAAAGTCCTCGTCGCCCCGGACGAGGGCAGATAGCCGAGATTGAAATCCGAAGGCATCTGTGCAAAGGCGGGCACGGTAACGGCGAGATCGGCGGCGACGATGTAGTCCCGGTCGACGATCTGGCATCCTGCCGGAGTCACGCTCAAGACCAAAAGAAAAGGGAAGATCATGATCAATGCGTGACGTTATTCATTTCCTGATACATCTCGTCGGCAGCTTTCACCACTTTCGAGTTGGCTTCGTAGGCGCGCTGGCTAATAATCAGGTTCACAAACTCATCCACCACGCTCACATTCGACTGCTCGATGTAACCCTGGAGCAGGGTTCCCATGCCTTCCTGCCCGCCGGGAACGCCGACCACCGGCTCGCCCGACGAGTTCGTCGGCTGGTAGAGATTCTGTCCCAGGGTGTTCAGACCCGCCGGATTAATGAAGGTGGCCAATTGAATCTGGCCGGCGATTTGAGCTGCGGTCTGACCGGGAACGGTATAGCTGACGGTACCGTCGGATGCCACGGTGATTGTCTGTGCGTTGGGGGGCAGAGTGATCTGCGGCTCGACCAGGTTGCCGTTGGCGTCCACCAAGGCGCCGGTCTGATTCAATTGAAACTGTCCGGCGCGTGTATAAGCCAGTTCACCGTTCGCCATCCTAACCTGGAAGAAGCCGTTCCCCTGGATGACCAAGTCGAGCGGATTGGAGGTCTGCGAGAAATTCCCCTGGCTGAAAATGATCTCGTTGGACGCCGACCGTGTGCCCAACCCGAGTTGTAGCCCGGCGGGCACCGTGGACTGGGCGCTGGCGGCAGCCCCCGGCTGCACCATGTTCTGATACAGGAGGTCCTGGAACTGGACTCGCCGCGACTTGAACCCCGACGTACTCGAGTTGGCCAGGTTATTGGCGATGTTGTCAACGTTCATTTGCTGCGCGCTCATTCCGCTGGCCGCGCTGTACAGAGCTCTGATCATTTTTCCCTTCCTTATAACCGATCCTTAACCGGCCACTCGGGCTACGTCGTCGAGCGCCTTCTTATTCATATCCGTGGTCAGCGTGATTGCCTTCTGCAACATTTCGTACTGACGCATCAATCCCACCAAGCGCACCGCAGACTCCGCAGGCGCAACATTCGAGCCTTCGATCTTGCCTTGCTGCACGGTCGTGTCCGTCGCCGGCGTGGGGCTGACCGTGGGATTGTGATTGGTAAAATAGCCGGTGCCCACTTTATCGAGCATCGTAGTGTCCTGAAAATTGACGACCTGAATTTGCCCCAGCGTCTGCCCGCCCTGTTCCACGGTTCCGTCCTGCGAAACCGTGATGGGAGCGCTCGATTGAGTCTGGATGTTGCCGCCACCGGTGGCAGTCACGGGATAACCCTCCGCAGTGCTTAACACGCCGGTCTGATTCAAAACAAAACTGCCGTTGCGTGTGTAGAGCGGACCGGAGGGTCCAGTCGCCTGGAAGAATCCTTTGCCGGACAACGCCAGGTCCAGCGGGCCTCCGGTTGGCTGCAGTGTTCCCTGACTGAAATCGGTCCATTGCTTCTGGACCACCGGAAGCCTGGTGGGAGTGTCCCCGGCTTCCATCGAATCGTTCGCCACGGTGAACAGGCTGTAGAATTCACGATCGAGTTTATAGCCGCCGGTGGACGCGTTCGCGAGATTATTCGCGAGCATGTCAAGAGCTTCCATCCGCGAACGGAGACCGCTCGCTGCTGAGACTGCAACTGGATCCATAAAGCTGAGTGACCGTGAGAGCACGCACCCAGCCAAACGGTGTCTGCGATTTTCCCTAGAAGTTTCATCGCGGTTTGCGATATGAGGAAGCGCGACCCTCTCTCCGTTCGTCGGATTCCCGACGAGCAACGCCGGACGCCCGACGGGCGCCGCCGTCTAACTAACTGAAAATCGGCCTTCGATAATTGGCTGCCAAGCTGCACAAGCTTGAGCCTTCAACGATGCGCGTCTCGATTCATGCGGCAGGACGAGTGAGCGAGCAAGTGGACAGTACCGCCACGCCCGGAACGCATAAAAGCGGGGGAGGCCGTTCTGCATCTGGCGTGTCGCGCTCGGCATTAATGTCACGCTCCGCTTCTAATGCTAGTGCCCGCAGCGTACTAGGCGGCAGTGTGCAAACCGCCGATGATGACATGCCGTCATCGCCTGAAGATTCGAAGACCGCCCACGCCAACAGCTTCCGTTCAGTTCTGCATGAGTACTATTCTTCGCAGTCCGGTTCAGAGTCTGGATCAGACGATAGCGCGGACGGCAAGAATGACAAGAACGACAAGAATGACAAGCGGACTGCAGACCCTTCGGATCAAAGCCAGATCCTCACGGTCCCGGTGCAACCGGCTGACAAGCCACGCGACGTTCTTCCACTGATCTGGGCGTTGACGTTTTTGCGCGATAACACGACGACGAAGGACACCCCCGACCGGGGTGTTTCCGGACAGACTGCATTGCCGGCCAGCCCGGTTCCGTCTAACGTGACGCCGAGCGATCCGTTAGCGGACTCCGAAGACCAGAGCATCGACGAACAGCCTATCAACGAGCAGCCGGCGCCTCTTCCGAAAATTGACCTGCCACCAGACGCGCCTTCCACGGATGCACAGTCCGGGCCGATCGCATTCGCTGCACGGCTGACGCCTACGGAGAATGCTCCCGCGACGGACGTTACTCAGAAGGCCGCCCCGACAACTCAGCAACCAACTCCGAGACCGGCTGAGCAGCCGGCTGCCACTCCGGCGGAACCAGCGGATAAGAGTGGGACAGAAACGCTCGCCGAGCAATTTTCCAAGACCGAGGCAACTCCCTCAGTCTTGCCCGTGTCGTCGAACCAAGCCCCAGCCCCATCGCCACTAAGAAACGAAGTAGCTCCTGCAAATCCGCCGGCAACAGGGCGGATAGAACATGTTATCGATCCGCCCGCGACGCCGCCCAGCGCCAGTCACGACATCACCGTGCGCGTCCCCGACGCCACGGAGCGCGGTATGGACGTTCGATTCGTGGAGCGCGCCGGTGAAGTCCGCGTGTCGGTACGTACGGGCGATGGCGAACTCGCCCAGACACTGCGGAGCGGCCTAAACGATTTCGTGGGCAGGCTCGAACAAGGGGGGATTCGCGCGGAAGTGTGGCGTCCCGGCTCGGATGCCTCGTCTTCACAAAGCGATTCCCAGGACCAACCGGCGGATCAACGTGGATCCGGCCGGAACCAGTCAGGCACTCAAGACCGCGAAGAGCAGCAAACGCGCGGACGAAAGCCCGCCTGGGTTGAAGAACTCGAACAATCTTTCAGTGTGGGGACAACCGGAAAGGAATAATATGCAAGTTCAAGACACAACCACAACGCCGTCGAGCACCGCCGCGACGAGCGCCGCAACAAATAGTGCAACAAGTGCCGCCCTCAGTGCAAGCGGCCTGGGGGACGAATCAACTTTCTTGCAACTTCTAGTCACCCAGATTCAAAACCAGGACCCCACGAGTCCGATGGATAGCACCACCTTCCTGACGCAGTTGGCGTCCTTCAGCCAGCTCGAACAGTTAATCGGCATTCGCCAGGATACGGACACGCTAAGCGCGGCGGATACCGCGGCCGGCACATCCACCACGGGGACCAACTCCACGACGAATACCACGAATTCATGACCATCACCGGTCTTATAGGAGAGCCAAGAGATGTCTAGCTACTACACCGCACTTTCCGGGTTGCTCGCCAACAGCACGGCGCTCGACGTCGTCGGCAACAACCTTGCCAACATGAATACTCAGGGCTTCAAATCTGACACCACCCTGTTCGAGGATGAGATGTCGGCGGCCAATGCCTCCCTTCAAGTAGGGAGCGGCGTCCAGCAAACGCTTACACAGGGCAATTTCACGCAAGGAACGCTTCAAAGTACCGGCGGCCCGCTCGACGCCGCGGTGCAAGGCAACGGATTTTTCGTTGTTCAGAACGCCAGCGGAAACACGATGTATACGCGCGACGGGACCTTCAGCCTCAATTCATCCGGCCAGCTCGTCGACAGCTCCGGGAATCAGGTGCAAGGCTGGATGGCGACCAATGGTGTAGCGAACGCCTCGGGCGCAACCACCGGCATCACGGTTCCATCCCTCACCTCGCAGCCGCCGTCCGCCACCGCAAATATGACGCTCACGGCCAACTTGGATGCAACGGCTGCGACGGGCACGACATTCTCCACGCCTATCCAAGTAGTCGACTCGCTGGGTAACACTCAAACGTTGACCGCTACTTTCACCGAGACTGCCGCAAACACCTGGGGCTATGCCGTAACTATTCCGGGACAGGATGTAACGGGCGGCAAGGCCGGCACCCCGACTTCAGTCGCTACCGGGAACCTGACCTTCGATAGCAGCGGCAACTTGACTTCTCCGAAATCGACCGATACCGCAGCGGTAATCAAGACTACTGGCGGCTTGGCGGACGGCGCCGCGGACCTCAACATTAACTGGAGTATGTACGGATCGAATGGCAGTCCGACGATTACCCAGTTCGCGCAGGCCTCGGCCGCTTCAGGTACTACACAGGATGGAGTGCAGCCCGGGACAGTCACCGGTGTCAGCTTGCAAAACGGGGGCATGCTGGTTGCGAACTACTCCAACGGCAACCAGGTTACGATTGCACAGGTCGCGCTGGCGTCCATCTCGAATCCCGATTCGTTGATCGCTGTGTCCGGCAATGACTATACGCTGGGAACCGGCACGATCACGCCTTCCGTGGGCGCGGCAGGGACCGGCGAGCGCGGCAATATCGTAGCAGGCTCGATTGAGAGTTCGAATGTGGATATGGCCACCGAATTCACCAATCTGATCGTGTTTCAGCGCGGCTATGAGGCCAGCTCTAAAGTAATCAGCACGGAAACCCAGATGGATCAGGTTTTGCTAGCCATCCAGACGTAATAGCTCGCATGCACACGCCAGAACAGATCGCGCGCTTTAGCCAGCTTCCTTTGTCCGTCGAGTCCGAATTAGGACGGTGCAGCATGTCCGTGCGCGAGGTCCTCTCCCTCGCGCCGGGCAGCCTGGTGAAGTTGACCCGTCCTATTGGCGGCAAGGTTGACCTCTTCGTCGGCGGGGCGCCATTCGGTTCGGGAGAGATGTTGCGAATCGGGGGGACCATCGCCGTGAAAATTACCGGATTCGTCAATCAGAATCCGGATTAACGCCGGAATTGTATGGAAATGTTTCAACAGCTCGTGATTGTCGCCGTAATCCTCGCGGTGCTGTGCGGCGGACTGTGGGTCCTGAAACGCAAAGGCTGGGCCCAGACCACAATGCGGCGTTCGCGCGCCGACGGTCAGCCGCGGCTGGAAGTCATCGACCGGCTCACGCTCACCCCCCATCATTCGTTGCACCTGATACGCCTGGCCGACCGGACGCTGCTGGTGGGGATTTCACCGAACGGTTGCAACCTGCTCGAATGCCCGCCCAGCGCCGCAATCCCGTCCCTCGGGCCAGACCGTTGAATAAAACATCCATGTTAAAGATTGTCTTGATGGTCATGGTAACGGGCGCAACTGCGTTTGCCGCGCGCAGTTCCAGCACGCCGTCATCCGGATTGGGCTTGAGCGGAACCACGCTGAGTCTGCCTATGCAGATCGCGTTGTCGCTCACGGTCATGGTCCTTCTGCCGGCGGCCGTGATGTCCATCACGCCATTCCTCAGGATCACGATTGTCCTGCACTTTCTGCGGCAGGCGCTGGGAACCCAGCAGACGCCGTCCAATCAGGTCCTGGTGGGCTTGTCGCTCTTTCTATCGATCGTGATTCTTCAGCCCGTGCTCACCGACGTCTATCACAACGCGTGGGAGCCGATGGATCAAGGCAAGATCAGCGCCAGCGAGGCTTTTGACGCGGGGTCGAAGCCAGTGAAGACGTTCCTCGCGCGCTTCGCTCGCGAGAAGGACGTTAAGCTGTTCCTCGAAATCGCCAAAGCGCCGGAGCCGAGAAATTCCTCCGACCTGGATCTGCAAGTCCTGATTCCGGCCTACATTCTCTCCGAGTTGAAGACGGGCTTCCAGATCGGAGCCATGCTCTTTCTGCCGTTCCTGGTGATCGATCTGGTGGTCGCCTCAGTCACGGTGTCGATCGGCATGGTTCAATTGCCGCCGGTTATGCTTTCCGCACCCTTCAAGATCCTCGTGTTCGTCCTGGTAGACGGGTGGAATCTCGTAGTGGGCTCGCTGGTCAAGTCTTTTTATTAATGAGTTCGTCAACATGGAGAAAATCAGTTCGTCAACATGGAGAAAATCATGGAGAAAATCATATGACCCCGGAATCCGCTGTGAACCTGATTCATACAGCCTTGTTGACGGCTTTCGAGTTGGCTGCTCCTATTTTGATGATCGGCTTCACGGTAGGCGTAATCATGAACCTGGTTCAAGTCGCGACTTCGCTGCAGGACCAGGCCTTCAGCACGTTTCCCCGCCTGGCCGCATTCCTTTCCGCCTTTATCGTCTTGATGCCTTGGATGCTGAAACACGTAGTCAGCTACACCACCAGCATTTTCACCGATATCGCCAAGTATGGGCACTGAGCTCAAGCTCGACGTCGGGACGCTCTATTCCTTTCTGCTCGTGCTCGCCCGGATCTCGGGCGCGTTCATTTTTGTTCCATTGCCGGGAATCAAAACCGGGCCGGAAGCGGCGCGCGTCGTTTTTGCGCTTAGCCTGACCTTGGTGCTGTTCCCACGTTGGCCCGTCATCGATGCATCCAGCGTGAGTCTTCCGTTGCTGGTCGGCTGGATGCTCGCGGAAGCGGGAATGGGGCTCGCCGTGGGCTTGGCCGTGGCGTTTGTCACCGAAGGATTCCAGATGGGCGCACAAATCGTCAGTCTGCAAGCTGGCTATACCTTCGCCACCACGATCGACCCGACCTCCGGTGCGGATTCGAGCGTCTTGCTCACGATCGCACAAACCACCGCCGGCCTGCTCTTCTTCGCCACCGGACTCGATCGTCAAGTCCTGTTCGCCTTCGCCCAAAGTCTCTCTAGCCAACCGCCGGGCCACTTCGTGGTTTCTCCCTCCATGGCCAACGGCCTGATCGCGATGGGGGGCACCGTCTTTGTCACAGGTCTTCGCCTGGTGATGCCGCTGATGGGCTTGCTCCTGATGGTGGAGATCTCGCTGGCGCTCCTGGCGCGCTTGAACTCGCAACTTCACGTGATGATGCTCTCGTTTCCCATCAAGATGCTGCTATCTTTGGGCCTGCTGGCATGGCTGGTTCTGATTTTTCCGAAGGTCTTTGAGCACTCTTCGCTCCAGGTTCTTCAACTGATTCACAGTCTGCTCGCGTCTTAGGTCGCGGCTATGGCGGATACCAGCAGAACAGAGCAACCTACCGGGAAGCGCATCAGCAAGGCGCGCGAAGAAGGACAATACATTTCGTCGCGCGAGCTGATCGGCGCGGGACAATTTCTGGTATTTATCGCGATCCTCGGCGGTTGGTTCCCAGGATGGTTTCGGGGAGTGAAGGAAATGCTCTCCCAGTCCCTCCTGCAGGCGTTCCATGCCGATCTCAATCTCACTACCGTGCCGGCCATCTTCTGGGTGCTGATTCAAAAAATCCTGGTGCCGCTGGCGGTAGTCGGCGGCCTTACCGGAGTGACTACGCTCGCGCTTCAATTGACGCTCACCAAGATGGGGTTCAGCCTCAAGAAATTGACGCTGGATTTCACGCGCTTCAATCCAGCACCGAAGATCAAAGGGATCTTCACCCAGGGTCCCGTCAACGTGCTGCAGACCGCCTCCATGCTGGTCGTGTTCGGCTACACCATTTATCTCATCGGCAAGCAGAACGCGGAGACCTTTCTCGCGCTCCCTTTCGCGAGTCTGGATATCGGCCTGCAGAAAATCGGAGGCTCCATTAAGGACCTGCTGTGGAAAGCGGCAAGCGTATTCCTGGTTTTCGGCCTCGTCGATTTGTTCCGCCAGAACCGGCGGTACATCAAGAGCCTGAAAATGACCAAACAGGAAGTCAAAGACGAGCGCAAGGATATGGACGGCAATCCACTAGTCAAGGGCAAGATTCGCCGTCTCCGGCGCGATATGCTCCGCCGCCAGATGATGAAGGCCGTTCCGACCGCGACCGCCGTGATCGTGAACCCGACTCACTTTGCGGTCGCGATTCGCTACAAATATGATTCGACCGCAACCCCGGTGGTGGTCGCCAAGGGCAAGAACTATCTGGCACTTCGGATCCGCCAGATCGCTATTGAGAACGGCGTGCCGTTGATCGAAAATCCACCGCTCGCGCAGGCGCTTTACAAATCGGTGGAGGTCGGCCGCGAGATTCCGCCGCAATTATATCGAGCCGTCGCGGAGGTGCTGGCTTACATCTACAAGCTCACCAACGCGCGGCGGCACCGGCCTCGCGGAAGCCAGCCGCCACGCAGATAAGAATCTCACTCAGGAGACGACCGTCTGTCCGGTGAGCTTGGAGAACGCGCTGTCGATCCAGTCCGACGGCAACTCCTGCACGGCGCGGCGCATTCGCTCCTGCCACCAGTTGGAGATGTGACGGAGGTCGTCCCGCTCATAGCGGTGCTCGATCATCT
>JBEKBK010000210.1:0-13231 GCA_050015435.1 Bryobacteraceae bacterium
TTGACCAGGTCGTGCGGCATGGCCGTCGACATTTCCTGGTACACGCTCATCTTTTCCTTGATGGCGCGTTCCATGCGAACCAGGCCGATGCGGAACTGATTTTCGAGCAGTTCACCCACCGCGCGCACGCGGCGGTTGCCCAGGTGATCGATATCATCCACTGCTCCCAGGCCTTTGCGCAGGCGCAACAGGTACTGGATGGTGTCGATGAAGTCCTTATGATCGAGCGTCCGGCGGTCGAGCGAAGTCGCGTCCGCTTTGTCGTACAGCTTGATGTTGAACTTCATTCTGCCGACGCGCGAGAAATCGTATTTCCGCGGATCGAAGAACATGCCTTGGAACAGTTGCGTGGCGGTATCCACCGTCGGAGGATCGCCCGGACGCAACTTCCGGTAGATCTCGAGCAGCGCGTCGTTCTGCTGCTTCACGCCGTCCTTCCTCAAGGTGGAGGAGATCACATTGCCGACGTCGTCAAACTCAGGGAAGAAAATATCGAAGTTATGGATCTTGGCGTCGATGAGCTTGGAGATGATAGGGGCAGTCAGCTCATGATTGGCTTCCACCAGCACCTCGCCGGTTTCCATGTCGATCACGTCGGCGGCTACATACGCCCCTTCGAGATCGTTGGAGGCAACCTCCACCTGCTCGACCTTGGCTTTCTGCAGGTCTTTGAAGACGCTATTGGTGATCTTGCGTCCTTGCGGCACCACGGTGTCGCCGCTCTTGGAGGAAATCGCGAAGGAGAGCTTGTGCCCAATCAGGCCGTCAGAGACCTTCCAGAAGAGCTTCTTATCCTTGATAACGATGTCGTTGCACTTGTAGAAGGCACGCAGGATTTCGGCGTCGGTCTTGAGACCCAACGCGCGCAGGAACACGGTTCCGTAGAACTTGCGCTTGCGGTCAATGCGGACATGCAACAGGTTCTTGTTGTCGTACTCGAACTCCACCCAGCTTCCGCGATAGGGAATAATCTTGCCCAGGAAGTAGCCTTGCGCAGGCTGGCGTTCAAAGAACACGCCGGGAGAGCGATGCAACTGCGAAACAATCACGCGCTCGGTGCCGTTGATGATGAACGTGCCGTTCTCCGTCATCAGCGGGATTTCGCCGAAGAAGACTTCCTGCTCCTTGATGTCGCGAATGGTTTTGTTGCCGGTTTCCGGATCCTTATCAAATACCGTCAACCGGATGGTGACCTTCAGCGGAGCGGCGTACGTCATGCCACGCTCTTCGCACTCCGCCACCTCGTACTTCAACTGCAGGCCCACGGGATCGCCGCAGCGGTTGCAGAAGGTCACGATGTTCTTGTTGAACGTTCCGCAACGGGGACAGAGCACGTCGCCCAAATGGAACGGGTCGGTCTTGATGGTCGCGCCGCAAGCCGGATTCCGGCAAGTGGAGCGCAGGTGGTGCAGCCCCTTCAGGTTGCCGCATTTGCACTCCCAGTTTCCGATCGCGTAGTCCACAAACTCGAGCTGGCTCAAACCGCGGAAGTCCGAGATCGGGAAAACGCTCTTGAACACGCTCTCGAGCCCAGTATCGTCGCGCTCGCTGGGGAGCAGGTCCATTTGCAGGAACCGCTCGTAAGACTTTTTCTGGACCTCGATCAGGTTGGGAATCGGAATCGACGTTTTGATCTTCGAAAAATCGACTCGTTCCCGGACAGTAACTCCATTTTCTGGGGTTTGCATTGTTTCCAATCCTCAACTCCTAAACCGCGCTAAAACCTGCGCTCATTGCAAGCGCACCGGGCCCGACTGCTTCGGACCTTCGGTTCAAAACAAAAAGCCCCGAAGGTGCAGGGACACTTCGAGGTGGATTTCTGCGCGCAAGGCGAAACCTAGCGGTAGTTCGGACGAACTGCCGAGCAGATCGCGGGGTGAAAAATTCACTGTAAATGGTCCGGGGCTCTCTCTCCGGTTAGTTCAATCATAACAAACGCCGTCTGAGGTCGTCAAACGGCGTCCGGGGCGACCGCCAAACCGTTTGTTTACTTAACTTCTACAGTTGCGCCGACGTCAACAAACTTCTTTTTGATCGCCTCGGCCTCATCCTTGTTGATGCCTTCCTTGATGGTCTTCGGCGCGCCGTCCACCAAATCCTTGGCTTCTTTCAAGCCCAGGCTAGTAACTTCCCGAACCGCTTTGATGACGTTAATCTTGTTCGCGCCCGCCGCCGTGAGGACGACGGTGAACTCGGTCTTCTCCTCGACCGGCGCTGCGGCAGCCGCTGCGCCACCGGCGGGAGCAGCCGCAACCGACGCGGCCGCAGCCGAAACGCCTAATTTCTCCTCGAGCAACTTGACGAGCTGTGACGCCTCGAGCAGCGTGAGCCCTTGAATCTGATCCGCAATCCCGTTGATATCAGCCATTTCTTTATCCTTAGGTTAATCGTTAGTGGTTAGTGGTCAGTGGGTTCGCCACTAACTTGAAAACTTGTTCTCTTTCACGCCCTGGTCTATGACCACGGCGAGATTCCGCCCGACGCCGTTCATGGCCGACACCAGCCGCTGAGCGGGTGCATTGATCAGGAACAGAAGCTTGGCGAAAACTTCGTTCTTGGGCGGCAGATTGGCCAGGTCGGCGATGCCGCCGACATCCACCACGCGGCCTTCTACCATCCCGGCGCGAAAGGTAAAACTGGGGTTGGTCTTCGCGTACGCCGTAAGAGCCTTGGCCAGAGCGACCGGATCGCCGGTGGTGTAGGCGATCGAGCACATGCCCTTCAGTTCCTTGAGCAGGTTGGCCGCAGCCGTTCCCTCGGCGGCCTTTTCGGCGATACGGTTCTTGATGACCTTATAGTTGCCGCCGGCGCCCCGCACCGTTTTGCGCAACTCGAAATCCTGGCTGACCGTGATTTTTTCGTATCCCGCCAGGAAGACATTCTCGGCCTTGGCGAGCTGCTCGCGCAAAGCCTCCATGTCTTTCTTCTTGTCGTCTTTATTTTTCATTTCGTTCCCGTTCTTTGCTAGACGGCTCTCAGATTGTATGGCGTCACGTCGACAGGCACGCCTGGACCCATGGTGGAGCAGATGGTCACGCTGCGCACGTATTTGCCCTTGGCCGCCGCCGGCTTCGCCTTGACCACGGCTTGCAACAAGCTATTGGCATTCTCCATGAGCTTGTCGGTGGCAAAACTCACTTTCCCCACCGGAACGTGGATGACACCCGTTTTGTCCACCCGAAACTCAACCTTGCCCATTTTGACTTCCTTGACGGCCTGCGCCACATCCACGGTGACCGTGCCGGTCTTCGGGTTCGGCATCAGGCCCCGTGGCCCAAGAATCTTACCGAGCTTGCCGACTGACCGCATCATATCGGGGGTTGCGATGACGGCATCGAAATCCGTCCAGTTCTCGGTTTGGATCTTGGTCACCATGTCGTCGCCGCCGACGAGGTCAGCGCCGGCTTCCTTCGCCTCGCGCTGTTTGTCACCTGAGGCGATCACCAGAACTTTCTTCGATTTGCCCAAGCCGTTCGGAAGCACGACCGTTCCGCGGACCATCTGATCGGCGTGCTTGGGATCGACGCCAAGGCGCATATGCAATTCGACGGTCTCGTCGAACTTGGCAAACTTGACTTTCTGAACTAGCGGGACGGCTTGATCGATGGTGTACGGCTTGCTCTCGACCTGCTTCAGCGCAGCAGTATACTTCTTTCCGGCTTTGTGGCTCATGATGTGACTGGTCCAAACGGCCGGGATCGACTACTTCCCGCACCTCCCAAGGTGAATACGAAATTTAAAGGTACCAGATAGGAGACTCGCGTGCAAGCACGCCCCCGGGTGGGCTCCAAAAAAAGCGCAAGCAGTGCGATGCTTACTGCAGTTGTTCTTCGTCAATGCACTTGCGGATTTCGGCTTCGATGATCGGTTGCCATTGGGAGTCCGGCACGTGCTGAGATACATACGGGTCGGCGTCCTTGACTACCTGCGCGCGGCATGGTGAAAGCGGCTTGCTTGGCCTCTGGCATCCCTCTGTCATCAGCAATGAGAGAATGCAGATCGCAACTTTGCGGATAAGAGTCAATCGCGGCGAGGTCGCATTATCGAAGATGCAGTTCAGTACGCTCTTTGGAGGACGCATAGCGGTCATCAAATTAGAAACGCCGCCGGCCCCCCGGCGTGATTGCCTTATTCGTTAGCAGTATAACTTGAGCAAAACAGCGCCAGCCTCTAGGGCGCTAAGATGGGGTTGATGGCAACGACCACCAACCTGATGAGCTGGGCGGCGTTTGAGCAGCTCCCCGACGATGGGATGCATTACGAGATCATCGAGGGGGAACTGATCACCTTGCCACCTCCGAAGTCCGGACATAGTAATGCGGCTACCAACGTTTTCGTCGTGTTGGCTCACCTTATGGAACGTGGCCTCGGGCGCGTGTACTTAGAGGCCGGCTACAAGCTCTCCGAGAATCCCGCGACGTGGATTCAGCCAGATGCCTCGTTCCTCCGTTCGGAACGCGTTCGCGAAACCCCGGCAGACGGCTACTTCTTGGGAGCGCCGGAACTAGCCGTCGAGGTGGCTTCGCCCTCCGAATCCGCACCGGATCTGGAACGGAAGGTCGACGCGTTGCTTGCCGGGGGCGGGCTCGTGGTCTGGGTGATCTACCCTGCAATGAAAAAAGTGCGCGTGTTCCTTCGGGATGGCACGTCGTTTAGCCGTGGCATCCACGAGAAGCTAACCTTGCCCGAGTTACTTCCAGATTGGGAAGCGCCCGTGTCGAAGCTTTTCGAAGATTGATGGAAATCTACCTTCTCCGGCACGGGATCGCCGAGGACCATGCATCGAGCGGGCGCGACTCGGATCGGCGGCTCACCGAAGAAGGCCGCCAGAAACTGCGGAAGGTGCTCGAGCGTGCCCACGGGGCGGGAGTCAGTCCGGAGGTGATCCTTTCCAGTCCTTATAAGCGGGCCGTGGAGACGGCGGAGATCGCCGCGAACGAGCTCGATTATGAAGGGAAGATCTTGCGGGTCGATGCACTGACGCCGGATTCGTCGCCTTTACGGATTTGGAACGAGATTCGCGAGCATCGCGATGCGGTCTCCATTCTGCTGGCTGGGCATGAGCCGGTGTTCTCGGCGACGGTCGCGTCTATGCTTGGCTCTGCCCGCGAGATGGTGGAGTTTAAGAAGGGCGGGTTGGTCCGCATCGATGTTGACGCGTTCGGCTCGGAAGCGCGCGGGATCCTGCAATGGATGATCACGCCAAAGATTAGCTGATGCTAAGCTGGGGGTTCCCTGTGCCCACCAGCGAGCCCAAATTGCCCCCAGGAGCCGGTTTTGAGCGGCTCGTCGAGATTATGGCGCGTCTGCGTGCCCCTGGCGGTTGCCCTTGGGATCGGGAACAAAACTTCGATACCATCAAGCCCTATCTGCTCGAAGAGACCTACGAAGTGCTGGACGCGATTGACGCGCGGGATTGGGACGGTTTGGCCGAGGAACTCGGGGATCTGCTGCTCCAGTCCGTGTTTTTCGCTCAAATGGCTTCCGAAGAAGGCCGCTTCGATATCGCCGATTCCTTGCAGGCCATCAACGAAAAGCTAGTCCGGCGCCATCCACACGTGTTCGGAGACGGCGATGCACGTACGTCGGACGATGTCAAAAAGCGCTGGGATGAAATCAAGGCCACCGAGAAGCCTCGTCCCAAGGGGCTGTTGGAAAGTGTGCCCCGTTCCCTGCCCGCTCTGGTCGAGGCGCAGCAAATCGCCTCGCGCGCTGCCGGAGCGGGGTTCGATTGGGAGAACGTCGATCAGGTTTTCGACAAATTGAACGAAGAGGTGGGCGAGTTCAACGAAGCGCGGCGCGGCGGTGAGCAAAGCGCAGTTGAAGACGAGCTGGGCGACCTATTGTTCGTCATCGTCAATATCGCGCGGTTTATGAAAGTCGACCCCGAACAAGCGCTGCGCAAAACCAATGCCAAGTTCCGGCGCCGTTTCGGGCACGTGGAAGCCGGACTGGCCGAGCAGAGCAAAACCCCGCGCGAGGCCACAATCGGTGAGATGGAGGCGCTATGGCAGGACGCCAAGAGTCGCAACCTCTGATCGAAGTTCGTGCGTTGACCCAGCTTTCCGAATTGAGCGAAGCCGTCCGGCTGCAAAAGATCATCTGGGGATTTGACGACATCGAGATCATCCCGCTACGGCTGTTCGTGACCGCTTCCAAGGTAGGCGGCCAAGTGTTTGGAGCTTTCGACGCCGATCGCCTGATCGGGTTCTGTCTGGCGATTCCGGGAATCAAATCCGGCGGCAAAATTTATCTCCACAGTCATATGCTGGCAGTGCTGCCGGATTATCGTAACGCGGGTGTGGGCCGCGTGCTAAAGCTTGCGCAGCGAACCGACGCGTTGCGAAGGGGCATCAATCTGATCGAATGGACCTTCGATCCGCTGGAGATCAAGAACGCCTATTTCAACATCGAACGCCTGGGGGCAATCGTGCGCCGGTACGTGCTCAATCAGTACGGGAGAACCTCCAGCACTCTGCATGCGGGGCTCCCCACCGATCGTTGCGTTCCGGAGTGGTGGCTGGCAAGTCCGCGAGTTGAGAGGATTCAGGCAGGGCAGGAAAAGGAGCATGTGCCTGAGGCGGCCCGCATTTCCGTTCCAACCGATATCGAAAAGATCAAGCATAGTGATCCGTCGCGGGCTCGCGAGATTCAGCAACGGATCAGCGACCAATTTCTGGAGCATTTCTCCAACGGACTCGCGGTCACCGGCTTCGAGCGCGGGCCCGAGTTCGCGAGCTATCTGTTCACGGCGGATGACAAACCATGGGATTTCAAATAGACCGCATCGTCCTGCGGCAGATTCGAATGCCGCTGGTGCATTTCTTCGAGACCAGCTTCGGCCGTACCTATGAGCGCCACATGGTCCTGGTGGAGGTGATTTCCGAAGGACTCTCGGGGTGGGGCGAAGTGACCGCCGGCGAGAATCCTTTCTATAACGAAGAGTGGACCGAATCGGCATGGCTGATCGTGCGGGATTACGTGGCTCCGAGGGTCGTTAAGCACATGTTCGAGAGCGCTGCTGAGGTCGCCGGACGAACCGGACACATCCGCGGACATCAGATGGCGCGCGGAGGGGTCGAAGCCGCAGTGTGGGACCTGGAGGCGCGACGCGCAGGCGTCCCACTCGCCGAGCACATCGGCGGCGGCGCACGGAGCGAGATCCCTTGCGGTGTTTCAATCGGCATACAGGATACGGTTCCGAAGCTGATCGAAAAAATACGGGTTGAAGTCGAGGCCGGGTATCAACGCATCAAAATCAAGATTAAGCCCGGCTGGGACGTGGAAGTGATTCGTGAAGTTCGGCGGGCTTTCCTCGACATCTTACTCATGGCCGACGCAAATTCCGCGTACACCTTGGCTGACGCAGGTAAGCTCAAATGCCTCGACGAATTCAACCTGATGATGATCGAGCAGCCACTGGCCCACGACGAGATCATCGATCACGCCGAGCTTCAGGCGCAGCTTCGAACGCCGATTTGCCTTGACGAGTGCATTCGCACCGCACATCACGCCGAGCAGGCGATAAGAATGAAAGCCTGCGGCATCATCAACATCAAGCTCGGCCGGGTGGGCGGCTTCTCGGAAGCAAAGCGCGTGCACGATGTGGCACAGGCGCACGGAGTACCGGTCTGGTGCGGCGGCATGCTTGAGTCCGGCATAGGCCGCGCGCACAACATTGCACTGGCCACACTTCCGAATTTCGTATTGCCCGGCGACGTTTCGGCGAGCAAACGTTATTGGACGCGCGACATCATCAGTCCGCCGGTTGAGGTCTCCTCGCGTGGGACGATTTCGGTGCCAGCCACGCCGGGCTTTGGGTATGAGATTGATATAGACTTCCTCAAACATGTCACGGTGCTGGAAGAAACAATCTAGGAATGGCAACACTCGAAGGACGCGTCATCCTGGTCACCGGGTCTGCCAAGCGGATCGGCCGGGGGATTGCGTTGCGGCTGGCGCGCGAAGGCGCCCGCGTCGCGATTCACTATAACGGGTCGGAATCCGAGGCACGCGCGACGGCGGCCGAATGCGGAGGCGCCCCAATTTTCAAAGCCAACCTCGAACGCGTGGATGAGATTCGCACGCTATTTGCCGAGGTCGAAAATCACTTCGGACAAATTGACGGCCTGGTCAACAACGCGGCGCGGTTCACGCGAATCGCTCCCCTGGAGATCACCGAGGCGGATTGGGACTTCATTCACGAGGTGAACCTGAAGGCCACATTTTTCTGCTGTCAACAAGCCGCGCGCCGGATGCTCGCGACGAACGGCGGGCGCATCGTCAACCTCAGCTCTCTCGGCGGGCTGCGCCCGTGGGCCCACAATGCGCATTACTGTGCATCGAAGGCCGGCGTAATCATGCTGACTCGCGCGCTGGCGAAAGCCTTCGCACCCAAGGTAACCGTCAATTCGGTCGCGCCGGGCGTGATTCCCTTCGGCGAACCCGACGACCGGAGCAAACATCTGATCGGCAGGACTCCGGCGTGTCGGGCCGGCACTGCCGATGAAATCGCGGATGCCGTGATATTCTTCCTGACCGCATCCGACTTCGTGACCGGACAGATCATCGCCGTGGATGGCGGTCTGAGCCTTACTTAGCTCTTCAACCCCGGAACGACTGTCGCTTGACGCAATTTGGCTAGTTCGCGGCGGGCGATGCTGGACCAGTGGCTGGAGGGATCCAGCTTCAGGTAGGCTGTCCAGTGTTGCACGGCCTTCATGTGTTGATTCGATCCCTGGTACAACAGGGCCACGTTATAATGCGCATCGGCGTAGTTCGGTGCGATGCGTAACGCGGATTCGTAGTGCACGAGCGCCTTGTTCCGCTCGCCGCGCTCGTCGTATAAATTGGCCAGGTCGAAGTGCGCCAGCGCGTACTCCGGATCCACCTCAAGAGCCTGTTTGTAATACTTCTCGGCCTCGCTCCAGTTGTGCGAATTGAAGTGAATGGTTCCGAGATTCACGAGCGCTCCGGCCGATTTAGGATCCAGCTCGATGGCTTTCCCGTAGGCTTCCATCACTTCCTCGACCGGAGCTCCGGTCTGATCGAGATCCAACCCGCGCTGGAACCATCGTTCGGCCGTCAGACGCTGGTCGCGTTCCACGGCCCCTGGGTCCTTCACTGGGAATTGAAGCAACCGGCTGAGCTCGACCTGATCGAAGTTGAGCAGGAGCTGGCCGGATTCCGCGTCCATGGCGCGTCCTTCGACTTCCACGCGGATTTTCTTCCCGTCGGCGTACAGCTTGAGCTCAGTGAGAGGGTTCTCGACGTGACGAAGCTTCTCCCGTAACGCCACCAGAGCACGCTTGATCTGCGCGGGCGGGACCTTGTTTTGGCGCAGCTTGACCAGAGTACGCAACGCGAGCAGATCGGGGAAACCGTAGGAATTCGGGGAATCCACCAGCTTCTGCTTCTCCCAACTCTTCAGTTGGCGCTCGGAGATACCCAACAGCCGCAACGCTTCTTCGCGTGAGTACGCCTGCTTCGCGGCGGGACCAGTCACGGCTCAAATTTTAGCAAACAGCGTGATTCCGGCGATCCCCGCCGCGCCGGCCGTCATACAAGAGGGGGCATTGTCGCACGTCACGCCGCCTAATGCGAGGACTGGAATCCGAATGGATCGAGCAGCTTGGGACAGACCGTCCAAGCCGCGCGGCGGCAGATCGGAGGATTTGGAAAGCGGCGCGAAGACTGGACCAAAAACAACGTAATCTGCCCCTGATGTTTCCGCGGTGATGACCTCCTCCACGGTATGACATGAGACGCCGATCAGGAAACCGGGAGGCGCTATCGATCTCCAGCGGCGCGGAGGGATCGAACCCGAGGGCAGGTGTAAGCCCGCAGCCCCTGCGGCGAGCGCGACGTCCATTCGGGTATTCACCAGAATTTTGGTCCCGTGCGGATTGTCGAGTTGAAGAATCCGGCGGGTTAAGTCCAAGAGGGGCCTCGATTCGAGGTCCTTTTCTCGAATCTGGATCCACTCGATGCCGATTTCCAGGCTGCGAGTGATCGATTCCAAGAATGCGTCTTCAGAACGAAACGCACGACGATCCGTAATGCGGCACTGTATCATGCCGATGCGAAGACAAGCCGGCTGGAAAGCCGGCTCGCCGACATGACGGTCGGCCCCACAGTCACTTTACACCACGTTTGCGTTCTGCCCGGCGGACTTGAGATTCATCCATTCCGAAGTAGTGCGCAATCTCGTGCCACACGGTGTCCGCCACCATCTGCTCCAGATGCTCTTCATTGCGGGCCAGGCGTTCGTGCGTGGATTGGTAAATCGTAATCTGGTCCGGCATGACGAACCCGTCCGCGATACCCCGCTTGGTGAGCGGGCGCCCATGGTAGAGACCGAGCAGCCCAGGTCTGGGCGGGTCCTGCTCGACGACGATCGCCACATTGTCCAGGCGTTTCCGGAAGGGCGCTGGAATACGCCTCAACGCGCGTTCGACGATTTCGTCAAAGTTATTTGCGCGCACGCTATTGGGCGACCTTCGTCGCCCGACCGTCCGCCTCGCCCCGCAACCAGACGTACAGCGGAGCCTTGGGACTAGGGCTAGGCCACGGCATCACAATTCTCAGCGTCTGCTTGGCGCCCTCTCCGGCCAGGGGCCGAGGAATCTCGGTGACAGCTAGCCCCGTGCTCGATTGCCAACCAGTCTTCTCGATGGTTTCAAGATCGAATCCCTTCAGAAGACCATAAAAACCGTCGGGGGATTTTTCGTCAGAGAGGGCGAGACTCTCGATGCGCGGCAACCGCACGATCTTTCCCATGGGGAACGGATCCGATTTCCCGAGCGTGTCCGTTTCCACGGTAGTCGTCAGCGTACATCCGGATTGACCCACTGCGCCGGGATCCAGAGAGAGAAAGAGCTCCCCGGGAGAGGCGGCGAGGAGCTGAGCGGACGGATGCCTTTCGCCTACATGCAGCTTCTCGAGTTGCGCCGTGCGGGCCGGTTCCGCACACTGCAAACTCACCGTGGGTTGCGCGTCGGCGGGCTCGACCTTTATCGCGTAGCTGACCCAAAAACCCGCCGGGATTTCTCCGTCGCGGGGCGCAATGGGAAGGTCACCCGGAAGTGCCGGCTTCGCTTCAATCACGCGCGGCCGCGCGTCAGTAACCTGCAACGCGCCGGGAAAACGAATCGCCGTGAGCACGCTTTGAATCTTTGCCAACAAGGCGATCGAGTTGCCTGCTCTCGCATCGGTGTGAAGTCGCACCGTGAGCTCTCGTTGCGTTCCGGCATCATTCACGGCGCCTAGATTCAGGTCCGCAAGGTCGGAATCCAACTTCTCAATGCGATCGAGGCCGGTGCCGTTGAGCATCACCTTCTGCTCCCGCTCGCCGGCATTCACCCTGGGCGCGGGACGGCCAAGAGCGGGATGCGGAGGGAGGATTTGCACGGGAACTTCGGTTGTCGCCCCGTCGATGCGCGAGAGCGCCAGCAGATACGGGCCGGGCCGCAGAGAGTCCGTATCGATTTCGAGATTGAATTTACCTGCACGGTCCGCGGGCAGATCGAGTGCGATTTGGTGCGCGCTGGAAGGCCGATGCAGCCACGCGCTGTCGACGAAATAGGAGTCTGCTCCGGTCAGCTCGATATCCACGGGACCGCTAGCGGTCACGAGCTTGGGCTGGGACTCCGGCGACAACTGCGCCGACTTCAAGTCATCGAGGCGGCGCAGCGTCACTTTGCCGTTCACATTAAACGTGCCCCAGTCCCATTTGCCTTTGATGCGATACGCGCCCGGCGGCCCGGTGAATTTGCGCAGGTCGACGCGCAACGTCCGGTCCTCAGGGGCCGGCCGGACGGCTGGATGCAAATGAGGAATCGCGGCATTGTCGGAGATAAGCGTCCAATCAAATACCTTATCGAGCAACCGCCAATCCGCGGTTTTTTCCAACTTAATGGGCACGGCGACGCGCATGCCGATCGGCACGTCCGCATCCTTGAGAATGCTTGCCGCAGGCGCAGTGGCATTGGTCACGCGAAACGCCCAAATGTAGGCGATCTTGTTCTTCGACCGGGGGCCGGACTGTGCGCACAGAGTCATGCCGTCGGAGTCACCGGTTTGGCCGTAGACGCTACGAAATTCGGTATCCGGCATCAGCCACTGTTTCACCATTGAGAGCGCGCCTGAGCCTGGAAATAACCCACCGGCGTTATCGAAAAACGTGCTAATACCTTTCCAGTCATGGTGGTTGGGCCTGCGCGGCGTCCGGTTCCCGGAGGATCATAGCTCGATACGGCGGGATTCAACGCACGTACCAAGGCGAAAATCGCCTGCTCTTCCGGCGTGGACGGACGCTGCGGGCGCGAAACGTCATCGTCGGCCTGGTCTTGAAGGTCTTTCGTCAACTGAAGGCTGGCTTCCAGGTCGGCTGTCTGGTCCGCGTAGTCCGCCAGCGCAGCGACGATGCCGTCGTCCCGCGTCACCAGGTTGGTGAGCCGCTTCTCATCGAGCCCCTGCGGCGCGAACACCAGCAGCACGATGCGAGCCGCGAACGGCGCGGTCCACTCGGTGGAGCTTGCCATCAGCCTCGGCTCCAAAACGGTGACCTGACCCTCCGCTGAGTTCGGCACCACGACCAGGGTGAGCTTCGCCTCCTTGCCCATGTTGGCGGGCAGACCAAGGGGCTGATATCCGATCCGGTAGCCGTTCGGAATGTTGTTCACATTATGCATGGCAATCCGCGGCTGGCCGGTAGCCGGGGGTTGCACGTACAAGCGCAGGCTGGTCACGGAGGCGCTGCCGACGCATCCGCTGGGAGCTGCGGCGGCGGGGAGAGTTGCAATACACAGAAGCTTGATCGTGCGGCGCAACATTTATTTATTTTACGCGCGTAGAATCACGAATATGAGGACGCCATTCATCGATACCAGCAAACTGCAAGTAATCGAACGGCTGCCGGGCTGGCGGGGCCGTTATTTCGATTCGCCCAGCATGACCTTCGCGCACTACGATTTCGACGCCGGCGCTTCGATCCACGAGCATCACCACACTCAGGAAGAGGTCTGGCAAGTCATCGAGGGCGAACTGGAAATAACGATTAACGGCGTTACGCGGCGCTCGGGTCCCGGTCTTGTGGGGATCGTCCCGCCTAACACCGGCCCTATGCACAGGATCTTGATGGGTTGACTACAAGGTGAAAGCGGTCAACCGTTTGGGGACTCTGAGAATCCTGCGGTAAAACAGGTTGGAGTAGCGAAGATAGCGCTTCGCA
>JBEKBK010000211.1:0-13223 GCA_050015435.1 Bryobacteraceae bacterium
CATCGCGCCTGCTTCGATAGTGATCTGATTGAAGTCGTTCGGACGCCAATCGAATTTCGCAAAAGCGGTCGGCGACGTCAGCGAGGTGTCGACAATGCGATTGAGCTGCGCGTTCAGAAAATTGATCGCGGTGGCACATTGCGCGGCCGTGGCGGTGCAGTTCGAAGGCACCACCGCGCTTCCAAGGGGATTGACGATCAGTTGGTTCGTGGTACGGTTCAACTCTTTGTAATGGCCGTCCAGATCTTCCAGATTCAGGTACCAGAACCAATTCTTTTCGAAGACCCGGCCGCCCGCGTTGCCCCCGAATTGATGCTGCCAGCCCGGAGGAACGAATCCCGGAGCATACCGGTCGGCGGCGTTAAAACTATGGGTGTTGAAATAATCGTACAGCTCGCCATGAAGCGATTCGCCGCCGCCGCGCGTCACGACGTTGACGGTTCCACCCAAGGTGTGTTGAAATTCGGCGGGAGCACCCGCGGAGACGGCCTGCATCTCCTGCACGGCTTCCTGCGAGATCATCGGCCCTATGGGAGCCTTGTCGTAAAAATAGATGTTCTGCGCCAGGATGCCGTCGGTCAGAAAAGCATTGGTGGATAACTCAGAGCGGAAAGCCAGTTGGCCGGTTGTATAGCTCGGCACGACCCCGATTGCCAGCGGAACCAAGGTGTTCACGTCGCGGTTGCGTGCGGGCAGAGCCTCCACTTCCGCCTCGGATAGCGTACCCTGCCAACCATAGGTCGCTTCTTGCATTTGAATCGAGGCCTTCTCTGCCTCGCGCCGCGCAGACGCCGGCTCCTGCGCCATCGTGATATTGAAATAGAGTGTGTGGCCGACCAAAATCTCGAAGTCGTTGTAAGTCAAATCGCCGAATCCCTTGCGGGTCACCTTCATGCTGTATCCGGCTCCCGCAACCGTGGCGGAGGAGTAGAACGTGCCGTCGTCCGACGTTTCCAGGTTGCGTACGATACCCATCTTCGGATTCGACAGAATTATCGTCGTATCGGGGATGCCGCTGCCCGTATAATCGCTCACCTTGCCGGTCACCGTGCCGGACCCAATTACTGCTTGTGCATAACCGCTGGCCGAACACACAATTCCAAGTAAAAAAGCAACACCCCAGGCTCTCATTCTTTGATATGGTTCCCTTTAGGCAAGACGCTACTATACCGCACTTAGACGGGGGCGACGCTTCTATCGGTTTCACGGAGTTTTGAAAACCTGGCCTAAGATGCTGAAGCGTAAAGGACTTTACTGGTTGGCCGCTACAGGCGCTGACACTTCTGTCTCCAGGAAACGATTCAGATAATCCTGGGCACGCCTGAGAGCATAGTCGCTACGCTCCAGGCGGCTGATCATCAGCGCTCCTTCGAGAGTCGCGACGACCAACGTAGCCACGGCCCTTGGATCAACACCAGAGCGTATCTCGCCCCGTTTCGCGGCCTGCTTCACGATCGATTGCAACTGCCCGAGCCACCATCGCAGTGCTTTGCTCACCCGTTCCCGCAATAAGGAGTTTCCATCGTCCGCGTCGACGGCGGTATTCAGGATTGGACATCCGCCCGCAATCGGAGACCGGTAGTCGATGAAATTCGCGATGAGCTGTTTAAGCCGCACTACCCCCGTGGTTTCCTTATCCACGTGAAGCATTCGTGCCTTCCAGGCGGATTCCCAAGTGAAGTCGAACGCTTCCGCGGCAAGCTCTTCTTTGCTGGAAAAGTGGCGATAGATTCCGCCCTTCTTTAGACCGGTCGCGGACATGAGATCCGCTAGAGAACTCCCTTCGTAACCGTGCTGGTTGAAAATTGGCGCCGCGGCGGCCACAATATTGCGCCGGGTTTGCTCGCCTTTGGTCATTCTTGCACGCGAGACCGCCTGGTCGCTTTTCATCATAGCACCCATTCGATGCGTTTTGAGACCGTCCGGTCGCATTCACCAAAAACTCGCGACCGAACGGTCTCTTTCAGAATCCAAAGTACCCAGATGAACCTGCGAATGGGAATGAAAACGATCGAAGTGATGTTGCTGTGCGTGGCCGCTTCAGCCCAGTCGATCGCGCCTGATCCGCTTCGCTATTCCGTCACCACACCGCGGCCCATTAACCCGGCGGAAGGCACGACGAATTCCAGCGCGCAAGCCACGCAGTCTCAGAACCCGTATCCCGGTAGCGTACCCTCGCGGGCGACTGGGGTAACTATGGATCTTTCGCTCCGCGAAGCGATCGATCGCGGCCTGCGATACAACCTGGGGCTGGTCGAATCCACGCAAGGAAGCGCCGATGCACGCGCCGACCGGCTGCGTGCTCTGGCGGCTCTATTGCCGCAACGCGAGGCGCGCGGACGGCAGGCGTTCGAAGCCATCAGTTACAAGGAAATTGGCCTGAAGCTCCGGCCCTTCCCGGCCTTCCGGCCCTGCCTCCGACCACTGGCGGATTCGGATATCAGGACGCGCGGGTCAATCTTACACAGTCCTTATTTAACGCGCCGCTACGCGAGCAGTATCGAGCGCGAAAGAGCGCCGAACAAGCATCCGTATTGAGCATTAAAGACGCCAGGGATGTGGTGGTGCTGGCCGTCGGCACCGCCTACCTTCAGGCGGTCGCCAGTGCCGCCAGAGTGGAAACGGCGCGAGCGCAGCTTGGGAGTGAGTCAGTTTGGAATTTTAGCGCCAATATCCGTTCCCCTTGTAGGTGTCCATTCGGAACTGGAACTCACGGCCACAGTTGGTGCATTCGAGGGCGTAGAAGTAAGGCGCCATCAAGGGCAGGAGTCACGCCAAGGTCTCCAAAGCTTGTTCCCGTCTGAACGATCCTGAGAGTACCATTTGAAACAGGAGACTGCATCCGCTCTACGAGCCGGTCGAAGTCCAATGGAGTAAGAATCCTTTTGGGCAGGATGAATCGGAGACATCGTAGACACACAGATTCAATTATGCCGCCCCTTAAAACCCGCGGCCCGTCGTGATTCCATAGATACGCGTTTTAGAGTCGTCCGACTGATACACTGACGCGGATTGAAAAGAACTGAGTCATGTCGTCGAGTATGCTGTATTGATGGACAACCGGCTCCCGGCAGAGCTTTTGGCCGAATTTCTTGGCACCTTGGTCCTGATTCTTTTCGGCAACGGCGTGGTGGCGATGGCGGTTCTGTTCGATAAAGGCGGCTACACCAACATTACGCTGGCGTGGGGACTCGCGGTGACTATGGGAATCTACATCGCGGGCAGGACCAGCGGAGCGCACCTGAATCCGGCGGTCACCTTGACGCTCGCCGTGTTTCGCGGATTCGAGTGGAAGAAAGTCGTGCCGTACTCGATCGCGCAGATCGCGGGCGCGTTTGTCGCCGCGGGCCTCGTCTTCTGGAATTACAGGCCGCAATTCCTGAAGGTCGATCCCAGCCTCGATCATACCGCCGGGGTGTTTACGACATTTCCGGCTTTTCCGGACCAGCCCTCGGCCGGGTTGCTGGACCAGATTATCGGGACCGCTCTGCTACTATTGCTGATTTTCGCGATTACCGACGAGCGCAACAGTCCACCCGGCTCGAATATGGCTCCGCTGATGATCGGGCTGATCGTGGTCGCCATCGGCATGGCATTTGGCGGAATGCACGGCTATGCGATCAATCCGGCGCGTGACTTCGGCCCGCGCTTGTTCGCGGTTGCGGCTGGTTTTAAGAACAACGGCCTCACGGATGGATCGCTCGTGTTTTGGGTTCCTATTGTAGGACCGCTGGTTGGCGGGCTGCTCGGCGCTGCGGTTTACGATTTCGGCGTGCGCCGGTTCCTGCCACCTGCCGCTTAGTAAGACCGCCTCTGTCCGTGCCGGCTCATCTGCTACGCCCCGGGTTTCGTCGTTTTGGCTAGGCCATCTAGAGAATTGAGCGGAACACTTTCTGCTGGTAATGTTCTCCTGGGGGATACTATGCGCTCCCTGGCCGCTTTTGTTGGAGCGACTTTGTCCACATTCGCCTTCGGGCAAGTTATCAACCAGGGAGTGCCGGACTCCTACCAGATTGGGTACGCCGCCAATCTTAACATCGGGGACGCCGTCATGAATTTATCGAACAGCGGCGCTGCCATAGACCTCGCCGTGGCACTCGTGGGCGGCGCATTCCCTGGTGCTGGAAGTCTCTGCGCCAACATTTATGTCTTCGATCCTCAGGAAGAGGAAGTCGCTTGCTGCACATGTCTGACAACACTGGACGGCCTCTACTCCCTCTCTGTTAAATCAGACTTGATCAGTGACACGCTCACTCCTGCGACTCCGACGTCCGTGGTGATCAAGGCAGTTTCGACTCTATTCGTGGGCATCTGCGACCCGACCAACATCGATCCTTTCTTTCTGGCGCCCGGCACGCTTTTGTGGGGAACCACGCTGGAGCCCGCTTCCAGCCCAGGAACCTATGGAGTCGTCCCGGTCGGGTACAAGGTGGGTAACCTAACCGAGAGTGAGTTGTCCGGCATGACGCAAGTCTGCAGCTTCATCCAATCCAACGGGACCGGCTACGGTGTCTGCAATTTCTGCAGTACCGGCGCATTGAGCGGCGCGAAACGATAAATCTCTTCAGGCGCCCAGGTTTGGTCCACTACCCGATTTCGACTCGTGGCCCGGCCATGGTCTATCAGGCATGGTCTAATAGAGAAGATTCGCTGGAACCCCTAGATTCTGGAGCTACGTCTCACATACACATGCGGTTTGTCTTAGCGTCCTTATTTTGCACTACTATCTTCGCGGCCACGCCTCCTGAAGCAGGCCGTTTGCTGACTACATTGCCGATCCGGTTCGAGCCGCGGCAGGGCTCAAACGCCCGGTGGACCGCTCACGGGCCGGGCTATTCGTTTTCCTTCAGCGATCGGGAAACTTTACTCCGAGCCGGCGACCGGACGGTACGGTTGACGTTTCCGGGCTCGCACGGGTCACAGTTCGAGGGCGCCGATCCCGCGGTCGCAACCAACTACTTCCATGGAAAGAAGGCTGTTACGGTGCCCTCTTTTCATCGGCTGCGCCGCATGGCGGTCTACCCAGGAATCGATGTCGTCTATTATGGCGACGGAGGACATCTCGAATACGACTTTGAGATCGCGCCCGGGGCCGATCCTGCGGTGATCCGGATGCGTTTCGATGGCGCGGATCACGTGAGCTTGAACGGTCGCGGAGCGCTGGTGCTCACGGTCGGAGAGGGTGAGATTACGCAGCTCGCACCGGTGGTCTACCAGCGTACCGGACAAGGCGAGGTGGTCGCGGTGGAGTCAGCGTATGTCCTGAAGGACGACGGTACCGTGCGCGTGCGGCTCGGGAAATACAATCCGGCGAATCCGCTGGTGGTAGATCCATCCATTCTCTACGCGGGATATTTCTCCGGTTCCACCGGGCCCGACGCGGGTATTGCGGTAACGCACGATACTCAGGGGAACGTTTATCTGGCCGGGTATGCATACTCGACCGACTTCCCCATTATTGGCAACTCGGAGCAAAATACGGAGGCTGGCGATCGCGATGCGTGGGTCATGATCATAAACCTTCCGAGCCAGACCGTCACCTACTCAAGCTATCTCGGAGGGAGCGGCGAGGATGATCTGGCGGGCATTGCAGTTTCGAACGGGTATATTTATCTGACCGGGTTCACCACCTCTACCGATTTCCCGGTCACGGCCAGTGGGTACCTGACGACGATCACAGCCGACACGCACGTATACTTCGCAATGCTCGATCCCACGCAAATCGGAAGCGCTGGGGTGCTGTATGCGAGTTACATGGGCGGCAGCGGCACCGACGATGAGCCTACAGGTATCGTGGTCTCCGGCGGACTGATTTATTTAGCTGGGTTTACGAACTCGACCGATTTTCCGACGTTCGCGCCTAATTCGGGAACGCCCTATCAGGCGACACTTATCGGGACCTACAACGCGTGGGTTGCGCAATTCGACCCAACTCAAAGTGGCGCGAATTCCCTGCTGGCGAGCACCTATCTAGGCGGCTCTATTGACGACATGGCCCGGACCATCGCCTTGGACACGGCAGGCAACGTGTATATCGCGGGGCAGACCTACTCACCCGATTATCCGATCACCTCGAACGCATATAACCAGGATTACACTGGCGACGGCGACGCCTTCCTTTCCGAGCTGAACTTGAATACGCAGACGTTGATCTACTCGACTTTTTTCGGCGGATCATCCATTGATGACGTCAAGAAGATGCTGATTGATCCGTCCGGGCGAATCGCGATGACGGGCTACACTGTTTCGCCTGATTTTCCGATCACCGCGAACGCCTATCAAACCGCGTTCGGGGAGAACGGGAACGCCTTTCTGACCATCATCGACCTCACGCAGGCCGGTCTGGCGGGTCTCTATTATTCGAGTTATTTCGGCGGGAGCGGCGGCGAGGTGGCGTATTCGCTGGCTCTGGACCCGAATGGCCGCTACTGGTTCGGCGGATACACCCTTTCGACGAATCTTCCGGTTTCTCCCGATGCGCTGAATGCGACGTCAGCCGGCGGCGGAGTGGACGCGTTCATTGCGGCGATTAACCCAGCGGGAGGATCAAAAGGTCTCGTGTATGGGAGTTACATTACCGGGCCAGGAACGCAAACCGTCCGCGGCGTGGACATTGTCACGCCGCAAACAGATTCCACCATCCAGGTTTTGATCATCGGTTCGACGACCAGTAACATTTTCCCGGCGAACGCCGCCCAGATTGTGTATCCAGGTCACATTACGGCTTTCTTCCTGGCTCTCGGCTTTCAAGCTCCTTCAGTGGCCGGCGCGACCCACGAGCTCACGAGCGATCGAAGAAGGATCGATTCAGGCGGAGCGCGGGAACCGCGTTGAATACGCCTCGAGATATTTGAGGCCAGACCCTGTGTTGTAGATCACGATGCGCTCATCTGGCTTCAGAAATCCGCTGGCCAGGAGCTTCTTGAGCGCTGCGATGCAGGCGCCTCCTTCGGGAGCCACGAAAATGCCTTCGTCGCTGGCGAGTTCGACCCCGGCTTCGATCATTTCCTCATCGCTCGCGGCGACGGCAGTGCCGCCGCTTTCCCGAACCGCATCCAGCACCAGGAAATCGCCCAGGGCCTTGGGGACTCGAAGTCCGCTGGCGACCGTATGGGCGTTTTCGAAAAACTCGCTGCGAGGCTTCCCTCCCTCAAAAGCCCGGACAATCGGCGCGCACCCTTCGGCCTGCACCGCGATCATCTTCGGGCGATGCGAGGAAATCCATCCTAAAGCTTCCATCTCCGCGAAGGCTTTCCACATGCCGATTAGGCCGACCCCGCCGCCGCAGGGATAGAAAATCACATCCGGCAACTCCCAATGGAGCTGTTCGGCAAGCTCGTATCCCATGGTCTTCTTGCCTTCGATGCGATACGGCTCCTTTAGCGTGCTGACGTCGAACCAACCTTCCGCATCCTTACGGGCGGCGACCATCTTTCCGCAGTCGCTGATCAGGCCGTTCACGAGCGTGACATGCGCTCCGGTCGCGCAGCACTCGATGAAGTTGGACTGAGGCACGTCCTGCGGCATGAAGATATAGGCTTCGATTCCCGCTGCCGCCGCGTAGGCTGCCATGGCGCCAGCGGCGTTTCCAGCCGAGGGGATGGCTACTTTCTTGAGCCCCAAGTCGACGCACATCGAGACCGCGCAGGACAGGCCGCGCGCTTTGAAGGATCCGGTCGGATTGATACCTTCGTCCTTGACCCACAAATCCTGGGCGCCCAGTCGCGCACCCAACCGCTGCGTGCGGATGAGCGGAGTCATGCCCTCGCCCAAAGAGATAATCGAGTCCGCTTTGGTCACGGGAAGCATGGCGGAGTAGCGCCACATGCTGGATGGTCCACGCAGCACCGCCGAGCGGTTAAGCGTTTCGCGGGCTTTTTCGAGGTCGTAGCGCACGAGCAAAGGGCCGCCGCACTCGCAAACATTGTGAACTTGTCCGGCTTCGTGGCGCTTGGCGCAGATGCTGCATTCTAGGTGTGTGGTGAATGACATGATAAGATTTTCAGCCGCTGATGAACGCCGATGAACGCGGATAAACCAATGCTATCGCGCCGCACTGGCGGGCTGGAGTTCTTCGAGAATGCGCTGGATTTCGCCTCGGGGATCGTTGGCGCGGGTCACCTGACGCCCGATCACCAGATAGTCGGCACCGCGGGCGATGGCTTCGGCGGGGGTCGCCACTCGTTTCTGATCGGCGACGGCCGCGCCTGCCGAGCGTACGCCCGGGGTCACCAGCACTGCGCGCGGGCCGGTGATGGACCTGACTCTGGAAACCTCCAGCGCCGAACACACGATGCCGTCCATGCGGGCTTCCATCGCATTCTTCACCCGCAGGTCGACCAGCTCGGCAACACCGCGCGAGTAGCCGTCGCGGCGGAGATCGGCGTCATCGACGCTGGTCAGGACGCTCACACCGAGCAGGCGCAGGCTTGACCCTTCCCTGCCCTGGTCCGCGGCCTGCATGACCGCAAAGCTGGCGTGTACGGTTAGATAATCGACGGCAGCGCGGCTCACTTGAGCGACGGCGCGCTTCACGGTTTCCCCAATGTCGTAGAGCTTCAGATCGAGAAAGACGCGATGACCTTGGCTCTTGAGCTCCCGCACGAAGTCCATTCCGGCTGCGGTATAGAGCTCGAGGCCCACTTTGTAAAAGGAAACGGCATCGCCCAATGCAGACACGAGCTTTCGGGCTTCCGCGGCTGTTTCGACGTCAAGCGCAACGATAATAGGAGAGTTGTTCATACGATTTTAAGAGGTCTTGGCCCGCGTTCGCGCACCCGTCCAACCTGGAAACTGGCCGGGTAGCTTAGCTCGTAACGCGCGGCATCCGCAGGCGGCAAGGAGAGAAGTAATCCGCCCGAAGTTTGAGGATCGTACAGCAAGTCGTCAAACTCGGACCCGCCTTCGACGCAGGGCGCAACAAACTCACGATTATTATGCAGACCGCCGGGCAGTGCGCCCGCCCGCGCATACTCCACTGCGCCCTCCAGGAATTGAACGCGGGCCGCTTCGATTTCGATCGTAACACCGCTTGCCAATGCCATTTCGCGGGCGTGGCCCAGCAAGCCAAAGCCGGAAATGTCCGTCACGCTATGGACCTCTAGGTCCTGCATGGCCTCGGCGGCCGCCCGGTTCAGAGTGAGCATGGAAGCGATGGAGGCGGCGACGTGCTCCGGCTGGGCGAGCTCCTGTTTCAAGGCTGTCGAGATCACGCCAGTGCCGATTTTCTTGGTCAGCATCAGCACATCGCCGGGACGCGCCCCAGCGTTGGTCTTGATTTTGCCGGGGTCGACAGTGCCCGTCACTGAATAGCCGAACTTGATTTCAGGATCGTTGACACTGTGGCCGCCCAGGATCACGCAGCCCGCCTCATGGATTTTTTCGGCGCCGCCTCTAAGAATCTGTTCCAGGTCGCCGAGATCGTGGGAACCCGGCCAGGCGAGAATCGACAGAGCGGTGAGGGGTTTGCCGCCCATGGCGTACACATCACTGAGGGAATTTGCGGCGGCGATTGCACCGAACGTGCAGGGATCGTCGACGATGGGGGTAAAGAAGTCCACCGTTTGGACCAGCGCCAAGCCGGGCGCAAGAAGATACACTCCCGCGTCGTCGGCTGTTTCGTAGCCGACCAGAATCTTGCTATCTTTCACGCGGGGTATGCGAGCGAGCACCTGGTCCAAAACCTTTGGACTCAATTTAGAAGCTCAACCCGCCGCCTTCACGTGCGCGGTCAGTTTGCGGGAAGACACTCCCTATAAGTGTACAGTGATGGACCCGCACCTCCGGTTAGGTTAGGTAGCCGAAACTTCCTTGGTCTTGTTTTTGCTTCCTGGCGGACGGCCGCGACGCTTGATGGCGCTCATCCAGGCTGGAGGGCGCCCGCGACGCCGGCCCCGTCCACGAGCCAAGCGTTCCAAGGTCATAATAGCTTCCTCAATTTGCTCCCGTTCCTGGCGTAAATCAGCCAGCATTTTAAGCACGTCCATGCTCTAGTCTCCCTATTTAACAAACTTAACAAACCCGGGCCGCCGTTCTGAAATCAGAACAGAATCGGCGGCGTGGTCCCGATCCTGCTTCTTGAGTTAACCATAGTTTATTGGGGTTTTCAAGATCTTTGTTCTGAAAACAGAACAGGAACTGCTACAGAGTCCCGTTTTGGACTAGAACCTGGATGGTCTTGTTTACAGCCTGACTTTAACGCCCGGAGCGGGTTCCCGCCGCAGGTTGCGCTTCCGCCAATGGAAATAGAACGGGAATCCCACCAGAATCACGGCTAAACCGATGCCAGATTCGCGGGGAGAGGTGAGGAGCGTGGAATAAAGCAGAGCCGCGGACACGCCCACGAAGAGCACTGGTACCAGGGGGTAGCCTAGAACTCGATAAGGTCGTTCGAGGTCGGGGCGTTTGCGTCTTAAAACGATAACGGAAGCGGCTGTCATACCGTACAGGATCCAACTCGGAAAAATTACCAGGGTATACAGTTGCTGATACTGCCCGCTCAGCAGCAAGAGCGAGGACCATATGCCCAGCAGCATAATTGCGCCCGCCGGCGTACGGAATTGCGGATGAACGCGGCCGGAGAACGGGAAGAAGAGCCCGTCCCGCGCCATGGCGTACGGCACACGGGAACCCGACAAAATCGATCCATTTAGGGCGGCGAAAATCGAAATCATCGCGGCTACGCTGACCATGGCGCCGCCGGGCTGGCCTAAAACCCGGCGCATTACATCGGCCGCGAGACGCGGGCTCGCCCCGACTTCCGGCCCGCTTAAAATATAGAAATAAGTAACGTTAGTGAGCAGATAAATGGCCATGACGCAAAGCGTCCCGCCGATGAGCGCGCGCGGCAGACTTTTCTGGGGCCGTTCGATCTCGGACCCGAGCATTCCGGCATTGTTCCAGCCGTCATAAGCCCATAATGCGGAAACCAGCGCCGCGAAGAACCCGGCGATTCCGCCTGGCACCGGGGTCATCGAACTGTGGAAATTCGCAATCTTTCCCGCGCTTGAAAGGAGGCCGGCCACGATCAGACCTCCAATCAACAGGACCTTAAGAGCGGTAACGGCGATTTGGACTCCGCCGCCGATTTGAACCCCTAAATAGTTCACCCCGGCGAGAAACAGAATCACCCCAATTCCGAGCAACTGTCCGGAGCGAATATCGAGTGGTCCGCCATGCGGGCCGATGGGCAGATGGATCGTATAAGTGACACCCTGAAGGCCCGGAAAAAAATCGCCCAAATAAAGGAAAAAACCCGTCGCCAGACTTGCGATCGACGCGCTCTTGGCCACCCAGGTCTGCGTCCAGCCGTAGATAAACCCGTACAGCGGGCCATAAGCGGCGCTAAGGTACACGTATTCCCCGCCCGCTTCGGGCATCATGGCGGAAAGCTCGGCGTAGGTCAGGGCTCCGAACATGGTGAGTATCCCGCCAAAAATCCAAACCACAAAGACCATTCCCGGCGATCCCACGGCTTTCACCATGTCCGTCGGCACCAGGAAAATACCACTGCCAATGACGGTCCCGATCACGATGGCGATTGCGGACCAGAGTCCGAGAGCCCGTCTCAATGTTGGCTGGGATGGCTTCATTTGAAGGATTCTCGAAAAAATAAGGACGCGACTAAACCCGTTATGAAAGTGGCGCTAGTCCCGATCAGAACATACCAGGTGAAGGCGATCGGCGTCCCGAAGCGGACGTACAACATCAGAATGAGACCCACGGACATCGCGCACATGGCCGCCTTCTCCCCGACGCGGCGGGTCAACAGGCCGAGCAGGAAGACCCCTAGCAGTGAGCCGTAGAGAATCGAAGCGATGGATAGTCCGGCTTCGAGCACGCTGCCCCAGTGGCGTGCCACCATCGCGACTCCGAAGAGCACCATGCCCCACACGACGGTCGCGCCTCGGGCCAGGAATAGCCAACGGGGTTCGTTGGTCGCGGCTTTGGACAGAGGCTTCCAAAAATCCATGACCGTGGTCGACGCCAAGGAATTGAGCGCGGCACTCAAGTTCGACATGGCGGCCGCGAGGATCGCGGCGATCACCAGACCTGAGATTCCCACGGGAAGATGCTCCCACACAAACAGCGGATAGATTTTGTCCAAAGAAGACGGCGGTTTCCAGCCCCGATCCGCGTACAAAACGTACAGGCAGACGCCAATCACGAGAAATAGCGTGAATTGGATCGCGATCAGCAGCCAACTGGCCATCAGCGCGGCCCGGCTCTGACGCTCGTTACGGGCGGCGAGCAAACGCTGCACCATCAGCTGCTCGGTTCCATGGCTGGCCGTGGTGAGAAAACACCCGCCGATCACTCCCGCCCAGAAGCTGTAGCTTCGCGTGAAGAACTGCGCCAGCGGGCCGATCCGAAAATCGAGCACCTGAAGCTTGCCGAGCGGAGCCGCGACCGCCGCGACGTGCCCCCATCCTCCCGGTATTTCGTGAAGCAGGACAAGCAGGCTCAGCGCCGCACCGCTGACATAGAGGAACATTTGAACCACGTCCGTCCAGATGACCGCGGTCATGCCGCCGTCGTAGGTGTAGAACAGCGTGAGGCTGAGAATCACGAAGATCGAAGTCTTCTCGCCCGTGCCCAACACAATGGAGATGACCAGAGAGATCGCCACCACCCGCACGCCTTCCGCCATGGAGCGCAACAGCAGGAACGTACCTGCGGTCAGGCGGCGTATACGGTCGCCGAAGCGGACGCGCATCAATTCATACGCGGTGTACATTTCCCCGCGAAAGTACGCGGGGAGAAACAGCGTCGCGATGACGATGCGGGCCAGCAGGTAACCGAACACGACCTGAAGAAAACCGAAATTGCCTTGAAAAGAAAGGGCAGGCGTGCCGATCACGGTCAGGGTGCTAGTTTCGGCGGAGACGATGGAGAGGGCGATAGCCCACCACGGCACGTTCTTACCACCGAGGAAATAGTCCTTGAGGCTGCGCTGCGACCGGCGGAACCGGGTCCCGAACCAAGTAATAGCGGCGAGATAGGCGACGATCACCCCCAAATCGATCCAGCGCATGTAGGGTAAAGGTCAGGATACTTGACTGAAAGAGCCAGCGGAAACAAACTGCGAAAGTCCGGCGTCGAAGTGTCATCGGTATAGGTGTTCGGGTGAAACCGGAACACGATTGTGTCCTATTGAGCGCAAGGCGCTTGCGACTGTACGCCATGTTCCGCTATACTCCCCAAAAGCACCAACATCTGGGTAA
>JBEKBK010000212.1:0-13211 GCA_050015435.1 Bryobacteraceae bacterium
GGCGTCGAACTCTCCTGCCGGGGCTGGCATCAGGAAGCCGCGATGCGGATGCTGATGAACAACCTCGATCCCGAGGTGGCCGAAAAACCCGACCAGCTTATCGTCTACGGGGGCGCCGGAAAGGCGGCGCGAAACTGGCCGGCGTTCCACGCGATCGTCAGATCCTTGCGTGAGCTCAAGAACGACGAGACGCTGTTGGTGCAGTCCGGCAAGCCGGTTGGAGTTTTCCGCACGCACCCCGAGTCGCCGCGAGTGTTGATCGCCAATTCGAACCTGGTGGGTCACTGGTCGAATTTTGAGGAATTCGGGCGTCTGGAAGCGTTGGGTCTCACCATGTACGGGCAGATGACCGCCGGGTCCTGGATTTATATCGGGAGCCAGGGAATCGTGCAGGGAACCTTCGAGACGTTCGCGGCGGCGGGCCGTAAACATTTTGATGGATCGCTTACCGGCAAGCTGATCGTTTCAGGCGGCATGGGTGGCATGGGCGGAGCGCAGCCGTTGGCGGCGACCATGGCGGGGGCCTGCTTCCTGGGAATCGAGGTGGATCGCGACCGCATCGAGAAGCGAGTCCGAACGGGCTATTGCGACATTGCGGTCTCCACATTAGACGAGGGCCTCCGCGCGATCGAGAACGCCCGATCCAAAGGGCTGGCGGAATCCGTCGGACTGGTTGGAAACTGTGCCGAGGTTCTTCCCGAGATGGTCCGGCGCGGAATCGTACCTGACATGGTCACCGATCAGACCAGTGCACACGACCCTCTGAACGGCTACGTTCCCCGGCAGATGACTCTTGATCAGGCGGCCGCGCTGCGGCGCGCCGATCCGCAGGAGTACGTGAAACGCTCGATGGAATCGATGGCCGTCCACGTAGAGGCTATGCTCGCGTTGAAACGCAGCGGCGCGATCGCGTTCGATTATGGCAACAATATTCGGACGCAAGCGCGGAAAGCAGGGGTGGAAGATGCGTTCGAGATCCCCGGATTCGTGCCTGAATACATTCGGCCTCTGTTTTGCGAAGGCCGCGGTCCGTTCCGCTGGGTAGCACTGTCAGGAGATCCAGCGGACATTCGCCGCACGGACCGCCTGGTGCTGGAGCTCTTTCCGGAGAGCAGCACGCTGAAGCGCTGGATCCCGCTCGCGCAGGAGAGAATCCACTTCCAGGGATTGCCGGCTCGCATCTGTTGGCTGGGTTACGGGGAACGCGCCGAGTTTGGCCTGGCCATGAACCAACTGGTCAAGCGCGGGGAATTGAAGGCCCCAATCGTGATCGGCCGCGATCATCTGGATGCCGGCTCGGTCGCTTCACCGTATCGCGAGACGGAGGCCATGCGCGACGGTTCAGACGCGATCGCCGATTGGCCTTTGTTGAACGCCTTGGTGAATACTGCGGCGGGAGCATCCTGGGTCTCAATTCACAACGGAGGAGGCGTCGGCATCGGTTATTCACAGCACGCCGGCATGGTGGTGGTCGCGGACGGTACGGATGATTCGGCGCGCCGGCTCGAGCGGGTGCTGACCAGCGATCCGGGCACGGGAATTATTCGCCATGTCGATGCAGGTTATCCGGAGGCGATCCAGTTTGCCCGCGAACATGACGTGATCGTTCCCATGAAGCCGGAATGAGCCTGGCGGTTGTAAATATCGGACAACTGCTTACGCTCGCCGGACCCGCGCGTCCAAGAATCGGACCCGAACTTCGTGAACTGGGCATGATCCGCGACGCTACCCTGCTGATCGACGGCGCGCGTATTCGGGCAATCGGCACGATGAATGAAATCGCGCCATCCATCACGCCGGATACGGAGGTGATCGACGCAAACAGTCGTGTCGTGTCGCCGGGATTCGTCGATGCGCACACGCACCCGGTGTTTGCCGGTACCCGTGTGGACGAGCTGGAACTTAGAAGCGCGGGAGCATCGTATCAGCAGATTGCGGCCGCCGGAGGCGGGATTCGTTCTACGGTCCGGCGTACGCGAGATGCGACCGAGGATCAACTGCTCGCCTCCGCCAGCCGGTACGCACACTGGTTTGTGCGGAATGGAACCACGACCATCGAGGCAAAGTCGGGATACGGCTTGACGCTCGAAGACGAACTGAAGATGCTGCGCGTGATCCGCAGGTTCGGTGAGATCTCTCGGCTCCGGTGCGTCCCGACGTTTCTAGGCGCGCACGAAATTCCCGACGAGTACCGGGGGCGATCCGGCGAGTACGTCGATCTCGTGACTCATGAAATGTTGCCGAGGGTTGCCGAGTCCAGGCTCGCTGAATTTTGCGACGTGTTTTGCGAGCCGGGAATCTTCGATCTGGATTCGACGCGGAAAATCCTGCGCCGTGCCGGTCAATTGGGGCTCAGCGCGAGAATCCACGCGGATCAGCTCACGCGATCGGGCGGCGCACAGCTCGCGGCCGAGGTCGGGGCCAAGACGGCGGATCACTTGGAACAGATCGACGCTGCCGGTATCGCCGCGCTGCTGGCGGCCGGCGTGCAACCGGTGTTATTGCCGGCATCCGTTTTCGGTCTGGGGCTGTCGGCCTATCCAAACGCACGAGCCATGATCGACGCGGGCCTCGCCGTCGTGCTGGCGACCGACTTCAACCCTGGATCATCGCCCACGACATCCATGCCAATGGTCCTATCGCTGGCCTGCCGCTATCTGAAGATGACGCCTGCCGAGTCGATCACGGCCGCAACCATCAACGCGGCGTATAGCTTGAATCGTGGAGAAACCATAGGTTCCCTGGAGCCTGGCAAGCAGGCCGATTTCGTGCTGTGGAATGGCGAGGACTACCGCGAGATTCCGTACTTCTTTGGCACGGACCAAGCGGCCAAGGTTTACATTTCCGGCGAGTGCGCCTTTACGGGGCCGGGGTCGCGCCCATGACGTGGAACTCGAACCCGATGCGCATCGCGCGAAACCGGGACTCCAGGTCCGACACGAGAATATAATCGCCGGGCTTGAGATCGACGTGGGGTTTAATTCGAGTGACATCGGGATCCAGCAGATCGGTGTCAAGTTCCGTAAGGTCCTTGCTTCGGAAGTGCGCCCATTGGGACATGCTCCGGCTGACCGGCATATTCAACCGGCGAAAATCTTCCTTGTAGCTTGCACGCACCAGGTAGAGTCCGGTATCCGGCGAAAGCCCGCGCACGAAAAAAGTGGGCCGAACCTCGGTGATCCCATAGGCAGCATGTGGTCCCGGAAGGTCCACGATGGCTGAGTTACCGCCCAGGCTTAACGTATTCCACACAGTGTTTTGAAACAACGGCATGAGGAAGGTGCCGCGCATTGGAACCAACCCTGCGGGGGTTTGATAGTAGGCTCCGCTTCCCGAAGGTATGACAACCCCGGCTGGCTGGGTTTGGGCGTTGAGCAAGCCCGGAACGATAATCGCCGCGGACACGCAAATAACGAACAATGTTTTACTCGCCATCTTGTACTCCTGATGACATTTTAATCGTTGCGGCGGCCGCTTGGGAGCCGGGTTTCGCGCGATCTGCATGCGCGTTCGCGGCGATTCGGTCTGAGGTCACGAACGCCACGACCGCACGAAGCTCATCCCGAACCGGTGTATAAGCTACCGCGAGAATCAGCGATGTAGCGAACAAGATGAAGGATAGCGCGCGGTCTCCGGTCATATATCGGTGTAGATCCATCCGGGTGTGCTGAAGTTACCGCAAATTCACGGTCGTTGTTCACTCAATGGGGCCACTATTCTTCCGGAAACGCGAAAATTCCAGCCTAGGAAGATTACGGGGACGGTTTGGACCGCCGCTGCCATCCTCCGCTGGTAGAGGCGGTCCACTCTGGATTTGGTAAGTTGTCTGTTAGATCCTGCCGACGGGAATGTGCTTCAACTGAATTGTGGATGGGATTTGAAGCCTGGCCGGATTCGCAACCGTGCTCGCGCTCGTGATTGAATAGAGCCCTCCGAGCCCGTTTTCTCAGTCCCCGTGCATTTTCTGCCTGCTGCCAGGCACGGTCGAATTCCCGGCCGCGCAATTGCGCCATGCTCGCCACAGTATGGTCGTACAAATCCGCGGCAGCTCGATACTGCTTTGCGAGGGCATCGCGCACGGAGCAACTCATCGTCAAGGAGTCCTTCAACGAACTACCAGATTCTCTTACAGACCATCGGTAACAGGTTTATTTTTCTTGAGGAGGGATGTTCGCGGGGTTCGGGCAGGATTCGCCAAATGATCGCCTGAAAGAGTCGGGCACGCAAGACTTGCGCCCAGCGTACCCGATTTGAACTCACCCAGCAGACTGACGCCACGCCGCTTGCTCAGGTTTCGGTGAACTAAGGTCGATGGAAGAGACATGCGAGGAACAAAGCGAGCTGTTGGGGTCTTGGCCTCTATCACGTTGGGGCTTGCAGGCCAAGCCGGGCCGTTCGGGCTATCGCTCTCGCCAGGCACTCAGGCGCTGCTGGCCCAGGTCGAAAAAGCGTTCCACCATTCGATCGTCGAGCGGTCGCTCGATGACGGCCAGCTGCTCGGCTCCTCGTACGTCAATGAGGAAGGATTTCCGGTGGTCTCGCTTTCCCCCACTGGTAAGAACGAGCCGACGCTGGCCCACGAATTGATGCACCTGATGCTCAGATCCGAAGGTTATGCGGACGTGCTGCACTTGATGCCGGACGGCTCCGCGCCCACCGGGATCGCCGCACTGGAACTAAACAGCGCGCTTCTGCTGATCAGAGATCCTATCGAGCACTGGATTTTCGCTCCACGCCTGAAAAAGCTGGGGCTGAACCCGGACCAATATAACGTCGAACGGATGAGGGGATTTTTGAAGGACGGGCAGTTCCGTGGGCTTGCTCCGGCCACGGAAGATTCCATGCGGGCCGTGTTTTATTACGAGGCCGTCCTGGTTCTGGATCACGACCCGGACTTGCTGCAGCAGATTAAAGACCGCTACGAGCGAAATGGCTGGCTGAAGGAACGGGAAATCGGAGAATCGATGGCCGCGGTAGTGTTGCAAGCCCAACCTTCATCTCCCGAAGAAGAGATCTCCTGCTACGTGGCCTGCTGCAATCTTATTTTCGCCGGGAAGGTCCATTTTGCGGTGACCGGGTGGGATACGAGGGAAATGGGATCCTTCAAGCAGCGACTGGTCTACATCGCAACGTCCGCGCCCACCTCAGTGCAATAACCGGATGCGATGCGCCTCGCTGTCCGAGACGTACAAATCCCCGTTCATAAAAAATACACCGTGAGGCCGCGACAATTTGCAGGCAAGCGGGCTCGTCTCCGGTCCGTCCCCCGGTTGCCCGGTACCCAGAACGGTCGAAATCACTCCGGTCTTCAGATCGATGCTGCGAATGGTGTGGCTTTCAGTGTCGGCGAGGTACAGAGCTTCCTGCGAGTAAGCAAGTCCCTTGGGCCCGGAGAGTTTCGCATTCAGCGCGGGACCGCCATCGCCGCTGTAGCCCTGCTCACCCGTTCCGGCGATTCGGTGCAGCGTTTGCGTCCTGGCGTCGATCCGGTAGATGGCATTCCCTTCGCGGAGGGCGAGATAAATGTCGCCGTTCGTTCCCATGGCCAGCGTTCGGGGACCGCGTAAAGGCGTTCCATGAACCGGCGCGCCGTCGGGAGTGGCAGTGGTTTCGCCGGTCCCCGCATACGTCTCAATGATTCCGGTATCGATATGCAGCCTGCGAATCCGGTGATTGCCGATATCGCAAATCAGCAGCGATCCGTCCCGGTCAAAAAGAATGCTGTGGGGCTGGCGAAGTTGCGCCTTGACGCCAAGCCCTCCGTCCCCGCTGAAGCCCGCAATGCCCGTGCCGGCCACGGTCGAGATCACGCCGGACTTCATATCTATTTTGCGAATGACGTGGTTGTCCCGCTCCGCGATGTAGATATCTCCACGCGCGTCGAAGCGGAGCTCGTGGGGCATGTTGAGAGACGCTTCGATTGCCGAGCCGCCATCGCCGCGGTACCCTTTCTGGCCGTTCCCGGCGATGGTCGTCAGCCGCTTGGTTCGCAGATCCAGGCGCCGAATTCGCTGGTTATCCAGGTCACAAAAGTAGAGCGCGCCATCAGGACCAATCACCAGTCCGTACGGATTATTCACTTGCGTGTCGGAGTATCCAGGGACGCCGGTTCCGATGAGCGTCGTCACCGTCAGAGGCGCAGAACGGGCAATGATTGTGATGGCTAGAAATACGAGCGTTCTGATCATCGGGCGCGCCAAATCCACAGTATCATTTTCAAGGAACTCGCCCGCACAACGGAGCCTGGCGCGGCTGCGGGCTTAGAATCGAATTGTGAGTCCTGATTCTTTTCCCGCGCCGGTTTACGCCGATACCGTGCTGGCGCACAACTTTGAAGATGCCAAGAAGTACTTCCTGAATTCGCTGCTGGAGATCCACTACGCGCACACGCGAATGCTGGCCTCGACCGGCATCTTGACGGAAGACGAGAAGCAGAAGCTGATCTCGGCCCTGGATGGCCTGGATCGCGATTTGATCGAGCGAACCGTCTACGACGGCGCGTACGAGGATCTTTTCTTCTTCGTCGAATCCTTGATTGAAAAAGCGGCCCCCAACATCGCGGGCAAAATGCATACGGCGCGCAGCCGCAACGATATTGCCATCACGCTGTATCGCATGACCGCGCGGCGGGAGTTGCTAAAATTTGCATCCGCCATCGCCGAGTTGCGCGGCGTACTGCTTGATCTGGCTTCCCGGAACCTGGAAACTGTGATGCCGGCACATACGCACACTCAGCCGGCTCAGCCGACCACGCTCGCGCATTATCTGCTCGCCGCGATCGAGTTTCTGGCTAGAGACGCCGAGCGCATCCAGGGAGCTTTCGCGCACGTGAACTTGAGTCCCCTGGGCGCTTGCGCTCTGACGACTACGGGATTTCCCATCGATCGCCACCAGACCGCGGCAGCGCTCGGGTTTGAAGGACTGGCCGAAAACTCCTATGGGGCCATCGCTTCGATTGACTACGTGACGGAATCAGCGGCAGCGCTCGCTGTGGCCATGGTCAATGTGGGCAAGCTGGTTCAGGATCTCCTGCTGTGGTCAACGCACGAGTTCGGATTCGTGCGGCTGTCGGACGCGTTCGTGCAAACCTCCAGCATCATGCCGCAGAAGCGCAATCCGGTGCCGCTGGAACATGCCCGCATTTTGGCCAGCCGCGCGGTGGGGGAAGCGCAGGCCGTGCTGACCTGCGCGCACAATACGCCGTTCGGGGATATCAATGACAGCGAGGATGATTTGCAGCCGCTGGTGTTCACGATGTTCGCCGACGCAATGCGGTCTGTAAAGCTTCTGGCCGGGGCGATGCGGTCGGCTCAAATCGACAAGGCCGAGCTGGCGCGGCAGGCGCACAAGAATTTCCTCACGGTTACGGAGCTTGCGGACACTCTCGTCCGGCACGAGGGAATGAGTTTCCGCGAGGCGCACGGACTGGTCGCGCAGACCGTCCGCGCTTGCGGGAAGAACGATGATGCGGCCACGATCGCGGCGATGGTGAAAAGCTTGCGGCCGGGCTTGCGTCTTACTCAAGCGGAGATCGAGCAGGCGCTTGACCCCGAGCATTTCGTGCGAATCCGAAAAGTGATCGGCGGACCGGCCCCGGAGGTTACGGCCGAGGCTCTCGCTCGCGCACTGGGGCGGCAGAAGGAATTCGAGACGTGGATCGCGGCTAAGACTGCAATGCTTGACGAGGCCCGGGCTGAATTACTTCAACTCCGGGTTCTTGGCTAAGCTCAGAGGATTCGGATTTCGTCAACTCACTGTGTAGTCATGATGTTACAATGACCAGTAGTCAGTTCCAGGCGTGATTTTTCGCAGGCCTTATGGCTAACCCGAGTTCAGCTCTTTCGGATTGACTGAAATGTGCAGGATTTTCCCCGGCAGATCCGTCAGTTCTGTACGGCCCGCAAGATTACTTACACGCGGCGTGTCGGCCAAACTAAACGGGAGGGAACACCGTGAACACCTATCTCACTCAGCAGCAGCGGCAGCACGCACACGGCATGATCGAACGTCTGGCCCCGGAAAAACTCTCGGCCGTCGTCGGCCTCCTGGAAATCCTGCTCGATCCCCTCGACCGAGCCCTAGCCAACGCCGAAATCGACGACGAACCGATCACCGAGGAAGAGCGCCGCGAGATTGAGGCATCGGGCGAGTGGTTCAAGCACAACGAGGGCATTCCCTTCGAGCAGGTCGTTGCCGAACTGGGCTTCACCATGGAGGAAGTCACCAACTACAAGGACTCTTCCTGAAGAAGTTCGTTCTCTCGGATCGGGCTCAGGCCGACTTGGCCGCTCTGGACCGCAGCACTCGCTTGCGGATCGCCGCCACCCAACTCCTGGCTCTCAACAACACCGGTAACATCAAAAGGCTCCAGGGCATCGACCCGCCGGAATTCCGCCTCCGTGTCGGCGACTGGCGCATCCGCTTCTCACGGCCCGATGCTGATACCGTCCGTATCCACCGTGTCCAGAATCGCAAGGACGCCTACCGGTGATCCGCAGGCTTTGCAAGGTTGCGCCGATGTGCGGGCCATCGATCGCGCCACCGCCCTGCACTTGCTCAAGAGTCTCCCCAGGTTCTTGGAAACCGACTCCGGAGAGTCAAGCAGTTTCACCGCTTCGATCCGCCTCGCTATCGCCTCCGCATCGGCGACTGGCGTATCATCTTCCGCAAACGCGGCGGCGACGCCATCGAACTCATCCGCGTCCGCAATCGCAAAGAGGCCTATCGCTGACGCGCGGCGTCGCGGTGAATGCATCCAAAAACCTCGTCTGGCCCTGTTTCCCCAATTTCCGCGCACCGCTGATTAAGTCGGCGAGGAAAGAATCTGGGGAAGATCCGTCTGTCCAGGTTCTCCCTCGGGTCCAGGAAAATGCGTCTGTCCCCTTTTCCCCACCCAGCCGCTACCTTGGGAGTTTTAGCTCCGAAGGAACCGGATAGCGCCTTAACGGGGAGAAATCAACCTTCCAGAAATCTACTTCATACAGATCGCCTGTATCGTCGGCTGTAACAACAATGCTCACCAGCACACCGTTCTCGTCGACATACTCGGCTTGCGCGAGAGCCTTTCCAAAGCGACGCGGCGCCCGACCCGAGCTCAAAAAGCGAATGCTGCCCATCCCGCCGTCCCGCATGTCCGCGACCAGACACGAGTTCAGCCTACCCTGAAGTTCGGGCTCGGCATGCTCCCCAGCAAGCATCGCTTCAAGAAGTTCGCGCTCGACAGGACGCAGGGGTCGTCCTCCGGCATCTTCAACGAGCCGCGAATCGTCCGCCATTGGTTGTTCCGTCCTGCCGCGGTTATTTCCACTCTGGATTCTTAGCCAAGCTCACCAGATTCGCCAATAACCGGTAAGCGCCCGGGACGCCGGAGGGCAACTGACGGTACAAGGCGAACGCATCGTAAATATAGAAGCCCTTGCCGTAGCGTGCCAGAAGAAGACCGCCCTTTTGGGGGTCCTGGTCGGGATCGTGGGTCTCCACAAGCGGCTGGTAATGCGAATCCCAACTGCTCATGAAGCCGTGACCGCGTTCTTCCACCCAACCCTTGAAATCGTCCGGCGTGACTTTGTTCGGCCATGAAAACGCCGGATTCTTCGGATCGATGAACGTCACGGCCGAATTCTCGTCCACCACTTTCTGCGGATTCGGACCCAATGTGAACGGATACGGTCCGTAGTTATGATCGAAGTCCTGAAGGTTGTACTGGACGATGAGGACTCCGCCGTTCTTCACGTACTCGATCAGACGGCTGTTGGCGGCGTTCAGATCGGTGCGCACGGCATACGCGCGCACGCCCAAAATGATCGTGTCGTAATTGCTGAGGTCGCCGTTGGTGAGATCACTCGCGGCCAGAATGCGGACGTTCTGATCCAGATTCTCGAGCGCTTTCGGCACGTCGTCACCGGTGCCGGGGAGGAATCCGATCCGCAGGCCGGGCGCGGTCTTCACCTCGACGCCGACGGCGCGATACGTCGCAGGACGATAGAGCGGATAGGGCCGGACGCCCGGATAGCCGGTCATGTGGTAACCCTCCGTGTACGAATGCCCGTTATAGTCGGCTTCAGCGGTAATCGTATATTCGGCCGGCTTCACAATATCGGGACTCACAGAGAACATCACAGTCTGATCCTCGCCGTCGCGGGCAAAATCGAACGGCGCTTCCGGCGGCGTCGACCTCCAGCCCTGCGGCAGTTTCAACCGAAGTATGCCCTGCGCCGGACCCTTCACATTGCTGTGAACCGTACAGGTGAACGCGAACGACTTCACGCTCAGCGGTACAGCGCCTGCGGATGGCGATACGGCCACGGAAATCGCGGGCCCGATCAGCAATGGATTGGAAACCGACCCGATGCCCGGAACACGCTCGCTGGTCTGGACCGCTTGCTGGATTTCGAACGGGACCCCTTGATAGGTGACCTGAGCGCGCACCGCGAGCGGATAGGGCGCGAGCGGCAGGTTGCGATAACGCGCGTCCACGATGTCGTAGTAAGGCTGCTCGTCGTTCGGGCGAGTAAAATACGGACGGGTCAAAGGCGCATCCGCGGGCGCCGTGACGGAAAAGCGGTACTCACCCTCTTTTCCAGCGGTCAGATTGTGCTCGGGCGTGCCGTTCAAGCGAATTGACCAGTCCTTCCCGTCGGAAGCAACGAGATCGACGTTCCCGACTGCAACAGCCCCCGGGCCCTCATTGAACAACTCGGCCTGGACTCCAAACGACTGACCTGGAATCCCTATTGTGAACGTGGGACCGCCGCGGCCGAATCCGGGAGGAACCATTCCACCGCGTCCACCGCCAGCAGGACGGTCCATTGTGACGGTCGTATCCAGAGAAAGCTCGAGCGCCAGCGAGAGCGCCTGCTCGAACTGGCGCGCCTTGACGCCAAGCTCGAACAACACATCGCTCTTTCCAGGGTCGGCGAGCTTGCTGGATCGCACCTGATCGATCAACCCACGTGTCGCCTTCAATCCATCCGCCAAACGCGGGGCGATGCCGGAAGGCCGCGCAGCCTCGTATTGTTTCGCAGCGTCAGAGGTCAGGCGCGAGATTTGAGCGAGGCCATCTTTCAGGAATCGCGTGTCCCCTTGGGCCAGCGTCGCGATGCCGGCGAGCGTCACGTCAATGCCGTCAAAGAACGAGGTCTCGTGTTCCGCCGCTGTGACGCGCGAACCGTAGCGATGATACCCGCTATTCATAGGCTGTGGTGGAGGCAGCGTGCCGCCGCCGTTCTGGCTCTTGTGGAATCCCCAGCCTTCGCGAGAAATCTGGAGGAAGGTGAGCCCCTCGGCTGAATCAGGCGCGCCCTCCGGAATCTCGAGCGTAGTGGTGGGCCGTGTGTTGGACGCTTGCTGGTTCACATAATCGAAAAACCGGACCGGAACGAATTTATCAATCGCGTAATCATACATTCCTTCCGGCGTGATGTCGAAAAACGGAACTCTGGCGTACACTTTCAAGGGTGTCCAGGGGCGCAACCCTTCACGAATCTGTTCCGGAAACCGATTCGGATCGCCGGCCGCCACGTACACCTCCTGGGCCACTTCTCCGGCTACCTGATGATTGCCATGCCCGTCCGTCGCAGCACCGACGAAAACCGAGGTCACCACCAGAGGACGCGTCATCCGCACCACGCGAACCGCGTCTCCTAACACCCGTTCATGATTCCATTTTTCGAGCGCTTCTTCCCTGGTCTTCGAGAATCCGTAATCCACGGTGTTGGCGAAATACTGATCGACGCCGTAATAGCGATCTGCCGCGAGCAGCTCCTGGGTTCGCACCAGTCCCATGGCATCGTACATATCCGTTGACATCGCGTTCTGACCGCCCTCGCCGCGATTGAGCGTGAGCAGCATGCCTCGCGCGCCCTGGCCGCGCGTCTCGTAAGCGAGCATGCCCCCGTCCTCGTCATCGGGATGTGCTGTAACGTGAAGAATACTGGCGCGGGTCTGGAGTTCTAACAGCAGGCGCGACAATCCTGCCGCTCCCCGGTCGGGCGCAATAGGAATAGGGTTCACCGATGGGGTTGGTTGCTGCGCCCGGGAGTGTCCGGCATAAATTCCGGCCGCCAATACAGCCAGGACAGGACTTAACTTAAGAGTAGAACGGTTTATCATAAAGTCATTCGGCGTTCATCATGCGTTCACTGTAAACGTGGTGAATCCGGCGATGCCCGTATGGCATCCATGATACAGTAAAGCAACGGTTAGTTTCGGTTTTTGCTCCGTACCACGATTTTGTAGGGAGGATTACACATGCTTCAGAAGTATCTTTTTCTCGCAGTTCTTTTCGTGACAATAACGTTACAACTTGCACCCGCACAGACGCAGGCCATCAACGGCAGCATTCGTGGACGGGTCATCGACCCGGCAACGTCGGCCATCCCCAACGCGGCCGTCAGCGTCACCAATGACGCCACCGGTTTTACGCGGGAGGTGGATTCGAACAATGACGGCTACTTCGTCATTCCGAACCTACCGATCGGCACATACACCATGACCATTAAGAAGGAGGGTTTCGCGACCCAAAGCCGGCCCGGCATCATTCTGGATGCGGGTACGGAAGCGGTCATGGATGTGTCTCTGGCGGTTGGCTCGGTCAGCACCACCATCGAAGTCACCGGCGGCGCGCCGGTCATCGAGCCGTCGCGGGTTTCCACCGGCCGTACTATTAGCCTAACCGAGGTTGACAATCTGCCGCTCACCTCGCGCAATCCTTACAACTTCCTTATGTTTCAGCCCGGCATCAGCGGGCACCCGAATCCGGAACTCGGCATTCCGCGCACGGTAAATACGAACGGGCTCGACAATCGCGTGCAGTATCAGCTCGACGGTATGCCCGATACGGAAAGCGACCAGTACGGTCTGCGGTTGTTTGCGATTTCCGACACTTATGTTCGTGAAGTGCAAACGGTATCGAACAGCTTCGCGCCTGAGTTCGGACGCACCACCGGCGATATTTACAACGCCATTACTAACTCCGGCAGCAACCAGTTTCACGGCGAATTTTATTTCATCGGGCGGCCGCCGGGATGGAGCGCGGACCCCATTCTGGAGTCGGCCAGCACAAAGAACCCAGGCATTGATTTGCATGACTATTCGACCAACGCGGGCGGGCCCATTAAAAAGGACAAGGTATTTGTCTTCGGCGCCTACGAGCACCTGCTGCGCGGAACGCCGGAGCCGGTGACGATTACTCCAGCAAATGCCACGGCGAT
>JBEKBK010000213.1:0-13192 GCA_050015435.1 Bryobacteraceae bacterium
AGCCGGGCTGGTTTGTACCCAGTGCGCATATATCGCAGTGATCTCGGGCACGTCAGCCTCCACCGAGGGCCTGAGAATAAAGTCGAGCACGTTTTCAGTTTGGCATCGCAAGAAACTTCCTGGCAATCTCCAGAAAGTTCAGGATCAGAGCTCTCTCTGCTCCTGCCTTGACCCCTATATCGACAGTCGTCCGACAGGAAGCACGCACTTCACGATACACGGCGCCGGGTATTGCCACGGTCGCGATACACGCCGGAGCCAGGGAAACACCCAGCCCGGCGGCGACCAGACGTACGATGGTCGGCCACTGGGTCCCTTCCTGAACAATTTTGGGATGGAAGCCGCCACTCTGGCAACACGCGATGGTGCGGTCAAAAGCCAGAGGTCCCATCCGGCGCGCGAACAGGACGAAGGGATCCTTGTGGAGGTCCGCTACACGCAAGGTGCGCCGGCGCGCGAGCGCGTGGGTCTCCGGCAGCACCGCGACGAACCGTTCCTTCATCAATGTGCCGATTTCGAGGCCCTCGGTCGGATCGCCATCCCGGAGCACCGCGAGATCGAGGGTGCCGTCGAGCAGACCCGCAATCTGCGCGGCGGTGCTCATCTCGCGCAGGCGCAACTCAACCTTTGGGTATAGTCGCCGGTAGCGCTCGATCACGACGGGAAGGTCTATAAACATGATGGAGCCGCTGAATCCGACGGTTAGGGTGCCCTGTTCACCCCGGCCCAGTCTGCGCACCTGCTCCAGATCGTCCTGGATGCGCTCCATCATTCCGCGAGCGCGCTCGGCGAGGAGCTGGCCCGCCAGCGTAAGCTTCACTCCGCGCGTCGTCCGATCGAACAGGGCGTGGCCGAGAAGCTGCTCGAGCCGCCGGATCTGCTGGCTCAAGGGAGGCTGTGCAATTCCCAGACGTTCGGCGGCGCGGCTGAAATGCAAGGTGTCCGCCACCGCGAGAAAATACCGGAGATGACGAAGCTCGATCTGCTCACTCATACATCAATCATATAAATTCTCGCCTTCCAGCTATTGGACATCTGGATACCGTCTACCCTACCGTGGGATGAAGGAGACGCCGTATGACGAAACAGGAAGCCAAGGTCACCTTTCGCGAATTCGAGCCCGGAGACGCAGGAGTCTTCCGAAGGCTAAACGAGGAGTGGATTAAGAGTTACTTCAGCCAACTCGAAGCGAAAGATGAGGAGGCGATTGCCGATCCTGAGAGGACCGTCCTGAAGGGCGGCGGCCGAATCTTATTCGCGATTCATGAGGGACAGGCCGTCGGCTGCTGTGCGCTGGTGGCGTTGGGTCCAGGCGAGTTTGAGGTAGCGAAGATGGCCGTTGCGGAGTCCGCTCGGGGCGCCGGCATCGGCCGGCAGTTGCTCTCGCGAATCATTGCCGAAGCGGCAGCCATGGGCGCGAAGCGCTTGTACCTGGAGACGAATCATAAACTGACTCCCGCCATTCGGCTGTACGAATCGGCCGGGTTCCGGCATCTGGGACCAGAGCGAATAGTTCCCTCTCGGTACGCACGCGCGGACGTCTATATGGAGTTATGGCTTTAAAGAAATTTGGAGGGGATTGCGGGAGGAAAGCGTGACTCCGCGAGAAGCGGAGTCACGCGAATTACAAATTACGCTTTGGCTTTCGCCGTGGTCACTTCAGGGAACCCGCCGGGCACGCCGCGGATGGCGCGCTTCACGAGGTTCCGCATGAGCGGCACCTTGTATCCGTTGTGCTGGAGCGGCTCGGCACCGGCGATCGCCAGCTTGCCCGCCATGTCGGCGGTGGCTTCGTTGCGAGGCTGACCAGTTACGGCTACCTCGACCTGGGTCAATCGAACCGGATGCGCGGCAACGCCGTTGACTGCCATGCGGATGCGGTCGATCTTATCGCCCGAATAGGTCGCGGCGGCCGCGATGTTGACCAGCGGGAAATCCCACACCGGACGATCGCGAATCTTTTCGAAGTAGAACTCCGCGCCTGCCCAGGTCGCCGGAATCCTGATCGCCGTGAGCAGTTCTCCGGATTTCAGGACGGTCATGCGGGTGATGTCGGTGCCGGGTCCAATGAAATAGTCCTCGGCATTCACCACGCGCTCACCCTTGACGCTGCGAATGACCATTTGAGCGTCGAGAGCGATCAAAGCTGGAGCCGAATCGGACGGGTTCACGGCCACGCAGCGGTCCGCGCCGAAGATCGCGTGCTCGCGATTGATGGCCGTCGGCGTATCGGCGAAGCAGATGTTCCCACCCGCGCGATAGCACTTCCAGCCGCTGCGATAATACCAGCAGCGCGCGTCTTGGGAGACGTTGCCGCCGAGCGTGCCTTGATTGCGAATCTGCGGGGACGCGGCTGCTTCAGCGCCCTTCGACAGGATGCTGTACTTTTCCTTGATGATCGGGTTGTGCACCACCTCGGTCAGGGTGGTCATCGCGCCGATTTCGACTCCGCCGTTAAGAGGACGGATGCCGACCAGTTCCTTGACCTGGCTCAGATCGACCACCACGCTCGGTTTCTTGATCCGATCCTTGAGCCAGTCAAAACTGTCGAGCCCGCCCGCCATTACCCACGCCTTGGAGCCGTAGCGATCGAGCAACCCCAGGGCGTCATCAACCGTCGCCGGCTGAAAGAGTTCGAACGCCGGCATAATGTCTCGAATCACAGCCATATTTCGTTCTCCTTATCTCGTTCCAGGTCGCAGGTCCACTAAATGTGGGCCGTCAAGCCGTTTTGCATTGGTCTGCCGGCTTCGAGTGAAGCCAAAATAGTGTCCGCCATAACGGGCGCGCGGCGGAAAATCTCGTCGCCGAGAGCGTCCGAGAGCGCGTTCAAGATCGCAGCGCAGCCGCCACCGACAGGCGGCTCGCCGATACCGCGAGCACCGACCGGGGTTTCGGGATCCGGAATGCCGACGGCATCCCACTGCATGTCGACGGGAACGTCCAGAATGGTCGGCGGCTTGTTGTTGTAGAAGCGCTTGGCCAGCGGGAGACCGTAGTGCTGGTCATAAACCCACTTTTGACCGAGCGCATGCCCGATGCCCAGAGTCGAGCGGCCGAGCACCTGGCCACCCAGGGCGCGCGGATGGATCACCGTGCCGACATCCGCCATGGCGAGGAAGTCCACTATATGATACTTCCCAGTCTCGGTGTCGACCTCAACTTCCGCGAAGCTGGCGACGTAGGAACGGGTCTGGCCATCGTGCGGGTACTTGTCGCGGGCCGAAACGATTAAGCCCTGGCCCGCGAGCCCGGCGATGGACGTCTTGGTGAACTTATTGACGTCTTCCGGAGCCTCGTGGCCGTCGTAGATACCCCCAACCTCGATCGCGTATTGCGCGGCTTGCGCGAGACTCATGCCGGAGCCGCCGCCCTTGCGGGCGACGCGTTCGTTGGCGACGACATAATCTTCGGGTTTGCCCCCGAATTTCTTCGCCCCGAGCTCACACAACCTCTTCTTGCCTTCTTCCGCCACTGCGTAAGCCGCCCGAGTCATGGCGTGAGTGGTCTGGCTGCCGCCGGATACGCAGGTCCACGGCAGATTCTTGGCCGTGCTGCCCCAGCAGATATCGACCTTCTCCCACGGGATGCCCAGCATCTCCGCCGCGACGCGGTGTACGTCGCATACCGACTCCGTACCCAGGTTACCGATGCCGGACTGGAAGCACACCCTGCCATCGGGCTTTAGAAGGAACAGGCCGTCGAACCCGATGGAGCCGCCAGAGTAAGCGCTCACCGCAACCCCAACGCCGCGCACCTTTGTGCCGGCCTTCTTGGGGGCCGCGATCCTCTCTTTCCACTTGAACTGGTCCGAGCCTTTATCGAGGGCTTCCTTGAGGAAAGCGCTGGTGGCGTACGGCCGTTTGCCGTTCGGCCCAGGTTGTGCAAACTCGGCCTTGCCTTCCGGCGCATTGAGCCTCCGGATGGCGACCTGATCGATACCCAGTTTGCGAGCCGCTTTGGCGAGCGCGGGCTCCATCAAAGTGACCGCCTGCATGCCGCCCGGCGCGCTTTGCGAAACGCGCGGCGGTGTATTGGTCAATACCGCGATTCCGCGCCACCGCATAGCCAGCGGCTGATAGAGCAGGGAGGCGATCTGGCCCGATGCAGCCGCGTCGCCGTTCTGATCGTACGGACCGTTGTCCTGGATCACGAACATATCCAGAGCCAAGATCCGGCCTTCTTTGGAGAAGCCGACCTTTATCCGCCCCATCAAGCTGGGACGCGCCTTGCCGATGTAATGCTCTTCTTCGCGAGTGAGTCGCATCATGACCGGCACGCCGGTCTTTTTCGACAGAATCGCAGGAATGATCAATGAGATGGCGCCCGTGATCTTGCTGCCGAATCCGCCGCCGGTATATTCGCTGATGAGGACTACCTTGCTGACGTCAGGCAACCCTTTTTCATCAAGCAGTCCCAGCCAGCGCGCGATCGCAGGAACGGTTTGAGCCGTGCTCTGCGTGCCCGTATGAACGAAGCACTTGCCATTCTGCCAGTAGGCCAACGCGCTGCGAGTCTCCAGGCACTGGTGGCTGGTGTTCGGAGTTTGGAATGTCTCGTCCAGAACCAGCGCCGCGTTCTTGAAGGCCGCCTCGACGTCGCCATAGTGCCACTCGTCGGTTGGCGTACCCGTCGGCATTTTGCCGTCTTTAGCCGCAGCGAAATCCTCTTCGGTCCATTTGAGGACCCGAACTTCAGGCGCGCCGGGACCACCGCGCCCGCCGCCTTTCTTCTTCTCGCCGCCCTTTTCGCCCGCCGGGGCCGGGGGACGCATCCAGACGTTGCCTTCGACTCGTGCATTCGGCCCGCCCGGCTTCAAGCTCTCGAGGGGATCCACCACGAACGGCAAACGCTCGTAATCCACCTTAATCTTCTCGATTGCTTCCGCGGCAGTGAGCTCGTCCACGGCGGCGACCGCCAGAATCGGCTCGCCTTCGTAAACCGGAGTCATGGTGAGCCCGCGTTCTCCAAGTTTGTTGGCTCGGATCACCGTTCCGTTGTCGGTCATGCCGTCCGCCGGGGCAGGGAGGTCGTCCATCGTGATGATGGCCTTCACGCCCGGCATAGCGAGCGCCGCCGCAGTGTCGAAACCGCGGATACGCGCGTGAGGAACAGTGCTCAAAAGCAGCTTGCAGAACAGCATGCCCTCGGCCCGATAGTCTTCCGCATACTTGGACTGGCCCGTTACCTTGGCCAACAAGTCCGGAGTCACATAATTCTTGCCGATCAGCTTGTGATCGGTGGTGGTCAGTTTACCCGGCATCTTTACGCGCTCCTCATGATCTCAGCGCCGCGCATCAATGCGTTGAGGATCTTGTTGTAATCCTGGCAGCGGCACAGATTGCCCGAAACTCCGTGGGCCATTTCCTCGCGGGTCGGCTTCGGATTCGTCTTCAGGAATCCGACCGTGGCCATCAGGAATCCGGACATGCAAAACGCGCACTGGAAGCCTTGCTCCTCAATGACGCCCTGCTGTACCGGGTGCAGTTTGCCGTCCGCGCTCGCGAGCCCTTCCACCGTCACGATGTTCTTGCCGCGCGCCGTGTGCGTGAGCACCGAGCACGAATAGTGCGGAACATCGTCGATCAGAACCGTGCAGGCGCCGCATTCAGACCGGTCGCATCCGAGCTTGGTCCCCGTGAGGCCCAGCTTGTAGCGCAGCGTCATCGCCAGCGTCTCTTGCTTCATGACGTCAACGCGCCTCTGCTGGCCATTCACATTGAGCGTCACCAGGCGCTCCACCGAGCCGGGAGCCGATCCCTGCGCGGCCCTGACAATAGGTCCGCGGAACAGATAGCCCGCCGAGGACACGGCGCCAGCCGCGATCACTCCCTTGATGACGTCTCGTCTCGAGTACCCCTTCTGTGTCTCTTCGGGATTCTTCATGTCTGTCATAGTAGGATCACCTCATCTCGCATGCAAGTTAAGGCTACTTCAAAAATCGTGCGTTCTAAGACCGGTGCCCAGCCTGAAAACGTTTAAAATATCCGCTCTCTGCCTATTCTAACCGCTTAGGGCCGCAGAGAAAACCCTATGTCTGGAACCGCCCATTATTATATACACTTCCGTTGGCGGTGTCGAGCCCGATTTTTTGGTCATTCGGAGATCACAGGTTCCTCAACCTCAACCGACCAGTCGACGTTGTTGGAGTCGATGACCAGGTAGGACCAGTGCGGATCTTCCGTAACGTACGAGATGTCGTGACCCACGCCCCGGAATTCGATCGCCTGATCGAGCAAGCGTCCGCTGACCGCGCTGTGCACCCCGACCACGAACGTGCCAGTACCCGGTGACTTTTCGTTGGTCGTCTGCCATCGCAACCGCACTTCACCGCTTTCAATCTGGAACGATTCGGTCTGGGTGCTTCCGTGGCCGGTCCACGATCCGAGGGGCCGCCATCCTACCTTCACCTGCTTCGCCGCAGGTTTCGTCGGGGAGCTGCATGCTCCCGTCAGAAGAACCGCCGCAATAAGCAGTACCCGCATCTTTAATTTAATGTTAACGCGAACTTTCGGAAGCGCTCATCCGGTTCGAGCTGAAAATCGATAGATCGATCGAGCCCGCCATCGCTTTGTAACCGGCATCGTTGGGATGGAGATGATCGCTGCTGTCAAATTCCGGCCGGAAACGATTGGGATGCTCCGGGTCCTGGATCACTCTCTCGAAATCCGCAACCCAGTCAAACGCTCCGCCGGTGCGAATCCATTGGTTCACCGCCTGCCGGACTTTGTTGCCGTTCTCGGAGTAGTAGGCCGCTCCCTCAAACGGCGTCAACGTCCCGCCGGCCACTCTGATCCCGTGGTCGTGTGCCCGGCTGATCATCTGGCGATACGCGCCGATCAGCATGTCCGCGGTCGTTTCGTCACCCGGCTGTGCATTGGGTCGCGGCCCGAAGACGAACGTATTTCCCAGACCCACGCCGATATCATTAATGCCTTCGAGCACGAACATCCACTTCACCGAATTCTGGCCGAGGACGTCGCGATCGAAACGGGACAGCGCGCTCACGCCGATTCCGTCACGTAACATTCGGTTGGCGGAAATGGCTTCGTTCAACACCGCCAGGTTCGCGGTAGCGGTGTTCGCGGCCAGCCGCCGAGCGAGAAAACTCGGCCAGCTCGAATCGGTATTGGGCGTCGAGCGTGTTCCATCCGTGATGGAATCGCCGAAAGTCACGATGGCCGCCGCGTCCGCCGGCGCAAGAACCTCGACGCCGGACAGCCAATACCACGATTGCGACGTAATCGAGTCGGCCAGCGCGGACTCGCCCGTAACATCGCCCTGTTTGGATATATAGGTGGTGTGCAGACCGACCGAATGTGTCGTCGCCGGGCCGGTGTCGCCAGGAACGTAGACGCTTACTGCCAGATCGCCGAGCGCCGGAACATCCAGATCCACGGGATCGCTGAGCATGGCAGCCCCGACCGGGATCGAACAGGACGGCTTTCCGTTAAATGCCAACGCCCGATCCGAGCCTGCAACAATCGCGGACTCTTTGTCGCGGAGCGCGATGTGCGTCGAGCCAATCGTCAAAGGGGCACTGCCGTAGGCATTCGAAAGTTCGATCCGTACGCGGCGTCCGCCGATGCTGGTGTGCACGATCATACGAACGGTCTGATTGTTGAATGCAACCGGAGGAGCAGGAGGCCGCGGAGCGGTGCTCGTCTGAGTTGCCGCGGAAGCGGCTTGCGCAATACGCGGTTGTTGTGGCGCGGCGACCCAAGTTGCGACCCAATGTTGTCCGTTCTGCGCAGAAGCAAGTCCGGCTATGGCAAGAAATGCAGCGAATCTCAGAGACATACGATTAGAAACCCGATCCCGACGTCTGCGGCTTCGCATCGGCCGGTCCTTTCACGACGACGTTGAAATAGCCCATCATCATTTCCTCCCAGGTCTGCTCACCCCAGTGAACCTCTTTGGTGGAATCCGGGTTGTACGGGTTATTGGCCGAATTGTCGTACCAGGCGGTGACTTCCACTCTAGTCCCTTTGGTCAGGTGAATAGGCTTATCGAGATAATACGTGAGTTGCCAGTTGAAATCGTAACGGGGCACCTTCAGAACCGTCTCGGTTTCGCCGTCGGGGCGAACAATTCGATACTCAAATGCTTTTCCACGCAGATGCGCGTGCGGCATCAAGCTGATCAGGTCGCAATCGTACTGCATCGTGGAGTATGCCTCCACCTTGTAGTTGGGATCGCCCGGCGGGATCGCGATTTTGAACGAAAATGAATTGCCTCCCACCAGCCGGTCGACCGGCGGCTCTTTCGCGAACACGATTCCGATCCGGGTTTTATCGACCGTAGCCTTGCCGTTGGTCGTGTAGTGCAATTGAAAAACGATATCGGACCCGGCCTTGAGCAACGTCGCGCGATGCGGACCATCCACCGGCGGAATCACTTCCCCGGGAACATAGCTGCCCAAGCCGGGGGTCAGTTGCACGCCCGCGCGAGCACCTCCTGGCGGAGCGAACGCGATTCCCGGCGGTTCATCCGCCATCCATTTCGATCCTGGTTCACGGATGTAGGCAATCACGTGATGCATCACAGATCGATCTCCCGGCCGGACCTCGGTTGCAAGAATCCATTTGTCTTCGGTCAAGTGGGTCGGGATGATCACATATTGATACTCGATGGCGCCCGAGGCCGGAACGTTGAAGGCGTTCGCCATCTCGAGCACCAGGTCGGGCTTGCCGATATTCCAGCCCTCGACGAATTGCCGGGGAGCCGGCGCGTCCTTCGCATTGCCCTCCGAGGCGCCGCCATCCACCCACGCGACAATCGTATCGATCTCGGCTTGGCTCAGCGAGCGATCATTGGCGAACTTGCCGTAATGCGGGTCGGCGAACCACGGCGGCATTTTCTTGGTCAGCACGGCTTGACGAATCGACTTGGCCCACGGCCGCGCATCCTTATAGTCGAGCAGCGACATCGGGGCCGACTCGCCCGGACGGTGGCAATCCTGGCACCGCTTCTCCAGGATCGGGAGAACATCTTTGTTGAACGTGACGGAAGTGGGTATCGGCGCTGCCGTCGCGCCCATCGCAAGCATCGCGGCCAGAGCAAATAGTCGCATTTACAGCCAAGGCTATCATAATAATTCAAGGTTCTGAAACGTGTCCCTCCGTGGCATCTGCGAATGGCTGAGCACTACCCCCGGCAGCGTCGCCATCCACGAATCGGTTTGGGCGTATCCCATCATCGAATCCCTTCACGTCCTGTTTTTATGCTTGTTCGCCGGCGTAATCCTGATGTGGGACCTGCGTCTGATGGGGCTCGTCCTGCGGCGCACACCAGTTTCCGAGATGAGCGTCCGAGTGTTGCCGTGGGCCGTGGCTGGATTCATCGTCATGGCGATCACCGGGACCCTGCTGGTGTACCAGGAACCGATGAGGGCTTACGAAAATCCTTTCTTCCGCGCCAAAGCGTTAATGCTGATTCTCGCCGGCGTCAACGTATTCGTTTTTCACCGGACCATCGGCCGCAGAATTCCTAAGTGGGATGTAGATCTGGTCCCGCCTCCGAGAGCGAGGCTGGCGGGCGGCGTTTCTTTGAGCCTATGGGCGATGATCATCGTCTGCGGACGATTGATCGCGTACAACTGGTTTAGCGGGGCGCATTAAATGTCTCTCTTGCCGTTTTTTACGTGGTGCGAAAACTCGGGGCTCGGCAGCACCATCCGAAGCTCACCGTGGATGTTTCCGATCCTGGAAGTGGTCCATCTGCTCGCTTTGGCGGTGATCGGTGGAGCGGTCCTGATGATCAACCTCCGCATGTTCGGGCTCGGCCTGAATCGGCAACCTTTGCGGGAAGTTGCCGCGGACACGCGGCCGTTCCTGATAGGAAGCCTTCTGATGATGATCGCCTCGGGCTTGCTGTTGTTCGTTTCCGAGGCAATCAAGTGCTATTATCACGGAGCTTTTTGGTTCAAAATGGCGTTCCTGCTGTTGGCGATCGTGTTCACGTTCACCGTACAGCGCGGCGTGATCGCCCGCGCGGACAGCAAAAACATCGGGCCAATGGCACTGAAGCTAGTTGGCTTAGTGTCTTTAATCCTGTGGACGGGCGTAGGGGTCGCAGGGCGCTGGATCGGTTTTTCGTAGGTCGTTCTTATTTGCGTTTATTCACGTTCATGCACGGCTAAATTCTTATTTAGCGCCCTTCTGTTTGGCCTCTTCCTCCCGCGCCGTCTTCAACATGTTCACCATCGCCCGATTGTCCTCGTGGCAGGCAAACTCATAGATCATGCCGTTGGACTTGTTCATGGGGAGTTCGGCTTTCCAGGGCTTCGTGAACGCCGTCGGATCGTCCACTGTGAATTCGTACAGCAGCGTATCCTGATCGACACGTGTAAAACGCTCGATCAGGTGAAGATTCTCGTCGGACCCTCGAAAATGAGTCTTGTCCGTGAAATTGGTGGTATCGACCACCAGAGTGTTGCCTTCCCAATGTCCGCGCGAGTCTCCCAGCCACAGCCGGACGTCGGACGAAAGCACCGGTTGGGAAGCAATGGGAATAATCCGTATATCGTGAATCATTTCGATAAAAATCACGACATATTCCGGAGTCTGGACAATCTGATAGTTGTTGTTGTACGGCCCGGGAAGCATGGGCGGTCCGGCGGTCGGCTCCGAAAGGCAGCGTTCCTGTATGCTCCGGTCCTGCGCTGAATCCGCTCCGTGCACTCTCGTATAGGCGCGGCTCTCTTGCATCCTTTTCTGGGCTTCCGGAGTCAAGGCCGGAACCTTTCCGTCCGGCGGATCCACAATCAGGGATGTTCGCAGCGTTTGGACCACCTTGGTTCCGCGCTCCCACCAGACGCGCTGGTCGACAATGTTATCGGCCGCGAGGTCCGGAATCTTGGCGCGCCCATCGTTAACCTCCGCCTCGTATTCGGCCGCTTCCTGAGGCGTGAAGAACTCTTTACCCGCCAACTCCTTCGGGCGTTCTAAAGGCGTGAGCGTGTTATTCGACCAGGTACCCTGGAGGTCCGGATGTCCGTCGGGCGTGCGCGGCGCGGGCCCCTTCTGGGCTTGCCCGGCGAGACATGCGGCGGCTAAAATCGCAATCGCGGCTACTTCACTTACCCTGTGGCTTCTTGCTGTATTGCCCATACATCAGCTCTTCCACGAACTCCACGCACTTGAATTCCATAAGGCGAGCGTTCTTTTCGACATGCCGGTACAGCGGCATGCTGATTTTCCAGGGCTGTGAAAAAACCTTGGGATCCTCAATGGTGGCTTCGTAGTTCAGCGTGTCGGGACCGCTCGGCGTGTAGCGTTCGACGACATGCAGGGCGTCGCTGTGATAGTCCCCGGCGCGGTCAAACCAGGTCCGCTCGTCTAAGCTTTTCACGTCTACCACCAGAGTGTCGCCTTCCCAATGACCCACCGACTGCCCCATCCACGAATCGGCTGGAGCCGGTCCGGGGTCTTTCAGGTAGATGTTGCGAAAAGCCCCATCATATTCATAAGCGATCGCAATCGCCGACGCGCTTTGGAAAATCTGAAATGGATACGGCATGTAGGTTGCGCGCGGCACTCCCGGCAGATAACACTTGACCTCAGGGTCGAGGGTCAAGCGGTTGTCGTAGTTCTTCTTTTTCTGGGCGAGCGCCGCCGGCAGATAAGGGATGGTCCCGCCTTCGACCACTCCCGGTCCGCCCGGCTCCGCGCCGATTGCGCCCATCGCCACCACTAGGCCCGCTTGCGAGGCATGATCCACCAGGTCCCAATTCGCAGTGTTTACGGCTTGCCAAATCCCGTTGAGGTTCGGCTTGCCGTCCGGGGTACGCGCCGCTCTATTAGCTGCCGTCTGACCCGATACCGGCAACGACACCAAAGTCAGAAAAGCCGCAATCATCGCCGAGGCTTGAAATTGATTTCTCATCTTATACCAAGCGATTTGTACCAGATGCTCGGCCTCAAGTCAAGAGAGGTGGTGGTTGGCGTAGAATCGTTAGACACTATATGTCGCTGGCTCCCGGCACTCGTTTGGGACCGTACGAGATTCTCGCCCCCATCGGCGCGGGCGGTATGGGCGAAGTGTATAAGGCTCGCGACACGCGTCTGGACCGGATCGTCGCCATCAAGACTTCCAAAGAACAATTTGACGAGCGCTTCGAGCGTGAGGCTCGCGCGATCGCGACGCTGAATCATCCGCACATCTGTCACCTCTATGACGTCGGTCCGGATTATCTCGTGATGGAGTACATCGAAGGCACCCCGCTCAAGGGACCAATGCCGCTCGATCAGGCGTTGAAGTACGGGGCGCAGATCTGTGATGCACTCGATGCCGCGCACCGAAAGGGAATCACGCACCGCGATCTCAAGCCGGCCAATATTCTGGTCACGAAAACGGCGGGAGTAAAATTGCTCGATTTCGGGCTGGCAAAGATCGAGAAGGCCACGGGCCCGAGCGATGCCACCAGGACAATGGCGCTGACCGGCGAGGGCCAGCTCCTGGGAACGCTGTACTACATGTCGCCCGAGCAATTGCAGGGTCAGGAAGCTGGCCCAACGAGCGACATCTTTTCGTTCGGTCTGGTGCTATATGAATTGCTCACGGGCAAGCGGGCATTCGATGGCAATTCGCAGGCGGGTGTGATCGCGGGCATCCTCGAGCGGCCCGCACCGTCGATCTCCAATCTCGCTCCGCCTGTTCTGGACAGGCTCCTCAGACGGTGCTTGGAGAAAGATCCGGAGAATCGCTGGCAAAATGCGAAGGACCTGAAAGCCGAGTTGGAGTGGATCGCCACCGGCGGTGCCGAAATTCGCCAGCCCGCCAAAACCCGCCCCTCGTGGATTGCATGGGCCATAGCCGCTGTCGCTGTTGTTATGCCTATCGCGCTCGGCCTTGTACATTTCCGCGAGACACCGCCGGCGCCGCCGGCCCTGCGGCTGTCGGTGCCCCTTCCAGGGTTCAGGAGCTTCCCTTATCTTGCGCTCTCTCAGGACGGACGAACGCTTGTGATCTCCGCGGTCCCAGTTAGCGGGCGGGGCCAACTCTTCTTGCGCTCGCTGGATTCAGCTGAGTTGCGGCCTCTTTCTAACACGGTTTTCGGCCGAACTCCGTTCTGGTCCACGGATGGCCGATCCATCGGCTTCTTTGCCGACGGAAAGCTGAAGATCGTTTCCGCGAGCGGCGGTCCGGCGCAGACGCTTTGTGATTCGGGGGAGGGCAGCGGGGGAACGTG
>JBEKBK010000214.1:0-13177 GCA_050015435.1 Bryobacteraceae bacterium
CAGTCACGTTGGTAACGCTGACGCTGGGTCCAGAGCCGTTCGCGCCGATAATCTCGTTGTCGAGGCCCCATTGGAAGCGGAAGTTGTTCACCAGCGTGTTGCTGATCGTCGAATCCCAGTTGGCTACAAATATTCGGGTGTGCGTGACCGCTGGACCGTTGGCCGACAAGGAACTGTTGTTGATGGTGGTGCTGGCATTGCAGGAATCGGGCGCGTGGTAATCGTCAAAATCGAACGCAGAGCTCAGGCGGTTCCGGGCGTTTAACTGGTAGTCCAATTTGCCGAAGGCAACGTCGTTGACGCCGTCACAGCCGTAGGACCCCAGGTTACCGCGCAGGAAGGCATTCACTTCCGCGCACTGCGTCGCATTGATAACTGCCGGGCACGTAAGATTGGGACTGGCCGGAGTGGGAAACGCGGTGCTGGTGTAACTCACCGGGAACACTTTGCGCGAACCGTCATAAGTGAGGAAGTAAAACAGCTTGTCTTTAATCGGCCCGCCGACGCTGCCGCCGAACTGCTGCTGCTGGTGAACGCCCTGCGTCAAAATACCAGCGGCCTTGTTGATGGGGTCCAGCGCGTTCAGAGAGGGTTAACGGAGGACGTAGAACAGGTCGCCATGCAGCCCATTGGTCCCGGACTTGGTCACGGCGTTCACGACACCGCCGGCCGCCTGTCCGAATTCAGAGCTGTAGTCGCTGGCGCTCACCTGAAATTCCTGAATGGAGTCGATGCTGTAAGTGTAGGGAACCGTCGCACGGCCGCGGGCTTCCGAAAAGAACGCCTGATTATTGTTGGCGCCGTCGACGGAGTTGTTGTTGTAGAGACCGGAAATGCCTCGATACGAGACCAGACCGCCGTCAGTGGTAACGCCAGGCGTCAGCAGTACGAAGTTGTCCCAACGGCGTCCGACGATCGGCAGATTCTCCACCATGTTTTCACTGACTTCCTGGGAGACTTCTGTTTTTTCGGTATCGACTACCGGAGTTTCGGTGGTGACCGTTACGCTTTGAGTTCCAGACTGAACTTGGATCGCAAAATCGATCGAGAGCGAACGGCCCACTTCGAGAAGAATGTCCGTGTGTTGCGCCTTTGAAAATCCTTCCTTGCTGGCGGTAACGTCGTAATGGCCGGGCTGGAGAAACGTCGCCGAGTAAATCCCGGCCTCATTGGTCGTAAGACTACGGTCGGCGGACGTGTCGGTATTATGAACCACGACCGTTGCGCCTGGAACGACGCCGCCGGCCGGGTCCGTTACGGTGCCGCTGATCTCGCCGCTCCCCGCGGTCTGAGCCAGCACCCCAGCGGCGCTGAACGTCAGAAGGCAGATAATAACAAAACTAAACATGGCGTCAGAAGTATTTGCGCATCCGCTCCCTCACGGTCGCGGTTCTGTTACGGAACCGCGCGCGTCAGCAAGCGGACATTCGCAAATAGTTATGACGCTATGTTTAGAACGAATGGAGCGCTTCATAGGAGAAGATGGACGCATGTCGTCTTCTCTCACTGTAGACTGCTAACGTTAAATCCGAATGAAAGCTGTGTTCAATAACTAACGCGGGAGCGCACGTACGGGGGGCGCGAAAAAACCAAAGAATACACACCCAGGGACCCAGACGCCCTGACTCGAACTTTGAGGAATCGTAGCACACTGGAAACCCGGTACGCAAGGAAAAGACGCGCCATGTTAAAGGACTCGGATCAGAGGCGCGTTTTATCCTACAATCAGGGGTCGGGCCCTTCCCTGCCCGATCTTTCGATGAATATATCCGTGAAGAGTGAATACGCGCTTCAGGCAATCTTCGACCTGGCGTCGCAAACGTCTGGCGAACCCGTGAAAATCGCGGATATCGCGAGGCGTCAAGCCATTCCTCAAAAATTTTTAGAGCTGATCCTTTCCAGCTTGAAGCAAGGGGGCTTCGTCGAATCACGACGCGGCGCAGAGGGCGGGTACCGGCTCGCGAGGGCTGCCGATCAGATCACCGTGGGCCAGGTTTTGAAATTCGTGGAAGAGGGCAAACGCCACCGCAAGACGACCGATGCGTTCACCGACCTTTGGAAGCGCGTGGATGCTTCGATCGCCGCGATCCTCGATCACACGACGTTTGCCGAGCTGGTGCGCCGCTGGAAGGATGCGCAGACGCGTTACGTACCCAACTGGGAAATTTGATGGGAGTTCATGGTATTCGCTGACAATACTTTCAGCATCGGCCGTACGCCGCTGGTGCGCTTGAATCATGTCGTAGAGGGTGCGCACGCGACGATCCTTGCAAAAATCGAGGGGCGCAATCCCGCGTATTCGGTGAAATGCCGGATCGGCGCGTCGATGGTTTGGAACGCGGAGCAGCGCGGGATTCTCAGGCCTGGCAAAGAACTGATCGAGCCGACCAGCGGGAACACAGGCATCGCGCTCGCGTTTGTGGCGGCTGCGCGCGGATACAAGATTACTTTGCTGATGCCCGAGACGATGTCGATGGAGCGCAGGAAAGTGCTGAAGGCGTTGGGGGCCAACCTGATTCTGACCGACGGCGCGGCCGGCATGAGCGCCGCCATCACTCGCGCCGAAGAGATGGTCGCCGCGGACCCGGATCATTTCGTCCTGCTCCAGCAGTTCCAGAATCCCGCGAATCCGGAAATCCACGTGAAGACCACCGGACCTGAAATCTGGGAGGACACCCAGGGACACGTGGATGTTCTAGTGGCAGGAATCGGTACGGGTGGCACCATCACCGGCGTCTCGCGCTATTTCAAGCTCGAAAAAAAGCAGCCGCTGCTTTCCATTGGAGTCGAGCCGCAAGGCAGCGCGGTGATTACGCAAACGCTGGCGGGCAGGCAGATTCACCCCGGACCGCATGCGATCCAGGGAATCGGCGCGGGATTCATTCCCGGAACACTGGATCTCAAAATGGTGGATCGCGTCGAGCTTGCAGGAGATGAAGAATCCATCGAGATGGCGCGCCGGCTCGCCCGCGAAGAAGGAATGCTATCCGGTATTTCTTCTGGAGCCGCGGTCGCGGCCGCTGTGCGCGTGGCCAAAGAACCGGAAATGAAAGGAAAGACAATTGTCGTGATCCTGCCGGATTCGGGTGAGCGCTACTTGAGTACCGTTTTATTCGACGGAGTTTAAAGCGGGCGCTTTCTTTTGGGTGAAAAGGGGTGAGAGCGCCCGCTGTCGTAACGGGGATTTAGTTATCTGTAAAAACGCTTCTCTGATGATAAGGGTTACCTTTCTTGAGAGAAATTTGGGTGGCTCTTTCGAGCCACCATGGAAGTATTAGGATGCCCACCTCGCGTCGCCTTATCAAATCACGCTCCCACGGGCGGTTCATCGAGGCCGCCAAGGAATTCATCGCGTCCCATCCTGAAGTGATCCTGGTCGTCCCTGGCCATTCGGCAGGGGAAGAGATGGCACATCGAATGGGCCGCGTCGCCGGCCTTCACAGAGTGACCCTGATTCAGCTCGCGGCGGACTTGGCGCGCGGCGCGATGTCGGAAGCCGGGATGGTCCCGCTGACTTCCCTTGGTCTCGAAGCGATCGCCACTCGCGTCGTACAACTGGCGAGAAATGAAAATGAGCTATATTATTTCGGGCCCGTAGCTGCACTTCCCGGCTTTGCGCGAGCATTGGCGCGAACGCTGGGTGAATTGCGTCTAGCCGGCGTCGAGCCAGAGACGCTGGCTGAGTCAGGAGCACCGGGGGCGGATCTCGCGCGTCTGTTGAAAGGTTATGAGGCGGAGCTTCGAGAGCGGCATCTTGCCGACCTGGCCGCAATCTTCAACCTTGCCACGCTCGCCGCCAGCGATGGTACTCATCGATGGCTGGGTCTGCCTCTCATGTGGCTGGACGTTCCTTTGGATTCGAGTTCCCATCAGCGGCTTGTTGCGGCTCTAGTTTCGGGTGCGCCGGCGGTGTTGGCGGCGATTAGTTCAGACCCGGAAGAGTTGGCTGAACTACTCGGGGTGCAAGCTGAAGATCTCGACGGGTCGCCGGAGGATTCGGCGCTCGAGCGTTTGCGGTCGTATGTATTCGAGCCCGGCCCTCCGGAGCGGAACTCCAGTGCTTACGGCTTAGAGATGTTTTCCGCGCCGGGTGAAGGACTGGAGGCAGTGGAAATCGCGCGGCGCATCCTGCGCCTAGCCCGCGAAGGAATTGCCTTCGATCAGATCGCGATTCTACTGCGCGCGCCGGACCGTTATCAGCCGATGCTTGAAGACGCTTTGAACCGCGCGCGGATTCCGGCTTACTTCAGTCGAGGCACGGTGCGGCCGGACCCGGGTGGGAGGGCGCTCCTGGCTCTGCTCGCTTGCGCGGCTGAGAAGTGCTCGGCCTCACGCTTCGCCGAGTACCTCTCGCTCGGCCAGCTTCCGCACGCCGGCTGGATTCAAACTCACGAATGGGTCGGAGCCGATGACGAGGTGCTGCCGCCCGCTGACGGCGCCGATGCGTCCGCTCAACCGGATACGGACGAAACTTCGGTCCCGCGCGCACCCTCAGCGTGGGAGCGTCTGCTTGTGGATGCGGCCGTGATCGGTGGGCGCGATCGCTGGCAGCGCCGGCTCGCGGGTCTGGAAAATGAGTTCGAGCTGCGTCTGAAATCGCTCGAACGGGACGATGATCCCCAGCGCGGCTATCTGGTCCGCCAGCTCGATCAATTACGGGAACTGGGGCGATTCGCGCTTCCACTAATCGACGCGTTGGATGCGTTGCCGGCGTCCGCGTTGTGGCGCGAGTGGATTAGGCGACTCGGCAATCTGGCGCGGACCGCGCTGCGCCGCCCGGAACCGGTACTCGCAGTGCTCGCGGAGTTTGAACCGATGGCTGACGTGGGCCCGGCGACTCTTGAGGAGGTCGCCGAGGTGCTCCGCGACCGCCTGAGCTTTCTGCGCCGCGAGCCGCCGGCACGAGGTTATGGCCGCGTCCTGGTCGGTTCGATTGAAGAAGCTCGTGCGCGCGAATTCGCGATCGTGTTTCTTCCCGGTTTGGCGGAAGGGCTTTTCCCGCAACGAGCTTTTGAAGATCCCCTGCTGCTCGATCGTTTCCGTCGCGCCGTAGACGAGAATCTAGCGCTTCGGGACGATCGCGCGGCCGATGAACGCTTGCGCCTCCGGCTCGCGATTGGCGCGGCACGGGATCGGCTGGTTGCGTCATTTCCGCGTATGGACGTCGCTGAGGCTCGCGCCCGCGTTCCGTCGTTCTACGCGCTGGAGTTGCCGCGTGCCGTCGAGGGCGCTCTACCCGAATTGCGAGAGTTTGAACGGCTGGCTCGCGAGGCAGCGCCGGCGCGCCTCAATTGGCCTGCTCCCCGCGAAACTGCCGATGCGATCGATGACGCCGAGTATGACCTGGTGATGCTCGGCGAAGCCTTGAAGAACGGGCGCGGCGCAAGGTATGTTCTCGAGGCGAATCCGCATCTGGCGCGATCGCTGCGGGCGCGCTGGAGACGATGGGCGTCGAAATGGGCTGAGCCGGACGGCTTGATCACCAAGGACGCGGGCGCTCTGGCGGCGCTCGCCGAACATCGGCTTGCCGCGCGCGCCTGGTCACCCTCCGCGCTTCAGCAATTCGCGGTGTGTCCTTATAAGTTCGCGCTGCACGGCATCTACGGGCTTCGTCCTCGGGATGAAGCAGCGCCCATCGAGCAGATGGATCCGCTCACTCGCGGCGGCCTATTTCATGCGCTGCAATTCGCTTTGTTGGGCGAACTGCGTTCGCGCCATCTGCTTCCGGTCAACCAGCAGCGGCTCGCCGAAGTTTTGCAGATCTCGGATCGTGTGCTGGATGAGGTTGTGCCCAGCTATGAGGAAAAGCTGGCGCCGGCGATTCCGCGCGTGTGGACCAACGAGATTGAAGACCTGCGGACGGATTTGCGCGGCTGGCTCCAGCACATCGCGGCAAATGACGATGATTGGGAGCCTATTCATTTCGAGTTCGCGTTCGGCTTGCCTGCATCGGCCGGCCGGGACCCTGCCAGCACCACTGAAGAGGCCAAGCTCGCGGAATGCGACATCCGCTTACGAGGTTCGATCGATCTTGTGGAACGCCACGTCACCCGGGACGGTGTCCTGCGGATTACTGATCACAAGACCGGCAAGCTGCCGGAGACCATTCCCGCCTACACCGGCGGCGGACGATTTCTTCAACCGTTACTGTATGGACTGGCGGCGGAGAAGTTGCTCGGGGCGAGCGTTGAATCGGGGCGCTTGTTTTACTCGACCCAGCAGGGCGGTTATCAACACGCAGTGATTCCGCTAACTCCCAAGGCTCGCCAATTCCTGGTGCGGCTGCTCGAAAACATCGACCGGTCGATCGAGAATGGTTTTCTTCCGCCGGCTCCGCAGAAAGACGCCTGCGAAATTTGCGATTACCGGATCGTGTGTGGCCCTTACGAAGAGCTGCGTCTAGCGCGCCACAAGGACCGTCGCGATGAGCGTCTGGATCTCGTCACAGAGATTCGAGCAATGCTATGATTCCATCCCCGCTACCGGTTTCCGACGAAGCGGCGAGACTGCGCATACTCACGTCGCTGAACGAAAGTCTGATCGTCGAAGCGTCGGCAGGTACGGGTAAAACCACGGAGCTGGTCCGCCGCATCGTCGCGGTGCTCGAAGCGGGATTGACCGAGATCGATCGTATTGTGGCGGTGACGTTCACGCACAAAGCCGCGGGCGAGTTGAAGCTGCGGCTGCGCGAGGAACTGGATAAGGCACGCGGCCGCGCGCCGTTGCTCGAGGACGCGCTGAAACGTCTGGAGGAGGCCTCGATCGGGACCATTCACTCCTTCTGCGCCCAGATCCTGCGGGAGCGGCCGGTGGAAGCTCGCGTCGATCCGGCGTTTGAGGAACTTAATGAGCAGCAAAGCGAACGCCTTTACCAGCGTGCGTTCCGCGCCTGGCTCGAGCGGCAGTTGAATCAAACCTCGCCGGGACTGCGACGAGCCCTGGAACGTCTGACGTGGCGCGATTCGTGGGACGACGCGCCTCCGCTCGAACAATTGCAGTGGGCGGGACGGAAGCTCGTTGAATGGCGAGATTATCCCGCGCCGTGGCGCAGGGAGCCGTTTGATCGCGATGCCGAGATCGATACGATCACCCGGCTGGTGCGGGAACTGGCAGAGGCGTCGGAGAATCCTCGCCGGATCACTGACAACCTATATAAAGGGCTGGCGCCCGCGCGGGCTCTGAACGCTTGGATGGATCGCAGCGAAAAGGCGGGTCCGCGGGACTACGACGTGCTGGAGAGCCGCCTTCTGAAACTGGGGCGCGACCTGCGCCGCGACCTGAAGAAGGGCTCAGGGATTTATTCCGAGCGGATCACGCGCGAAGACTTGGTGGCGCGGCGGGACGAACTCCTGCGATGGATCGAGGAGTTTCGGCGGCGGGCGGATGCCGATCTGGCTGCTCTTCTTCGCGACGATATGTCCGGTCTGGTGGATGAGTACAACGAGCGCAAATGGCGCTCCGGCAAGCTCGATTTCATCGACCTGCTCATTTCCGTGCGCGACCTGGTGCGGGATCAGCCGGATGTCCGGAAGTATTTGCAGGACCGGTTCACCCATCTATTCATTGACGAGTTTCAGGACACGGATCCTCTGCAAGCGGAGACTCTTTTGTTGCTTTCCGCGGACGATCCCGAGGAGTCGAATTGGTTGAAGGTTCGTCCCCGAGGCGGGAAATTGTTTCTGGTGGGCGATCCGAAGCAGTCGATTTACAAGTTTCGCCGCGCCGACATGGTGCTCTACCGGCAAGTCCGCGCGGGTCTGATGGAACGCGGTGTCGGCCACGTCACGCTTACGCGCAGTTTCCGGGCCGTGAGAAACATTCAGCTATGCATCAATAGCGCCTTTGAAATGGAGATGACCGGCGACCCCGCGTCCGGTCAGGCGGATTGGGCTCCGCTCGAAAAGGAAAGGCCGGATTCGAGCGGACGGCCGAGCGTGGTGGTACTGCCGGTGCCGCGTCCTTATAAGGTCCGGATTTCGAAAGACGCGATCAACCGGTGTCTGCCGGACGCCATCGCCGCATACATCTTCTGGCTGACGAAAGAGAGCGGTTGGGGGTTCAGCGAACGCGACGTGGCGGTGCTGTTCCGGCGCCGCACTCAGGCCGGAAACGATTTGACCCGCGAATACGCGCGAGCGCTGGAGGCGCGAGGGATTTCGCATCTGGTTGCGGGATCGAAATCGTTTCATCGCCGGGAGGAGGTGGAAACACTGCGGGTCGCGCTCACGGCGGTCGAATGGCCGGATGACGAGCTCAGCGTGTTTGCCACGCTTAAGGGGTCGCTGTTCGCTATCCCGGATGAAGTCCTGTTGCGTTATCGCCACAAGCACGGGCGCTTGCATCCGTTTCATAAACCTGAGGCGCAGACCGAGGTAGTGTTCGGGCCCGTGCTGGAAGCGCTAACGTTGCTGGGAGAGTTGCATCGCGCAAGGAACCATCGGCCGTTTGCGGCGACCGTGAACGCGCTGGTCGAGGCCACACGGGCGCATGCAGGGTTCGTAATCCGTCCGGGCGGAAATCAGATTCTCGCGAACGTCGTTCGGTTAGCCGATCTCGCGCGCGGCTACGAGATGTCGGGCGGGATTTCCTTCCGAGGGTTCGTCGAGGAGCTGGCCGCGCAGGGCGAAAAGGCGGAAGCCTCCGAAGCTCCCGTGCTCGAAGAAGATTCCGACGGCGTTCGTTTGATGACGGTGCACGGCGCGAAGGGGCTGGAATTTCCAGTCGTGATTCTGGCGGACCTCACAGCCAATCTCGCCGCTCGCGAGCCGGATCAGTTTGTCGACGGCGCGCGACGGCTGAGCGCGACGCGTCTGCTTCACTGCGCTCCCCGGGAGCTTGCTGAGAATGAGCCGCAAGAGAGCGCCCGCGAACGGGCGGAAGGTGTACGCGTCGCCTACGTTGCTGCAACCCGGGCACGCGATCTGCTGGTGATTCCGGCCATCGGCGACGAACCCTTCGAGGGGTGGTTGAGCCCGCTGAATAAATCCATCTATCCCTCTAAACTTGATTGGCGCCGATCGTCACCCGCAGCCGGTTGTCCCGCCTTCGGGCAGGCGACGGTGGTGGAACGTCCCGTTGACTACGACAGAGAAGACGAGTTTTCAGTCAAACCGGGATTGATCCAGCCGGAGCGAGGCGAACATCAAGTTGTGTGGTGGGACCCTTCCAAGCTGAACCTGAACGTGGAGGGCGGGCTCGGCTTGCGGCAACAGGAAATCCTGGCGGAGGATGGCGGGGCGAGTCTGGCGGTATATCGCGCGTGGCAGAGCGAACGCGAGACGTTACTCAAGCAAGGCGCGCGGCCCGAGTTTCAGATTTTCCTTCCGAGTCTGGCGGCGGATGTGCCGCCCGGAGAGCTGATTTCTGTGGAGATGCTGACTGTGCCCAAAGCCGACGGTAGGCCGGGCGGCCGCCGCTTCGGCACGCTGGTGCACGCGATCTTGCGCGATGTTGAGTTGGGCGCGAGTGCCTCGTCAATTCGGAAGCTAGCGGCACTGCATGCCCGTTCCATCGGTGCGCCCGCTGAAGAATCTGAAGCCGCGTGCGTCGCGGTCGAGCGGGCGCTTGCTCATCCGGTGTTTGTCGGGGCGCGGGCGGCGTCGCGCTGTCATCGGGAGTATCCGGTGACGCTCAAATTAGAAGACGGCGGGCTCCTCGAAGGCGTAATCGACATGGCGTATGTGGATAGCGGCGTCTGGACGATTGTTGATTTCAAGACCGACGCCGAGGTTGGGGATCGTCGCGGGCAGTATGAACGGCAGCTTCAGTGGTACGCGTACGCCCTTGCTGAACTCTCGGGGACGCCCGCGCGTCCCTTCCTGCTTTCGATATAGAATTCAGTTCTCGTCCGGTCTTTCCACGTGATCAATGAAAAGCACGTCGACGGGCGCTCTTGCGGGATCCAGTCTCAGACCGAGCTCCCGAATTGCGCTGAAGATGTCTGGTTTATCGTTGGAGTCGGCTCCCGCCGGTGCCGGGCCTCGATCTGCCTGCGTGCCGTCGATTTTCCATTCCAGATCGAAGTCATATCTGCCCGAAAGCCCAGTGCGGTCGATTACCGGGCGGTCCAGTACGCTCCGCTGTAGCAACGACGCAAATCCCGCGATCGTGATATTCCGCGCAGGAGCATCAAAACGCGGGGACCTGAGGGCCGAGTGAAAAGTTCCGCACGTTTGCCGGGCTCGGGGACGGTTTCTTTTAGCTTCAGCTCGTTCCCGCCGAGCACCAGATTGTATACGGACATTTGTTGCTGCTCGCGATGAAACTTAAGCTTGAATCTGTCCGCTTTAGAAGCGTCTGAAACATCAGCAGAGCTTGATCAAGATGGAGCGCGGCTCCGCTTGGTCCCGCGCCAACGATATCGTACCTGTCGGAGTCCATCCAAGCGGGCCCTCCCGAAATCAATCTGAGAGTCAGGTTGTAAGCCAAACCGATGCATTGTTTCAGCGTGTTGTTATTCGACATGAAGCGCGTACCGATGATCGGGAAGGACCTGTCCCTTGCATCAGGGCTACTTCGTTTGATCGTGGAGACTTCGAAGGCGGGGAGCGTGGCTGCGGGCTGGGCAAGAATCCCATGCGCCGAGACGGTTGCGAATATTGCAATTGCAAAGAAACGCATCATATTCTTCACCCGGCCTCTTCGCCGCTCTCGAACTACGGTATAACACAAGCGTGACCCATGCTCTCGACTATCTAACCGAACAACTCGCCGGCTGGCGCAAGGCCGGCACCTATCAGCATTTGCGCGAGCTTCAATCGGCTTGCGAGCCCATCGCCAAGTTCGACGGCCGCGAAGTGATCAACCTCGCGTCGAACAACTATCTGGGGCTGGCGAATCATCCCAAACTCGTGGAAGCCGAGATCGATGCGGCGAGGCGTTACGGCGCGGGATCAGGAGCCGTACGCACCATCGCGGGCACCATGAGCATCCACCTGGAACTGGAGCGCCGCATTGCCGCGTTCAAGAATGTCGAAGCGTGCGTCGTATTCCAATCGGGCTTCGCGGCGAACGCGGGAACTGTCTCGGCGATTCTGGGCCCGGAGGATCACATCATCTCGGATGAGCTGAATCATGCGAGCATCATCGACGGATGCCGGCTGTCGCGAGCCAAGATTCATGTATTCCGCCATCGCGACGTGAAACACGCCGCTGAGAAGCTCGAAGCCCTGGAGGGACAATCCGGGCACAAGTTGCTGATCACTGACGGAGTGTTTTCCATGGACGGCGATATTGGGCCTCTGGATCAGCTCACTGCTCTCGCAGAACGCCATGGCGCGATCATGATGGTGGACGACGCGCACGCATCCGGGGTGCTGGGACGAAACGGGCGCGGCACAGTGGATCATTTCAATCTTCATGGCCGCGTGGATATCCAGGTGGGAACGCTCTCGAAGGCCGTCGGGGTTCTGGGCGGCTATGTGTGCGGAAGCCGGGACCTGATCGATTATCTGTATCACCGCGCGCGGCCGTTCCTGTTTTCCACCTCACATCCTCCGGCTGTAGCTGCCGCTTGTCTGGCCGCGTTCGACATTCTTGAACAGGAGCCGGAGCGAATCGAGAAGCTTTGGTCCAACACTCGATTTTTCCAGGCCGGACTGCGCGCGAACGGTTTCTCCACCGGCGCCAGCGAGACGCCAATCACGCCGATCATGATCGGCGAGGCTGCCATGGCGCACCGGTTTTCGAGAACGATCTTTGACGCGGGAGTGTTCGCCACGGGTATCGGCTTTCCGACAGTGCCCGAAGGCAAAGCTCGTGTACGAACCATCGTTACGGCCGCCCATTCCGAGGAAGTGCTCGAACGCGCGGTCGAAATCCTGACGCGAGCCGCAAAAGAAATGAACATTCTCCCTTAATTGTTCGTCTATGTGACCATAGATTTATGGCAGACACGATTGCGTTTCCCGCGCACGCCCAGTCGCGTGCGGTTTCCCTGCCCACCATCCCCTGGTATTTGTGGGCTTCCGTAGTTGGGGTCACTTCCGCCATGATTGGAGTGCACTGGGACATTTCCTGGCACCGCTCGATTGGCCGCGACACGTTTTGGACGCCCCCGCATCTCGCCATTTATCTGTGCGGCGTGATTGCGGGTCTATCGTCTGCTTACCTGATCCTGGCGACCACGTTTGGCAAGCTCCCCGAGGTGCGGGCGGCGTCGATCAAGATGTGGGGGTTCTACGGACCCTTGGGGGCGTTCATCACCGCGTGGGGCGGAGTGGCCATGCTGGTTTCGGCGCCATTCGACGATTGGTGGCACAACGCCTACGGCCTTGACGTGAAGATCCTGAGTCCGCCGCATACCGTGCTGGCGGCTGGAATCATCGGCATCGAAGTGGGTGCGCTGATGCTGGTCCTCGGCTACATGAACCGCGCGGAAGGCGAGGAACGGAGACGGCTCCACTGGCTGTACATCTATCTCGGCGCGATGATTCTGGTGGTCACCCAGATCCTGACGCTTGAATATACGTTCAACATCGGCCAGCACATGGCGATGTTCTATCGCGCCGTCGCGATCGCCGTGCCGACCATTCTAGTGGGGATCGCGATTGGCTCCGAGAATCGCTGGGCAGCGACCATCGTTGCGAGCGTCTACATGGTCTTTACCGCGGCGTTGATTTGGATCCTCCCCTTGTTTCCAGCGGAACCCAAGCTTGGCCCGGTATTGACTCCGGTTACGCAGTTTGTGCCTCCGAACTTCCCGTTGCTGCTGATTGTCCCGGCGATCGCGATCGATCTGCTGCGGCGTTTGTTCAAGGGTAGGACCGGCACGGGAGCGATGTGGTTGCAGGCCGTGGTACTGGGCACCGCCTTTCTGGCTACTTTCCTGGCCGTGCAATGGCCCTTTGCAACGTTTCTGGTTTCCCCGGCTGGGCACAATGCTTTCTTCGGCACGATCTACTTCGATTACGGAACATCGCCCAATGGGTACAATTTTCGTGGCATCTTCGTTCCGACTGAGCGGAATTTCGCGAGAATGATGATGTTGGCGCTTGGCGCGGCGATCGTCACCACGCGCATCGGATTGGGATGGGGCACTTGGATGCGAACGGTGAAACGATAATGCGCCGGCTGATGCCGTTTCTGGCGCTGGCGACGGCGCTGCAGGCCCACGTCGGCTCGCCGGACATTTTTCTCGAAGGCTCGGCCGGACCATATCCGGTGTTTGTCACGATCC
>JBEKBK010000215.1:0-13153 GCA_050015435.1 Bryobacteraceae bacterium
ATGTTCGACAGCACGACGACTCCCACGCGAGCCTTGGGATCTTAGCCCATATACGTGCGGTAACCGCCAGTGCCACCATTGTGCCAGATGATAGAACTTCCATCTTTGGTCTGGATGTGCCAGGCGTAAGCAATTTGCATATCAGGCGCACCCGCTGGGCGACGGATTGAAACTTCGTCCGCCATGGCTTGTGCTAACGGGGTTTTGACATAGCCGAGGTTCGCTGCGAGGAAAGTCAGCATGTCATTAGCGGTGGAGCGAAGCGCGCCGGCGCCGGCGAGTGTTGGAAGGTCCCAGTTGGCCACCGGGGCGGCGGCGCTATGGCCGACAGCGAGATGCGCCTTCATCTCGGGAGTGAGAGTGATGCGGGTATTTGCCATACCCAGCGGATCGCAGACGCGCGAACGCACCAGCGATTCATAGCTTGTGCCGGCGCGCAGCGAGAGCACATGGCCCAGAAGTCCGACGGCGACATTGGAATATTCGTACTGCGAACCAATGTCATGCGTGAGCTGGTATCCGGAAAGAAAGTCGCATAGCTGCTGCACGGAATAGTCGGCGTAAGGATTTGCTTCATCCTTGGGATGGAAATTATTGGGCATGCGCGGCAGGCCGGAGTTTTGGGTTGAAAGGTCCGCCAAGGTAATCTTCCTGTCATTACGCTCGGGCACTTTAACACTTGCCGGGAGATACTTTGAAATCGGGTCGGTCAATGCCACTTCGCCTCGATGCGTCATATCCATGAGCACCAGGGATGTGAACACCTTGGTCATGGAGCCGATCTCGAACACGGTGTCCCCATCCAAACGGCGATTGGCGTTCTTGGCGAGGCTGCCATATGCGACTACGCGACGGCCATTCGCGTCGATTACGCCCACCACAATTCCGATGCCGGTGGTTTCCGACCCCACCCGCTCGGCGAGCACTTTGCGAATTTCTGCGTCAGATGGAACCTGGGTGAACACGGTGGCGCACGAGAGGATCAATCCGGCGATGAAAGGGGCGGTGCGGCGAAGGTTCATAACTTGCCCTCCCTGTCAGTCCTACGCATTCGCGTCATTTCATTTATCGTCATGTTTGGGAGCCTCGCCCTTCTTTTTGTCGCTATCCTCCACAGTTAGACGATTCACAGTTTCGACTTCCAGGGTCAGCAGGTAAGGGTCGGATTGGTATGCTGTCGCGACTCCTACGAACGTGACGGGACTCCCGTCAGGAATCGGCTTTTCAAGATGCTCGCGCATCTGAAGCTTTGCCTCCGGGGTTGAGCTGCTTCCGATGGCTACCATGAATTCGTTCGGGTGGTCGGCCGGCGTGCTGGAGATGAGCGTTCCTTCGAACAGGTCTATCCCATTTGCTCCACCAGGGAGATCGGCGCTTTCAAGATTCTGCCAAAAAGCGGCGCGATTCGGGCCCTGCAACCCTGTCTTGATGATTGACCAGAGCCCTGCTTGCCGGGCTTCGAATTCCGGACCGGGGAGGATCCCGCGCGGGACTCGATCCTGCTGCGCGAATAAGATCTGCTGCGGAGCGAGCGCAACCGCTAAACCCAGAATGGAGAGATACTGGCGCACGGCAAAGCCTCGTTTACTTCGGCAAGCGGAAATCCACTCCGACCGTCGTGGGTACGGACACCGTCCGTCCGTTCAGAAGGACGGGTTGAAACCGCCACTGAGCGACTGCCTCGATGGCCTTGTCATCCAAACCGAATCCGAGCGGCCGGACAACGTACAGGTTTCTGGGCACGCCATCTTCGCCCACGACCAAGGAAACCATTACGGTTCCTTCCCGCCCAGCTTCACGCGCTTCTTTGGTATAGGAGGGCTCCGACTTGTAAACGATCGGCGGCGCTTTGACGCTAGGCGGGCTTGGGGCGCTTGCAAAAAAATTGAGCCGATCCAGAGCGCGTGGGTCTAAGTCCCGCTGACCCCAGACGAGTTCGAGCCTACAAGAGACGGGGACCGGCATCCCGTACTTCATGCCCGGCGTGAAGCGCCATTCGCTCACTAGCTCGATAGCTTGGGGCCCCCACACTTCAAGCGAAGCCTTGTTCACATTAAAGTGCACGGGAATTCCATGCTCATCCACATCGAACGATAAAATAACGGACGCGAACCTTCCCACCGCTGCCACGATACGCGCTTCTTCGATCGCGGAAAGGCCAACGCCTGCGCCCACCGGATACTTCGTGCTCAAGAACGTTGGGCGGGTGACCTGCGCTTCGGGGTGAAACTCCGCTCTCACCAGATGCCAGCGCGATTGTTTGGATGGCAACAGAAAATCCACCGGGATATTCACCTTGGCCCCAGTTAGATATGTGCCCGGCTGGAAATGCCATGGCCGGACCTTCTGAGTCGCGATCTCATCCAAGCCGAACCCGAGTGGCGTCGCCACCTTCGCGTTGCCCATTGAGCCATCGTCCGCAACCGTGCCGGTCACCATGACCGTTCCTTCAAGTCCGGCCAGACGCGCTTCCGCCGAATACTCCTCCTCGGCCACTGGAATTCGATCGGGGACCATCATGCCATCGTCTAAACGCGCAGGAATCGAGGGGAGCCGTGCGGAATCGATTCCTAGTGCGCGCTTCGCTTCATCGAAGGCCCCTCGGGTATTGTCCCGAGTTCGCAGCGCCAATTGATATTCATTGACCGCGCGATCGTGCTGGTACGTGGCGTCAAAGATCTTGCCGAGATAGATGTGCGACCAGACCTCGGTCCACCGGGGTTGCAGGTCGCCGCTTAACGCTTCGCGGAACTCGTTCGCCGCAGCTTGCAGATTTAGTTCTTCGATAAAATGCGTCGCGCGCTCATAGTGCGCGAGCGAACTACCGGGAGCCGACACAGGACCGGGAAGGCTTTGGCAGAGTCCGGCGGTTGCGAACGCAAGCCCTGCGGCAATGGCGAATCGTGGGTTCATTCACGGTTCCGCTTATGGACCTTATTCTACTCCCGTCACGGATGCCGTGAAGTGCGCGCTACGATATGATGAGCGAGCATGAATCCTTACTTGGCGGCAGCAGTGTGGGCTTGCATGGTCGTCGTCCCTGCGACGGCTGATGCGCAGGCGCCGACCACGATAGACGGGCAGCCGATCGAGAAGCGTCTGCCGGAAAAAAGCGACGACCGGCCCGCATTCCCCCAACAGACCCGTGCGCCGTATCACGCTTCAGCGCCCTTCAAGGTAACGACGCTGATCGACAATCTGCCCGCGCCGTGGAGTCTCGCGTTCTTGCCGGACGGAAAAATTCTCCTTACCGAAAGGCTACCAGGCAGCCTACGAATTCTGGACACGAAGGGTGAGCTCTCGGAGCCCGTAGCCGGTGTGGCCGCCCTCATGTCACCAGCCGCCAAGGACATCGGCTTGCTCGACGTGGTGCTGGACCCGCATTTTGCGTCCAATCACCAAATCTTCTTCACTTTTTTCGATTTCGTCGATAACACGGACAGTAATACCTATGTCGTGCGCGCCAGGCTGGACGAAGCCAAGTGTGCCGTGAGCGACGCGAAGGTCATCTTTCGGGCCCAACCGGCCATGCCGTCCAAACGGCTGGGCGGCAAAACCGGAGGCCGCATCGCGATCGCGCCGGATGGCAGTCTCTTCGTGACGATTGGCGACCGTTCGGATTCGCCGCCGTGGGACGTGGCGCAGCGTTTGGACACTGATCTCGGCAAGATCATTCACATCACGGCCGACGGCGCGCCTGTACCCGACAATCCGTTCATCGGGAAACCGGGCGTTCTGCCGGAGATCTGGGCCTATGGCACGCGCAGCCAGGAAGGCCTGGCCTTCGACCCAAGAACCGGGCATTTATGGGAAACCGAGCACGGTCCGCGCGGCGGCGACGAGTTGAACATCATCGAGAAAGGCAAGAATTACGGATGGCCGGTGATCGTACACGGCATCGACTATCCGGGTACCGCGATCGGCGAAGGCATCACGCACAAAGATGGCATGGAGGAACCGGTGTATTACTGGGATCCTGTGATCGCACCTTCAGGCCTCGCATTCTATACCGGTACTTTGTTTCCGCAATGGCAGGGCAGCGTTTTCGTCGGCGGCCTGCGCGGCATGATGCTGGATCGTCTCACCATCGTTAACGACAAGGTCGTGGCGGAAGAACCACTGCTAACTGATTTGCACGCCCGGATCCGGGATGTGCGCGTCGGGCCCGACGGCGCCGTGTATGTATTGACCGACAGCGGCACCGCCTCGATATCACCTCGTACCCCGCCGACCAGCAAGCTGTTGAAACTCACACCCAAATAATGAGCCGTATGGTTAAAAAAATTGAATCGCGAAGACTTCGTCTAGCGCTTTTGCCGTTTGTGCTGGGTACCCTTGTGGGCCAGACCCGTTCAAATTTCACCACCAATCTGGACGACGCGCTGCTTGAATGGCCGCTTCCCTCCGGCGAAGAACGCTACGGCGCAATCAACGGCAAACATCTTCATGAGTATGTCGTGGAGCAGTCTGCCATCTCGCGCCGGTACCGCGATCAGGGGCACCCGAAGTTTTGGGGCCGAATCATAGGCACATCAGCCGACGCGGAGGCTGCCGAATGGCTCGCGGCGAAATTCAGAGCGATCGGATTGTCGGATGTGCGGATTCAATCCTTGAACCTCGGGCCGCAATGGATGCCTCAGTCATGGGAGGCCTCCGTCGGCTCCGGAGGCAAGATCGTTCGCCTTGATTCGGCTCAGCCGGATTACGGCTCGGCGGGCACACCGCCAACAGGACTCGATTTGGAAGCGGTTTACGCCGGGCTCGGGAGCGAAGCGGATTTCGCCGGCAAAGATGTTCGCGGCAAAGCGGTATTCACGTTTACCATGCTTGGGTTCAAGCCAGAGGATGCTGCCAAGCGAGCCGACGCCAAAGGCGCCGCGGCCATCTTCGAGGTGAACATGCTCCCCGGCAACATGCGCTATCAAGCTTATCCTTCTGGCACCAATGCTCCGGCGTTCACGGTCGGAAGTGACGACGGCTATGCCGCGCGAGACTTGATCGCTGCGTCGGCGAGTCAGCCGCCGCGGGTCAAGGTGCGTTTAGATGTCAGGCAGGTTTCAAATCTGAAGACAGCGCTCGTCTGGGGTACTTTGCCAGGCACTTCGGATGAAACCATTTATGTTGTCGCCCACCGCGACGGCTGGTTCGATGCCGCCGGGGACAACGCGGGTGGAGTGGCTTCGATGCTCGGGCTCGCGGAATACTACGCGAGGATTCCGATGAGCCAGCGCCGCCGCACCTTGATCTTCATCGGATTGGACGGACATCATAACACCGGAGAGGGGTCGGGAGCCGGCCGCAGGTGGCTAGTCGAGAACCGCGAGAAGCTCTTCAACAAAACGGCCCTCATGATCAATTGCGAGCATCCTTCAACACTTCAGACTTATGTCCACCCGCGTTATCAGGAGGAGCGGGGCATGGTTTGGTCCAATACGATTCTGGCCCAACAATGGTACGCGGGCGGGCCGTCGCGACCCGAACTCCAGGCGATCACGTTCAAAGCTTTTCGGGAATTCGGCGCGCCGTTGTATCTGGATCCGAACGCCCGGCCGCCGGCCGGCGACCTGGGCCAATTCTGGCAATTTCTCCCCGGCGTGGCAACCAGTGAGTTCTATGACTACTTCCACACCGACCAGGAAACGCCGGAAGTTGTGCCTTGGGTGGGTCTACAGGCGACCACGCGTGCCTACGCGAAAATCATCGACGAGGTGAACAAGCTTCCGCTCAGCGCGCTGCAACGGCCACCCGAGGCAGACGCTCAACATTAGTTCGAAATTTAATCCGCTACTTCTTCCCAATGCCAGCGGGGTCTGTAGGAAACACCCAGTCGTCCAGAAGTGTCGGCGCGGATGAGATTCCGATTGACCAGATTTTGGATGAATGCTTTGGTTTGCATCGGCGCCCAGCCCATGGCACGATCCACGGCGCATAACGGTTCAGTGTAGGCATCGGGTGCATCGCCGTAAGCGACGAGGATGTTGATGACCTTACGCTCGGTTTCGGTGATGGTTTCGATCATGGCTCAATCTTACCAAAACATTTATCAGTTCATATGTTCCGAACGAAACCGCTGTTTTTGGGCGAGGTTGCGCCAATGAATCTTGCGGCGGGACTAACTGGCCACCGCCCTCAATGCCAATGGCAATTCAGGTTTAGTGTGCAGTTTCTTCTGAGTTTCTATCGACAGGTTAAAGCCTGCAAGAACCGCGGGCTCGCCCTCTCCCCAGCGGCTCAACCGCCACTGCGCTCGAAGATAGCGGATCTCCTCATGGCACGCTAAATCCAGTTGGGCGAGATACGATCCACAGTAGGACTTCTGCGGAAACGTGACGAGCTGCCGCCAGTGCTGCTCATTGCCAGATCCCCAGATGGAGATGTCCAAGCTCTCTTGCTGTATGATCTGAGTGATTTCCAGGTTGAGCAGCAAAGGTTTTCCACGTCTGCCGCCGAGCGTGAGTACCTTACCGATTCCGTCCTCGGTGGCAATGGTTTCTGGGATTAGAAAATCGCGCATACACCGCCTCCAGTCATCCAGTACCGTCTGTACGTACTGGGTTAGACTTACTCTTCTGAAAAAAGTTTCATCTTTTGGCGCCGACTCGAAGATTGTCTCTTAACCCATAGATTTGCGCTGACTTATTTACTTCCTGTTGGGGCGGCGGCTCCAACCGCCCACGCGTTACGACAATCTCTTCGGTCGGCCGCCCGCCAGTAAGAGCCCGTGACAACAAATATTGAGGCTCCATCGAGTACGGCGGTACCATGGTCGAAGGCTGGTTTTTTCATCTCTCATGGAACGACGCGACTTTCTCAAGATTGCCGGCATGGCGGGTGCAAGCCGGCTGGTGGGCCAGCAACCCGTATCCTTTCTTGCGCCGACCGGTTCGCAAGACGTGGCCAAGACGGATTTTACACTGCAAATCTCGCCGGTCACAGTGGAATTGGCGCCCAACCGCATTATCAGCACCATCGGGTATAACGGCACCTCGCCGGGCCCGCTGCTGCGAATGAAGGAGGGCGTGCCGGTCACGGTGAACGTAGTCAATAACACTGACGTGCCGGAGTTTGTGCACTTTCACGGACTGCTTATTCCATCCGATGTGGATGGATCGGAGGAGGAAGGCACGCCGGCAGTGCCGCCGCACGGAAGCCGCCGCTATCAGTTCACACCCACACCGGCCGGCACCCGCTGGTATCACACCCACACCATGTCGATGGAAGACTTGCACCGCGGCAGCTATACGGGCATGTTCGGCTTTCTGATCGTCGAGGGATCGAACAATCCGGGCCAGTACGATCAGGAGCATTATTTGGCGCTGCGCGATTGGGAGCCCTATTTCAGCAACCAGGTTATGGATACGGACGACCTCGATCCCACAGCGGCACAACCGGAAAAGCCGGCGGTGCTGGATACGCGGCCGGTGGGGCCGGAGGTAGCGGCCGATATTTATTCCATTAACGACAAAGCGCTCGGCGCGGGCGATCCCATCCGCGTGAAACCGGGCGAGCGCGTGATGTTCCATTTTCTGAACGCCAGCGCCATCGAGAATCGTCATCTGGCGCTGCCCGGCCACAAATTCAACGTGACCGCGCTGGACGGAAATCCCGTGCCCACGCCCGCGGCAATGGACGTGTTGATGCTGGGTCCGGGCGAGCGCATTGATGCCTGGGTGGAGATGAACCACCCCGGGGTTTGGATCCTGGGCGCGCCGGAGGACCCGGTACGTGAAGGGGGCTTGGGAATTGCCATCGAATACGCTAATCAACACCGCACCCCGCAGTGGGTAGCGCCGCCCAAACCCGCTTGGGACTATACCGTCTTCGGCAAGCCGCCATCGCAACCAGCGCCCGCCGAAAAGCTGGACATGATATTCGAAAAGGTGCCGCGCGGCGCAGGCAAGTTCAACAGTTTCACTGTAAACGGCAAACAATATCCCCACGACCAGGAGTTTCTGCTCAAGCAGGGCGCGCGTTACCGGTTGACGTTTCATAACCGCACCGACGATGCGCATCCGTTGCACCTCCATCGCCACCAGCTCGAGATCACCGAGATTTATGGCAAGGCGACGTCAGGCGTGATCAAGGATACGGTCGTCGTTCCCACCTATGGACGCGCCACCGTGGACTTTACCGCCGACCAGCCGGGACCCACGTTGTTTCACTGCCATATCCAGCAGCATATGGATTTCGGCTTCAAGGCATTGCTGCGCTACTCCTAAGAGTGAAGTGGGCCTTAATCTAACCGCCATCCGGTGACGTGGCCGTTTTCGTCTATCCGAGCGGCGATATGGTATACGCTGCTGCGATACTGGTGCCAAGGATAGGCCCGATACGTGAGCGTCAGTCTATATTCGGCCCACTTGATCGGAGCGTTCACCACGTACGCGGTCTCGCAAGGCGCTATGATCGTTCTGCGGCCGTCGAATTCTTGAAGGCTTCCCCGGGTGAGGACATTCGCGTCCGTGACTTCGTCGCCGTTCGCTAGCGTGACCTGCCAAATCTCACAACTATATTCGACGTCGGTCAACGGCGTGAATGGGTTCTGGTTTGAAATCCGGACGGTCATCGAGAGCGCGTTTGCGAAAGCCAGATGCGCGGGCGGTTCCACTCCGGGCGTTAAGACGATGGGGAAGATCAGGAACACGATCGCGAAAAGCGTCCCCAGCATGAGCAGCAGCCGATAGCCTCTGCTGAGATCGTTCCGCGGAGCGGGGAGATTCGGCGACACAGGCTCCTCGTTTCGAATTTAGCAAATCCAAGATATCGAGTCTGCCCGGAAAAATGTATACTGTCAACGTCCGGGAATAAAAGAGGTTTCAGATGAGTCCAAAATACTTCACGTCAGGAAGTCTCGCGACGATCGCGGCTGGGATCATCCTGGTCACGTCCGCCGAAGCTCAGATTCAGAAGGCGGTGGAGACATCGCCCTCCACCAAAACGTGGACCCCATCGCGCACTCCGGATGGCCAGCCGGACTTGCAGGGAATTTGGACCAACGCCACTCTCACGCCGTTCGAACGGCCGGCTGTGCTGGCCGGAAAGGCAACGATTACAGAGCAGGAAGCAGCGGCATTCGAAAAGGCGGCCAGCGAAAACCGTGTGGACCGCCCGCCTAAACCGGGCGACCCCGGCAATTACAATCAGGGCTGGTCGGATGGTGGAACAACCTGGCTGTCCACCCGGCAGAGTTCGCTGGTGGTGGAACCGGCCAGCGGAAAAGTTCCGCTAAAGCCTTCGGCTGAGGAACAACGCACCTACGATCTGGTGCACGTGCCCGATTCCTATGAGTATCAGACGAGCTGGGAGCGTTGCATCACGCGCGGCGTTCCTGCTGGAATGTTTCCCGCCGGCTATAACAACGCGTATCAGATTTTCCAAAGCCCAGGCTACGTGGTGATTCTCTCCGAGATGATTCACGAAGCGCGCGTGATTCCGCTGGATGGCCGTCCGCATCTGCCGCCAAGCGTCCGCGAATGGAACGGCGATTCGATCGGCCACTGGGAGGGCAACACACTGGTAGTGGATACCACCAATTACAACGGCAAGGGCATGATCGCCACCAGTGCCGCCACCGCGCGCATCCGAGGCATTCACGAAAGCGAGGCGCTGCACGTGCTGGAACGATTCACGCGCGTGGACGCTAATACGATTAGCTACGAAGTCACCGTCGACGACCCGAACGTGTATACGGGGCCCTGGAAAGTGTCCATGCCACTGACCAGGGATGCAAACTATCTGATCTACGAATACGCCTGCCACGAAGGCAATTACGCGATGGAGGACACCCTGCGCGGAGGGCGGGCCAAGGAAAAAGCGGCGGGGGCGGCCGCAAAATAACAATTATTCGCGGTCACCACGCCGTAGGTACGAATCGTCCTTGTTGATCCAATCCATCCGCAGCGGCGAGAATACATCCACGTCGAGCGTGTCTTCCAGCGCCACAGCGCGATGCGGCACGTTCGAAGGAATGTGGAGCACCTCCCCCTTGTGCACCACTACCTCCGTGCCTTCCAGCTCGAACTTGAGCGCGCCTTCAACGATGTAGGTGATCTGTTCGGCATCGTGCTGATGCTCCGGCACCACCGCGCCTTTCTTCAGGAAAATCTGCGCGATCATGGCTTTCTCGCCCACCACCATCTTGCGCGAAATGAGATCGCTCATCCGTTCGGTCGGCACGTCGTTCCAGCTTGTGAATTTGTGTGTCATGCGCAACCTATTTTACACACGTCCACTTTTAAGGAGCACGCGCAAAACGGAGAGCGGCGCGAAACAGTTCCTGACCGGTTTGGCGGTGCGCGCCGCACCCTTTGCGCTTCACGGACTTTCCGGCACGATCACAACGATAACTGCGGTTTACTCTTTTTCCTTTTTGCCGTCGGCAGGCGTCGACGCAGCGGGCCCGATCCCCACAATCTCAAGCACGGCCTCATCGTCCTTCGCGCCATCATAGTGAATCTGATTGCCATAATGCGTAACGATGGTGCCAGCCCTCATGGGTGTGGTCGTGCTCATATCGTAATTGGAGCCCGTACCCACCCACCAGGTTCCGGAAAGCACGGTGATGAACCGGTCGTGCGGGTGGAAGTGGGGCGTGCTGTTGTGATGCGGATGCCACTTCATGAGCTGGACGTAAAGGCTGCCCTCTTTGGTGGGGTCGCCGGAGATAAGATACGACGCCGACGCGCCATTCTTGCTCTCATTCCACTTGATGTTGCTGAGATTCACGTAACTTGCGACTTTCGGGTCGACGTCGGCTTTCACCGCTCCGAACCACCCAAACGCTCCCACCCCCATTACGACCAGCGATAAGCGCCGCAGCGCCGAAAAACGAGTCATGCTTCCTCCTTGTGAGTTAACGTAAGCCCTGCCGGGTACGCTCACAAGCATACGCCACTTCGAAGACAGTTTCCACGCCGCACAAACCGGAAAGATGTATAGTGATCTCGAAGTGGAAGGAGTGACCCTCTGATGAACCGCCGCCGATTTGTTACGGTTTCCGGTGCGGCTGCGGCTGCGAGCGTGGCCTCAAACCCGGCTGCCGTCGCAGCGCCCCAACGCGCTCTCATGAAGCTGGGCTGCCAGAGCGCCCCCACCAACGACACTCACTTGAAGTACTTCGCACGCTACGGAGTCCGCAACATTTGTGGATACCCGGAAATCGCCGGTGGCCGAATTTATGCCACCGTCGAAGAACTCCAGCGGATGCGGGAGTTGGCGGAGAAGAACGGCATCACCGTGGACTGCACTGCCCCGCCGATTCTGGAGTCCAGCCATATTGACCAGGAAAAACATCCCGCCATCATGCTGGCGCAAAGCCCGGAGCGCGACCGCGACATTGAAGCGCTTCAAACCATGATCAAGAACTGCGCGGCGGCGGGCATTCCGGCTATCAAATACAACATGAGCCTGCTGGGTGTGTTGCGCACCGCCGGCACTCCCGGCCGGGGCGACGCCACGTACAGCACCTGGCGCTTGAAGGAGGCCCATCCGAAAACGCCCCTGACACGCGCCGGGAGGGTGGACGCCGATGCGGCCTGGGAGCGGATTACCTATTTTCTGGAGCGCGTGATTCCCGTCGCGGAGGAGTACAAGATTCGCATGGCGTGCCATCCGCACGACCCCGGCGTTCCCCCGGAAGGCTATCAGGGCGTGGTGCGTGTGCTCGGAACCGTGGACGGACTGAAGTGGCTGGTCAGCATCAAAGAGAGTCCCTACCACGGCCTCAATTTCTGTCAAGGGACTGTTTCGGAAATGCTGAACAACCCGGGCACGGAAATCTTCGACGTGATTCGATACTTCGGTTCGCGGGCGAAGATTTTTAACGTGCACTTCCGGAATATTCGCGGCCGCCGCAACGACTTTGTGGAGGTCTTCCCGGATGAAGGCGACGTGGATTTCGTCAAGGCGATTCAGGTTTACAAGGAAGTCGGCTATCCCTACCTGCTGATGCCGGATCATGTGCCCCATGCGGCGAATGATCCCGACGGATTGCAGTCTTTTGCGTTCTGCTATGGATACATACGCGCTCTGATTCAATTAGCGGAGTAGCCGCAAGCAAAAAAGGCTTGAATCCCGAACACTTACTGTGGTAGTCTGCAATTGGCGTTTCAAACTAAATAACTTCATCTGGCTAGAAGTAGTACTCCTTCTCAGTTAATCCTTTCACTTCGAAACGTCGCCGCGCTGGGGGTAACTCTTGCGCGCTCCAAAGTGGGAGGTTACCCAATGGCGGTCATATATGCAGTAGTGGCCTTCGTAATGCTGCTCTGTCTCCTTAAAGCCCTAAGAAAGTAGATCTCCGGTGCCGCTTCTAGCGTTCTGGAGAGGACTCGTCGGTACGCCGGCGATTCTCTCCAAGCACGAAAGTACTTGAGCCGTCGCTCTCATGACGTGGCGAGGAGCCAGAAGGATGAGAGCCCAACCGACCGACCGACGCCTAACGCAAGCGCCGATTTTTAACCTCTTCGGCGTTTAGAGACAAGAAACAGGGACTAGGGCAACCTTGACCAGGACATCTTGCGTAGGGAGGGGAGCGAGGGAAGGGTCTCCCCGGCCAGTCTGCATTTTGATTCTAAGCGCTCGGCGCGTTCAAAAAACGAGCTAGTTTTGGAAGTGGATAACCGTGTATACTGTCGCTATTGTGCCACGCCGAACAAAAGAACTGGCTTTTATGAAGGAGTTCAAAAGTCAGATTGACGAGTACATAGCCATCTTCAGGGAACTTTAACATGCTACCAATCTTAATGGGAAGGGGCGCAGACCAACTTCAGAGGATCAAATTAACGAAATCACCGAAAGATGGCTTTCTCAGCGCGACAAGGTTATTACTCGTTTTGACCGCGCTAAAGACCTCTCAAAGGGATATAACATTCCGGAGCAATATTACGTGCTTTTAAAACGTGAACGGAGTGCTGTTTGGAATGCGGAAAGTTTTCAGACTATAACAGATGAGGAGGTGGATCAGGTTAACGACGCTATAACGAGGACCCTTACCGCAATTACTAACGCTCCACCGTTCCTGGAATATGCACTTTATGGCTCTCCGCAGGAATTCGTAACAAGTGGCATTCTACGCGGCTTTCCTGGCTTTCTGAAAAGCGACGTATTCGGTGTTGGTCACGGCTATGCGCCGTGCTTTCAGCAGGAGGTAACG
>JBEKBK010000216.1:0-13148 GCA_050015435.1 Bryobacteraceae bacterium
CGATCGGCACCTTGGTATCATTCACTTGGATGGGATCATTCACTTGCTGTTCCGGCACTTTGGTTCCCCCCGGAATATAACACTTCCTCGTTGGATAAGACGACCAGAGTCGGCCGCCGGTTTCAGATTCTGGAATCTTCCGCTACAGCCCATCTATCCTGAAGTTTAACATATAGAAGCAAGGGCAACTATCGCCGTTACAATTTTTGGAATCCAAGAAACATTGCGGTTTCAACCCACAATTGCTCGAGCACGTCTGTCAGCTCGTGTCCGGCCTCGAAAAGGCGAAGCGTCACGTTCGGATGGCTGGCCGCGAACTGGCACGAGACGTCCACTGGTACTACTGGGTCCGCAGTCCCGTGCAAGATCAGCCCGGGTTGCTTAAAATCTGGCTCGTCTTCGTAACGGTCGGCGTCCTCCACAAAGCCATACCCGAGCGGGCGCTCCTCCTGGAATGAGTAATGGTAGAACTTGCGAGATCCTTCGCGTTTCCACAGCGCCAGTTCCTCGGCCGGGAATCTCTCCCTCCAGCGCTTCGGAAATTGAAAGGCCGGCGCCATGAGGATCACGCGCTCGATGTTCGAGTGATGTGCCGCGTACAAGGCCGCCAGATAGCCACCGAGGCTGGATCCGATCAGGATCGCGGGGCCGGTCCCGACAGCGCGATCGATCACCTTCATCTGACGCGTGATCGTCAGAGCCTCGAAATTGCCTTCGTCCAGTTGCGGGACATCGAGGCTCACGCCATGCTCGGCAAAGCGCCGCTGAAAGAAAGTCGCCTTGTTCGACCGGGGGCTCGAAGCGAAGCCGTGAAGATAAACCGTCCGGGCCGTTCCAGTCACTGAGCCACTTCGATCTTGATGTCGCTGGATGCGCCGAATTTCCGGAAATCGGCGGAGGTGAAATGATTCTCGGCGATCACCTTTCCCGCGCGCAGTTCCCGGTGGGTTGTGGACAGCGGCAGTAGAGCTCCGAATTTGCTCATGGCGTAGTCGACGCTCGCCTCCTCGTGCAAAGGCGCGTTCTCTACGGCCTCCATCGCGACCATGGTGATCCGCAGGGGAACGTAGCTTTCCGGGTTCACCCAAATCTCCCCTTCCATGCGCAAGCGATGCAACTGGTCCTTTTTGTTGGCTTGGATCAGCGTCAAACCTTCCGGACCGTTGATCTGCTTGTAGGTGAAAACCAGGACTGGCACGTTCTCCAGCGTGTCGGGACCTTTGACCGCGAACTCGTATCGCTCGAGCTCCCGGCGCGCGAATAGAAGGATCAATTGGCCAAAATCGGTCACGGCGCCCAGCAGCCCCACTTTTTCGAACTGCTTCAGCACCTCCTTCTTGCGTGCATCGTCACTGGCCGTGATCACCTTGGCCAGCGAATCCTCGGCTTTTTTCGAATCTTCCACTTTGCGTCCATCCACAGAGACCACCTGGCGGAGCTCGTGGAGCGCCCCCGGCTCATTCGCGAAAGACGTGAAGCCATACTCGGAAACAACGGTACGCTCTCTGAAAGACGGCACAGGCGGACCCTTCGCCGCGTCTCCCACTCGCGGATGAAATCTCGTCGGCGGCTTTTGGGCCTTCTGATGCAGAGTCTCGGTCCCGAGCACCTCCGGAGCAAGTTTCGCGAAGGCTTCCGCCTCTTCCGAAACACGCGCCGTCATCTTTTGGGTCTGGTCATCGGCGCGAAGCGCCGGAACCAGCAGGATCAGCAGGATCGCCCGCATGTCCCGAGCATAGCGAATCGCGATTACAAGATTTTACTTGACCCGCTCCGTGGAATAGTTGTATATACAACCATATGGTAAAACCAATGTACGTCTTGCTCGCCCTGATCGCGGTTCCGCTTCTGCATGCCCAACCGGCGCCGACCCAAACCAACCAGGTGTTGGCCGTCCTTACCGTCAAAACGGATGCCGCCAGAGACCAACTCCAGAAGGTGCTACCGGGCGAAGTTCGCGATACGGTGCAGCTCTATCTCGACGGAAAGATCCAGCAGTGGTACTCGCGTGGCGATGGCAAAGGGGTGGTCTTCATCCTGAATTGCAAGGATGCAACCGAAGCCAAAGCCCTGACCGATGAATTGCCGCTTTCCAAAGCCGGGCTCGTGACGTTCGACTATATGCCGCTTGCGCCGCTGAGCCCGCTCCGTGTGCTCCTGGGGCCGCCGCCGTCGGCTTCCAAATAGCGCCGATGGAAGTCCCGTTCCCCGATCTGCCGTGTCCCTGCGCGACAGCTCGCCGCATGGCCAGACTGTTGACGCAACTCTACGACAGCCACCTGCGAAGTGCGCAGATCGAAGCGTCTCAATTCACGCTGCTCTCCGTACTGGACGGGATGCCCGCCTGCAATCAGCAGACGCTCGGCCGAATGATGGGCTTTGACAAGACCACGCTGTCGAGAAATTTGAAACGGCTGGAGCAGCGAGGCTGGATCGAGGCAAGCGCCGGTAAGAATCGGAGAGAGCGGGGCTTTGTTCTCACCGATGGGGGTCGCGAACGCCTGGCCGCCGCCAGGCCCGCGTGGAGCCAAGCGCAACAACAATTGCAGTCAACCATGAGCGCGAGTGAGTGGTCTGCGATGTGGGAAGCGTTCCGCTCGGTGACGCGAGCGGCCGGCAATCCGCGAAAATAAAACGAATGACAACCGGTTGCCAGGGCGTCAGGTTCATTTCTTTGGGTGCTTTTTGAGTTCCTCCAACCGGTACGTGTCGCCCACAATCTTGAAGTAGAACCGCCAATCCTTCGTGACGCGAGCCTGCCACGGGTCGCGAGCTTTGTCGTACTTCTTGGCGTGGAGCGAGGGATGGTGAAGATTCTCAGCGAGGAAAGCGAGCTGTTTGCGAAAAGCTCTTCGAACGGCGGGAGGAGAATCCTCGAGGGCGTCGAGGACGTGGCCGGTAAAGTCGATTTTCATCCGCCGGTCGATTTGCGTTTCTTAGCGGTCGCCCGGCGACGCAAATTAGCGTTGATCGCCGCGATCGCCTCGGCCGCAGTATCAAACGGGCCGTAGGATTTCCCCGCGGCGTACTCCTTCTCGCTTTCGGCGATGCCGCGGTCGATCGACCTTCGTTGGGCTAGCGTGTACTCATCGTCTGCACCCATCTTTTTCGGACGGATCGTAATCACCTTACCTGACACTTTGAATTCGAGCTCGTCGCCGCTCTTAAAACCCGCCCGCCGGCGGACGGCGGGAGGCACCACAAGAGGCGTTCTATTTTTCACGGTGACGGTCATAGCTTCGTTTTCAGTGTAGGGTGCCTGCTCCGGCTTCAATCACCCGCCATAAAGTGGCTTCCGGCCGACGGCTACCTGTATCATTGAGGTTTACCCCTCGATTATGATTCGCAGCTTTCAGGGCGTGAGGCCCAGAATCGCGCCATCCGCATACGTAGACCCCAGCGCCCAAGTCATCGGCGACGTCACGATAGGCGAGCGCTCCAGCATCTGGCCGAACGCGTCCCTGCGTGGCGATATCGGCCCGATCCGTATCGGGTCGGAGACCAGCATCCAGGACAACTGCGCGATGCACCTGGACGAGGGCTTTCCCCTCACCGTCGGCGACCGCGTTACCGTAGGTCATTCCGTCACCCTGCACGGCTGCACCATCGAAGACGACACGGTGATCGGAATCGGGGCAACGGTGCTGAATGGAGCGCGCGTGGCGAAAGGATCGGTGGTCGCGGCGGGCTCGTTAGTCCCGGAAGGGATGGAGGTGCCGCCCTCCACGCTGGTCATGGGTGTTCCCGCCAAACCGCGTCGCCCGGTCACGGCCGATGAACAAAAGCGTTTCGGAGAAGGCGTCTTGCACTACGTGGAAAGGGCGCGGGTTTACCTCACTGAAGCGCAATCGGCGCTCAATGATTAAAGCGGTCAAAGGCACCCGCGATATTCTGCCGCCCGCCAGCTCAGTCTGGAGCTTTGTCGAGGCGACCGCGCGCGAGGTGTTCCGAACCTACAACTATCAGGAGATCCGCACGCCGATCTTCGAGGAAACCGCTTTGTTCGCGCGCGGAGTCGGCCAGGACACGGACATCGTGAGCAAAGAGATGTATACGTTCGAGGACCGCGACGGCGGCTCACTCACGCTTCGCCCGGAAAACACAGCGTCCGTGATCCGTGCCTACATCGAGCACCGGCTGGATCAGGTCCCCGGCGTCAAGAAGTTCTACTACATCGGTCCAATGTTCCGGCGCGAACGCCCGCAGAAGGGCCGCTTCCGCCAGTTCTATCAGATTGGCGCGGAGGCGATCGGTTCAGACTCGCCTATCGTCGATGCGGAAGTGATTGAAATGGTGGTGGAAGTCCTGCGGCGATCCGGCATCGAGGGATTCCAACTGCTGATCAATTCGATCGGCGATTCGAAGTGCCGCCCGGCCTATCTTGAGCTTCTGAAGGAAAATCTTCAGACGATCGCGCCCCAACTCTGCGAGGATTGCCAGCGGCGCGTGGTCACGAATCCGTTACGCGTGCTCGATTGCAAGGTTCCGCAAGATCAGCCCCTGATCGACACGCTACCTTCAATCCTGAACCACCTGTGCGTCGATTGCGAGGCGCATTTCAGCGCGGTGCGCAGCCATCTGGACAATCGCGGCATTGCTTATACTGTTCGGCCGCGCATGGTTCGCGGGCTGGATTACTACATGCGAACGACGTTCGAGATCACCCACGGCGCCTTGGGCGCGCAGAATTCCGTCCTGGGCGGCGGACGTTACGATGGGTTAGCGGAATCTCTTGGTTCAAAAGTGCCTGCACCGGGGATTGGATTTTCGATCGGCGAAGATCGGTTGGTCATGAGCGTCGAGGATGCGCATCCCGGCGCTCACCAGGCAGTTGTGGATTTGTTTCTGGCTCCGATGGCGGGCGTGGACGAAGCTTTTGTCGGGAATCTTGCCGCCGAATTGCGGTCCCAGGGTATAGGTGTCGAGAGAAGCGTCGATAGAAAGCTTAAACGCGCGCTGGAGGTAGCCAACAAGTCCGGTGCTCGCTTTGTCCTGATCCTGGGAGAAGATGAAGTCGCGGCTGGTACTTATTCGTTGAAAAATATGGCGTCTGGCGAACAGAAGAGCGTAACACGCACTGAGATCGCGGCGCACCTCCGGAGCAATGGTTGAAATGGAAACAATGCCTGAAATGGAACCGACACCTCTAGACTTCTTAGGCGAATTGCGACGCACCCACACCTGTGGCGAGCTACGGGCCGCCGACGCCGGGCAACGCGCGATCCTGATGGGCTGGGTCCACCGGCGGCGCGATCTGGGCGGAGTGGTTTTCATCCACTTGAGAGATCGCGAGGGCGTCACGCAGCTTGTCTTTCACGCCGATACGGACGCGGCGCTGCACGACAAAGTCGCCTATCTGGCGTCCGAATACGTCATCGCCGTGGAGGGCAAGGTGACCCTTCGCAGCGCCGGAACGATCAATGCGACGATCCCGACCGGCGAAATTGAGCTGGCGGTCGAGAAACTCTGGATCCTGAACGAATCGAAAACGCCCCCGTTTCCAATGGAAGAGGAAGTCGACGTCAAGGAGGAGGCGCGCCTCAAATATCGCTACGTCGATCTGCGCCGCCCGCACATGCAGCGCAACATTATTCTGCGCTCGAAGATCGCCTACGCGGTGCGGGAGACCCTCACGAACATGGGATTTCTGGAGATCGAGACGCCGTTCATGACGCGCTCGACCCCGGAAGGCGCTCGCGATTACCTGGTTCCGAGCCGAGTCAATCCCGGCATGTTCTATGCGCTGCCGCAATCGCCGCAAATCTTCAAACAGCTCCTGATGGTGAGCGGTTTCGATAAGTACTTTCAGATCGTCCGCTGTTTCCGCGATGAGGATCTGCGCGCGGACCGCCAACCGGAATTTACGCAAATCGATCTGGAGATGTCGTTCCCGCAACAAGCGACCGTGCTCGGAGTGATTGAGCCGCTGGTCCAGGCGGCATGCAAAGTAGCGGGCTATGATATTCCCGCGACGTTCCCACGGCTCACCTACGCGCAAGCGATGCGGTCATACGGCATCGACAAGCCGGACCTGCGGCTTCCCCCGTTTCATTGCGTCGAGGACTTGTTCCCCGGCGCGAATCTTACGACCGAAGGTCTGCCTTTGGTCGCGATTCACATCCCGAAAACCGGCGCTCTCAGCCGCAAGGAACGGGATGAATTGAAAGCCATCGGCACGGAGCGCGGCCTTCGCGTCTACGACGACGTCAAACGTCTGGAACGGGATTATCCAGCGCAAATGGCCGAGGTGCGGAAGCGCACGGGCGCGGCGGAAGACGATCTGCTGTTGCTCGCGGGATGGGCAGGCGAGCCCAAGGGCCAGCTCCCGGATCATACGGTCCTGGCAGCGTGCGGATACCTGCGCCTTCAGGCCGGACAGAAGTACAACGACCGCCACAAGCTGCTGGACCCGAAAAATTTCCAGTTTCTGTGGGTGGTCGATTTCCCGATGTTCGAGTGGGATGAAGAAGAGCAGCGCTGGAATGCCGCGCATCATCCGTTCACGTCGGTTCACGATGAAGACATCGAAAAGCTGACTAGCGATCCTGCGCGCTGCCGCGCGAAGTCTTACGACCTGGTTTTGAACGGTACCGAGCTCGGCTCCGGGTCGATTCGTATTCACCGGCGGGATGTGCAATCCAAGGTCTTCTCAGCGCTCGGCTTCACTGAGGATGAAGCGCGCCGGAGGTTCGGGTTCCTGCTCGAAGGCCTGGAGTATGGTGCGCCGCCGCACGGCGGAATCGCGCTCGGCCTGGACCGGCTGGTGATGATTCTGGCCGGCGAGACATCCATTCGTGAAGTGATTCCCTTCCCCAAAACCGCCAAGGGAACGGATCTCATGTGCGACGCGCCGTCCGAAGTTCCGGAACGCCAGCTCAGGGAATTAGGAATCAGCATTCGACCGCGCTGATTCAAGATTACCGATGCGCTAAGCCGACATAAACGGCTTTACCCACGACGTGGCCCTCCATCTCCTTCAGGAGCTCGGGACGGCCGGCGATCGGCGGCAGGTTCAGTGTCGTATCCAGCGCGTAGAGTTCAAACATGTAGTGATGCGGGTTGACCGGCGGGCAGGGCCGGTAATATCCCGGCCTCACGCCTACGGTATTGCCCTGGCGTACCTGCTCATCCACCATATAAATTCTATCCAGACCTTCTGGAAGCTCAGTGGCGTTTCCAGGGATGTTCCACACGGTCCAATGTACGGTGTCATTCGCACTCTTGAGCAGCGCCCCGTCCGCATCGTGCAAGATGAGCACAAAACTCACCGTGCCTGGAGGGGCGTTCGTCCACTTGATGGGCGGGCTTACTATGTCCCCAGGCTCGAAGCAGGTGTATTTCCTAGGTAACTGGCCGCCGTCGGGAAACCCGGGTATGGTGAGCTTCAGGGGCGGCGCGGCCGGACCTTTTTCCTGCTTGCTTTGCCCCTGGGCGCCGGCAATCTGACCGGCAGCGAGTAAGATCAGAATCGCCTTGAACACGTTTACCGATGGAACATGCCGATATAGACGGCTTTGCTTAAAATGTGCCCCTCCATGGCCTTCAATAGATCAGGGCGGGAGGCGGAGGGAGCAAGGTCCAGCTTCGTATCTAGCGCGTACAGCTCGAAGGTATAGTGGTGCGGTGAAGTGGGCGGCGGACAGGGTCCGAAGAATCCCGGTTTGCCGCTGACATTATTTCCTTGCACGCCACCGCCTGGTATCTCAGCGGTCGTCGGGACGCCTTCCGGAAGACCGGTAGCACTCGCGGGAACGTTCCACCACATCCAGTGAATCACGTCGTCAGGACTCTTGCGCATCGCCACATCGGGGTCGTGCATGATCATCGCAAAGGTCACTGTACCGTTGGGGACCATGCTCCACTGCATCGCGGGAGAAACCGCACTGGGCTGAGCCGAGCAGGTGAACTTCACCGGAATATCGCCGCCGTCACTGAAGGCGGCAATCGACAGCTTGAGCGGGGGCGGCGGTGGCATTTTGCCCTGCTTGGCCTTGTCTTGCGCCATCGCAGTGGCGAGGCTCACGGCCAGTAAAATTCCGAGCGTACGCATTCTGAAACTCCTCCTTGGAACCTTCTAGAATAGCGGAACGGCGCATGAAAATGGAACAGATGGGGACACTTGAGGGTGCAAAGCCGATCATTATCATTTGCACCAGAGACCGCGACCGCGCCACTGCGTTCTATCGCGACACGCTGGGGTTGACGTTGGCCTACGAGGATCACTTTGCCGCCGTTTTCAACATTGGCGGAGTCACTTTACGCGTCTCTTTCGTGGCGGATTTCACGCCGCATGAGCACACCATACTCGGCTTCCACGTCCTGGATGTGGCTGCGGCCGTGAAAGCCCTCCGCGGAAAAGGGCGTGACCTTCAATATCTATCCAAGCTTCAATCAAGACGACCTCGGCATATTGACTTTGCCGGGCGGAACCCTGCGCGTGGCTTGGTTTAGGGACCCCGATGGGAATGTGCTCAGCGTGACGAATGCCTGAGAACAAACACCTCACTGGCCGTGCATGAACGTGAATGAACGTGAATAAACCAATTCTAAGGTTTTTATTTACGTTTATTCACCTTCATGCACGGCTAATATCTTTAAAATTGCGTCTGTAGATTGCCCTGGCAGGTCCTGGCAAGCACGGGCCACGAAGCCGCTCATGTTCGCGACCGCGAAGCTGATCCCGTTCAGATTGCGTTCGCGCGGCATGCCGGGAAGCGAGCGTGGATAGCCCGAGGCAAACACCCTGAAGCCGCCGGCAGCCTCCTCACATCGATAGCGATTGCGATTGCATTCCCAATCGAGATCAACCCTGACGACACCCGGCAAACAACCCGGCCAGCAAGGCTCTCCGCCGGATTCCCGCGCGGAAACCAGCAGGACGCCCTGCTGCGCGGCGCGCTCGGCGGTAGCCGCGAAACGCTCCGCATGCGCGGGATTGTGCGTGCCCAGGCTCAGATTGATCACACGCATACGATTATCAATGGCCCATTCCAGGGCCTGGATTAAACGGTCCGCCGTGGACCGCAACGAATTTTGAAATAGCTTGACCGCGAAGTATTCCGCTTCCGGCGCCTTCTCCAGAATCGCCGCCATCACTGCCGTGCCGTGTCCGAGCATATCCACATATGCGTCTTCCTCAATCTCGCCGTTAGGCCCTATAGAAACGCCCCCGGCGATACGGCCGATGTGCGGATGCCGTTCGTTTACGCCGCTGTCGATCACGGCGATGCGTACTCCGCGTCCGGTCCGGCCGGGGAATGGAAGCGGCAAATCCTCTTCAGGATTCGGCGGGGATGGAGAAGTCATGCGTTATTTTCGCCTTGCCGTCCTTGATCGTGACCACGAAATCTGCGATCTCTGCCAGCGCCGGGCGATGGGTAATCACAATAAAGGTGCAATTGCCCAGCAGACGCCGAAGATTGGACGCGACCAGCTTCTCAGTTTCCGGATCGAGCGCGGAAGTGGGCTCGTCGAGGATCAGCACGCTGGGCCGGCGCAAAAGGGCTCGAGCCAAGGCTACTCGCTGGCGTTCCCCAGCCGAGAGAGCTAGCCCGCGCTCCCCGGTCTTGGTGTGATAACCTTCCGGCAAACGGTCGATCAGTTCATCCAACCCAGCGGCCCGGCCGGCCTCCTCGATTGCCTGCTGAGTCGCCCCGGGAAGAGCGTACCCGATATTTTCCGCGATGCTCACGTTGAAAAGATAAGGCGACTGGTCCACCAGCAGCACCTGCGTACGCAAGTCTTCGAGTCGCACGTTACGGATATCCTGGCCGTCGATCAATATGCGGCCCTGATCCGGATCCAGATAACGCACAAGCAGGTCCGCGAGGGTGGATTTTCCGACTCCGCTTGGACCGAGAATCGCGCAGAACGATCCGGCCGGAATCTCGATCGACGTATCCTCCAGCACCGGTGCACGGTCGAAACGGATGGAGACGTTCTCGATGCGGATCGCGTCGCGCACCGGTCCCATCGGCGCAGCGTCCGGACCCTCCTGAACTTCCACCGTCGTGTCGAATAATTCGAAAATGCGCCCGAGCGAAACACGCGCGGAGGCCAACCCGGAAGTCATGCCCATCAAGGTCTGAATTGGGGAGAGCAGACGCATGTGATAAGCCATGAAGGCGACCAGCGTGCCGATCGACATGGTTCCCTGGATAATGAACCATCCTCCATACAGAAAGACCGCGGCCGTGGCTGCCGTCAGAATTGTCCCCGGCAGGGCCCCAGTGAGGAAGGATGCCACCTGCACGCGAAGCATGGTTCGCACATACGCGTCGTTGCGTTCCCGGAAACGCTCCGCTTCATGGTCGCTGGCCCTGAGCGAGACCACCAGGCGCATTCCCAGAATCGTGTCCACGAACAGACTCCCGAGGTCCGCGCTGCGTTCGCGAAGTTGTTTGGTCAGCGCCGTCAGTCTCCGCTGATAGTGCAGGAACGTGTACAGACTCGCAGGCACCAGCACGACGCTTACCAGAAAGAGGCGCCAGTTCAGCGAAAGCATCAACACCACGCTGCCCACGAAGAATACGACGTTGCTCAAAACGGAGAGGAGCGTGTCCGCGGAAACGCGCTGCACTTCGCCGACATCGTTATTCAACCGCGACATCAGATCCCCGAGACGGAATCTCGCGTAGAACCGGGGAGAGAGCCTCTGCAAATGCCGGAATAGCGCCAGCCGCATATCGAACAACATCGCGGCCGATACCGTGACATAGCGATAGCTCGCGAGTATGTTCAGTCCAAACCCGAGAACCGTGGCAACGAACATCACGGCCGAGATCCAAAGCAGCGCGTGCATGTCGCGCGGAATTAACGCACGGTCAATCAGTAGTTTCGAAATATACGGCTGAGCCAGGCTAAGCGCGGTGGACACCAGGCTGACAACCAGGACCAGCGTAAGCCTGCCGGTGTATGGGCGAATAAATACCCACAGACGGCGATACGTGCGCCACTGCGCTACGGAGGACACTGCCGGATCAACTAACTGCTTGGAGTTCGAATCCATTTAATTGATACCGGAATTGCCGGACTGCGCCGGCCTTTCGCGCACACCACTCCGACCCGCGATCGAGGGCTGCCAGTTCGGATTCCCACCAAGGCCCCTTGTGGCCGGACTCGTAAAACTGGCGGCATAACGCCAAATGGCGATAAAATCCCGCGATCAATCTCGCGTCATAATGGGCCAGCAACTCGGGCGCGTTCCCACCGGCGTCGATGGCGCGGGTTACCGCGCATGCGAGAATCGCCTCGCGAACCGCATTCGCGGTCCCATCTCCGCAGATCGGATCGAAGGCCATCGCGGCCGTCCCGCATGCCAGCCACTCCGGCCCGCACAGCGGTGACATGATTCGCGGACAAGCGGGGAATTCCCTCGAGGATCCGCTCGAGGACGTGATTTGTTCCGAAATGAGCCGACTGTGCCCGAGCAACGAATCGGCCGGGCCGCCCACCGAGAGAAGCCACGCCGACTCCGGGCCATTCGGAATCAGGAACAACCATCCGTCTTCCATGGACTCGATCCAGCAGGTCTCTGAATCCGCGGAATCCTTCAACTTCACTGGAACCGCGAAGGCCGTCCGGGATCCGAAGCGTTCTTCGGAGGCGGCGGGCGGTAACGGCCGGGACGTGAAGATAGTCCAGTCAGGTTCCGCCGAGGGCCTGGGATCTTCGATCGGAAGGCCGTCCCTCAGGCTGTCTAACAGGAAAAGCTCGGAAACAACCACAGCGGAATGGGGCAGCGCGACGGGCTTCGTGTCTCCCCAAGAAACGACTCTCCGGCGGACGCGGGGCGAGTCGCGAAACAAATCCGGCCTGCCGAAGACATCCCGGATCAGTGCGAGCGCGGCGTCACTCAGCATGATCGCGGGTACGCGAGCGCGATCGCTACGCTCGATCCCGGCTTGAATTCCCGCCGATCGCAGCAGGTGGAGGCTGCAATACGCGGCTACACTGTCTCCCCGGATGATGACACTCCGCATGTCCAAGACAGATTATAAGCTGGACTCGCCCGTAATCCTCTATTTTTCTTCCGCCGCACTGTTGGGCGAAAGCAAACTTTCGATCTGTCCCAGTTGCTCCCGGATGTGTTTTCCATTGGGGTCATTCGGCACGGCCTTTAGATACGTCCGCAGGAATTCGGCGGATTTCACGAAGTCGCGTTTCCTGGCGAGGATCAGACCGAGAATATAATTCGTCTTCGGATTCCGATGCGCGGTGTCGAGTTCCAACGCGCGGCGCGCATTTTTCTCCGCGACGTCCAGCTGGTTCAACTGCAGATTGGCAGCGGCGTTGAAATAGTACGCGTTGGGAAAGTCGACTGGATCCAGGCGCACCACATGGTCAGTCGTGTCGGCAACTTCCTTCCATTTGGACTCCTTGACAGCGAGCATATAGAGGCCTTCATACGGAGGGATGTATTTCGGGTCCGCCGCGACCGCGCGCATGTATGCTTCGCGCGCCTGCTCAGGCTGGCCGCGTTGCGCGTAGACCCGCGCCAATCCACACCATGCGGCAGCGTACTGCGGAGAAACTTCGACCGCCTTGCCGAAGTGCTTCTGCGCCTGGTCGGGTTTGTTTCTACGCGCCGCTTCCAGCCCCTTCTCATAAGCCTTGCGAGCATCTGTGGGCGCGAGAACGGACGTGACGCTGATGGTGAGCCCGTCCACATTCGCAACCCGGTGGAGCACAATGGTGCCGATATCCGGATTGTCCATGTATCTGTGATTCATGAGCGGTACCGAATCCGACCGAAAGCCAACCAGGGTCGCGCGCACCTCGCAGTTCTCAATGCCGTGCTCACCTGGTTCCCCCGCTTCGTTAACTGATGCTGACCGCCGCCCCATTGCGGTCGACTCAGCGGAGTCGGCGAAAGAGTTCGCCGCCCGGCTAATCACAAAGCTAAAATGTCCCCGCGAGTTGGTATATGCCTCCGGGTAAGCCTGGCCGTCGCAGACCCGCTCGATCAGCACCATTTCGGATGGGGCAGCGCCGTTATCCAAGATAACTTTGCCAACGATGGAAATGGAATGAGGGGCTTCTCCAGGCGTGACATACGGCGCGCCCATCGATCCGGTGGCCGCGCCCGGCATGATATCGCTTTGGCCGCTCGCCACTCCGGCAAGCCAAAAGCAAGGCAGCACAAGTGC
>JBEKBK010000217.1:0-13006 GCA_050015435.1 Bryobacteraceae bacterium
ATAGATGTCCGTGATATCGATGACTGGATCGGCGATGGCGCGGGGGCCGGAAATATGATCTGACATGGTCTCAGCCTTCCTTGTTCTTACTTAAGATTTCTTCCGCCACGTGAAAGCAGTCGGCGCCGACCGGAATTCCGCAATAGATGGCGATTTGGATCAACACCGCGCGCAATTCATCCGGCGTAAGCCCATTGGCCTGCGCCCCCCGGACGTGATTGGCGAACTCGCCCATTTTGCCGAGCGCGGCGACCATGCCGAGAGTGAGGATGCTGCGCTCGCGAGGCGACAAGGTTTCGTCGCCCCACACCTCGCCCCAGCAATACTCGCTCACCAACCGCTGAAATTCGCGATTGAAGTCATTGACCTTTCGAAGCGCGGAGTTTACATATTCGTCGCCGAGCACCTGCCGGCGCTTCAGAAGACCGCGGTCGTAAAGGCTCTTGTCCATACCATCAGTCCTTGAGATCCGCGAGCCATTTCAGTGCCGACAGGCTCGGCATGAACATGTACTCGCCGCCCCGCAGCACATTGAACGTGTGGATGCCGTGGATGCGCCGCCGCACCGGAATCCTCGGAATCGTGTACGTGGCGCCTTCTTCTTGCAAGCCCACGATCGGATCGCGTTCTTCACTGAGCCCCGTAAAGTTTCCTCCGTTGATCCATTCCCGCTGCAGGAATTCCATGGTCGCCATCGCCTTGGCGCTGATGAAAAGGAAATAGAGCCCACGAGGGATTTCATCATCGACGACCGAAAAGGCGTTCGGGTCGTAAGGGGCTCCGAAAGTCGTACTGCGCCGGATAATGCGGTGGAGGTTGACGTCCGTCAGCACCGGCATCCTGGTATCGCGGGGATTCATCCGGCGCATATGGCAGCCGAGCGGCGCCTGCTTGCCGTCGGGATCGTTCGCGTAGGTGAAGTCGTTGTTCCGCTGCGGGTCCGCTCCGAGCGCGGCGTTGTCTTTAGCTGGAACAAGTGTCAATGGCGCGCCGCTGCGCCACCGGCCGACCAGCTTCGCCGCCAGCAGCTCACGTTCTTCATCGGTTTGAGCGTTGTCTCGTAGGAATCGGTTGAACGTACCGACTCGCGTTTGATATTTGCGTAGGCCGAGGAACGTGCCATTGCGCCCGAGCAGATCCGGCTGCACCATCGCGAGCGGCACACCCGCCTCGCCGGGATAGCCGAGGATAAATTCACCCGCCTTGATAGGGCGGCCTTGTCCGGGCAGGGGGTCGACGCCGCTACCCTCGATCGCCGGCTGGCCGATGCTGTCCCTATACCCCATCGGATTGAGGTCGCCCGGTTGCGCTCCGAAGTCCTGAGTGTGCAGCACGGTAACGCCGGAAAATCCGTGGTATTGCCGGCGCGCCAGTGCCATGGCGCGGCGCCACTTCTCACGGGTGTCGCTAAAAATGCTGACCGCAATATGAGCACGGCCGCTGCCGAACGGCGGGTCCCAATTCTTCGGATCGTTCTCTCCACGGTCGAGAAGTACGTCAGCACGCGCAGCCATTCCCACGCGAAACGCCTCCGGAAAGCTTTGAAGAGACGGCTCCGGAACGCCCAATGCCTCCAAGCCGGTATAGGTGATCGCAACAGCAATCCAGGCGTCCGTAGCTGTCTGCCAATCGGCCGCCGAAGCTACATGCGGAGCGAGCCTCCGCAGGAACTCTCGGCCGCTGCGTGCATCCTCTATGTGCATCAGGACATGCGTGCCGTAATATGGCTCCGGCCGATAGCGCAGCACCGTCGCCTGAATTTCGTGGAGATCAAGCGCGCCAGCACCGTTGCTGTGTGCTGTTTGATCGCGTTCGATCGTGCGAGCTTCAGGCATACTCAGCTTCCTTGACGCGATCCGCAGGTTTGGATGTGATCACGCTGTAGTTCACCTCGATGTTGCCGCTTGTGGCTAACGAGTACGGGCACACGTGACTCGCGGCGTCAAGCAGAGACTGGGCGGCCGCTTGGTCCATCCCCGGGATGGTCACGTTCAGCCTGGCCGCCAGACCGACTCCGCCACGGATCGTACCAAGGTCGACCTCGGCATCAACGGCCAGGTCCGCCGGCAGCGCTATTTTCTTCTTGCCGGCGATCAGCTTCATCGCCGAAAGAAAGCAGGCTGACCAGCCGGCGGCAAACAATTGTTCCGGGTTGGTCCCACTACCCGATGTGCCCGGCTGAGACAGCGTAACCTGCAACCTGCCGTCGTCGGTGCGGGATGCACCGCCGTCTCGGCCGCCGGTGGTGTGAGCTTTCGCAGTATAAAGAACTTTTTCGAGTTTGGTCATAGTTTTCCCTTCATGGGCCAAGTCAGCTAGTTTGCGCCAAGGCCTGCAGCACGGCTTCGGGCCGGATTGGCAGATGACGGACTCGCGCCCCCGTGGCAGCGAAGATCGCGTTTCCGATCGCGGGTGCGACCGCCGTCGTTGCCGCTTCGCCGAGGCCGACCGGGGGTTCCGTACTTGGGAGGAACTCGATCTCGACTTCGGGTACGCCGCCCATGCGGAGCAACCTATAGGTATCGAGGTTTGTATCCTTCGGCTGCCCGTTCACGAACTCCGATCCCTCGTACAAGGCCATGCTCAACCCCCACAATGCGGCCCCTTCAACCTGGGCCGCCGCGCTGTCCGGATGAATAAGGGTCCCCGCATCGATAACAAGGGTCAGCTTCTCTACCGTGACGTGGCCGCTAGCGCGGTCGACGCGCACACGAGCAGCGCAAGCGATCCAGGTGGGCATTCCCCGTTCCTGGCCGAAGGTCGACGCGATGCCGAGGCCAACATCTTTCGGCATCGGCTTGCCCCATCCGGCCTTCTCCGCCACACGCGCAAGTACGTCCGCCTGCCGCCGGGCACCGCCTACAGAGTTCGGCACGGAACCCGAATTACGGCCGGTGCCGTCCAGCAGGCGCAACCGGAACGCCACGGGATCGGCTCCGATCTCACGAGCCGCTTCATCCATAAAGCTCTCGACAGCCCAGTTCGTCCAGCCCGCGCCGACCGCGCGCAGCCACCCGGGCCGGAACGTCCGTTCGGCCAAATCGTTGCGCAGCGCGCAAACCCGATGGGATCCCACGGTATACCAGTGATCTGCGCCCCAGATGGCGAACGGATCGTAGTGAACGCCGCGAGCATCCTTTAACATCGCTGCCGGAGCCATAGCGGCCGAAGGCCAGCCGGCTGCCGCGCGATGATCCATTGCGGTCACCCGGCCGCCCTCTCCGAAGCCCATTCGCAGGACCTGCATCGAGGGCGATCGAGGGCAATCGAAGCGCATGTCGTCAGGTCGCGTACACACCATCTTCACCGGCTTCCCGACTGCCTTGGCCGCGAGCGCCGCCGCCACCGTGTAGTCGCCATCCAGCCGCCGGCCGAATGCCCCACCCAGCAAATAGCTGCGCAACACGATCGTGTCCTGGCCACGGCCCAAAGCCTTTGCCAGCACCGGCAGAATCAATGTTTGCCATTGATTCCCGGTATGGATTTCGAAAACCCCGTTCTTTTCGAAAGCGAGGGCATTGATGGGCTCCAGCGCGAAATGCATGACGGTACTGGTTGTATAAGTTCGCTCCAGCTTGTGTTTCGCCGAAGTGAGGGCAGCGTCCACGCCCGGATCGTCGACGACCAGGGCGCCTGCCTTCGGGTCTGCGATCAGCGCGGCCGCGCGGTGCTGGATGTCGGCTTCAGATACGTGCGCGGCCGGGCCTGAGTTCCACTTCACCGTTACGAGATCGGCTGCCCGATTGGCTGCGGCGAAGCTGTCTGCATACACCATGACCCAGCCTGGCGCTGTGCCCGAAGGGTCGTCCAGGGCAACGCTCTGAAGATATCCGGGTACGCGCTTCGCCGCGGAATCGTCAATCGAAATTACCTTCGAGTCGTACCGGGTAGGCGGGATCTTCGGGCGCCCATAAATCATGCCTTCAACGACAGCGTCAATGCCATAGCGACCTTTACCATCGGTCTTCGACGGGACGTCTAGCGCCAACGTATCTTTCCCGATCAGCCGGCGATCGGCGGGCTTTTTAATGGGAATCGTTTTCAGTTGGTCGGGCGTGTAGGCGCGGCGCAGATCGCCACGGGCTACGATATCGCCGTAAGGGATCGATCTTCCATTTGCATGTACGGCGCCGTTGCGCGCCTCACAACGCTGCGGGCTGACGCCGAGCAGTCTCGCGCCTTCTTCGATCAGCGCGACACGACCCGCGGCTCCGGCCCGGCTGAGCACCGGGAAACTCTGCCACACCGACCAACTGCCGCCCGTCATCATTTCGCCCCATTTCGGATCGGAGTCGACGGTGACGACCCGCACCTTCTTCCAATCGGCCTCCAACTCGTCGGCTACGATGCGGGCGAGCGCGGTGCCGACGTGCTGGCCCATCTCGGCCCGCGTAATGTTGATCGACACCTCCCCGCTGGGATTGATGCTGTACCAAATAGTCGGTTCGAACAGCTCGCTGGGGCTGCCTGCAGTTTCATCGGCGAGACTTCTCCGGGCGTACCCCAGCATGACGCCGGCGCCCAGCATGGTGATCAGAAAGCCGCGGCGTGAGGGGTCGGAGGCTCCCCTCACTCCATGCGGAGACAAGCTAACCATGATGCGCTCCTTCCGGGGTGGCGGGGCGCATTCTCGCCGCTGCCAACTGGATCGCCTTGCGGATCCGCAGGTACGTCATGCAACGGCAAACACTTCCCGCCATTACCGCGTTGATATCCTGGTCGCTGGGATTGGGGTAGTCTCTCAGCAGCGTGGCGGCCTGCATGATCTGTCCTGATTGACAATAGCCGCATTGAGGAACCTGCAACTCGGTCCAGGCAGTTTGTAGAGGATGTTTCCCCTCCGGGTGGAGCCCCTCGATGGTCGTCACCTTGACGCCGGCGACCGCGCGGACCGCGGTGATGCAGGATCGGGTAGCGCGCCCGTCCACATGGACGGTACAGGCGCCACACATGCCGATGCCGCAGCCGAATTTGGTGCCCGTGAGACCAAGTTCGTCACGGATCACCCAGAGCAACGGCGCATCATCCGGACTGTGCACGGAAACGTCGCGGCCATTGAGATTGAATTTGGTCATGATCGCATAGCTCCTGTTCTCACTTGGGTCAGTACGATGCTGCCGACTCGCGGCGGACAGTCGAGACCTTGCTTTCGAGGCCGGCCCAGGGCGGACGGTTTGTGCGCGTACGGCGCAGATACGCCGCCAGTCTAGCCACCTCGGCGTCGTTAAATGACGAAGCGTAGGCGGGCATAACCAGGCCCGGTGCACCGTCCGTGCTGCTGATACCGTTCAGAACAGCTTGAATGAAATTGGTCGGTTCCGAAAGCGTGAGCGCGCTGTTGAGCGCCAGTTCGGGCCGCGCGGGGAGAGGAACCGTCCCGGAATTATAGTGACATGAAAGACAGGCGGCGGCATAGAGATCGGCGTCAGGATCGTGTTCCTGGCCGCTGCCAAGAGAAGAAGTCTTCAGCGCTTCGCGGACTGTAGCCTGGAGGCCGGCCTCATGCGCTCCCGCACGATTGAGTTCGCTAAAATACAGCGCAATCGCGCGAACATCGCTATCCGGGACGACCGCCAGAGCCAGGGCATCACGGATGACGGGAGTCATTGTTGCGGCGGTGGCTCCGTGCAGCGGGGAGGCGCCGGTGCGTAGGTAGAGGAATAACTCTTCCTGCGTCCACGGGACAGGTGAGGGATTGGCCTCAGTCAGCGCTGGCGCCATCCAATGATCGATCACGGCTCCGCCAAAGGCTTCGTGGGTTTTTTGGCCGCCGAGCGCATTGAGCGGCGTATGACAGCCCGCACAATCGCTGACCGCCTCAGCCAGATAGGCTCCGCGATTCCATTCGGCACTCTTTGCCGGATCGCCCTGGTACCGGCCCTGCCTGAAAAACAGAATTTTCCACCCTTCCTCGAGGGCGCGAATATTCAGGGGAAACGGAACTGTGTTCGAGGGCGTCGTAGCGCGCACTGGCGGCCGGGTCATGAAATAGGCGTACAGCGCCTTGACGTCGTCGTCGTATAGTTTGGTGTATGCCCAGAAAGGGAACGCCCCGAAAAGATGTGACCCATCTCTCGCGACGCCTTCGCGCATGGCGCGGCTGAATGCCTCCAGTGACCAGCGGCCAATCCCGGTTTCCGCGTCCGGCGTGATGTTGGTCCCGTAGATGGTCCCGAATGGAGTGTTTACCCCGTAACCACCAGCGAATGGTTGTCCGCCCGGACTGGTATGGCACGAGGCACAATGTGCAGCTGCAGCGACACTTTCTCCCTTGGCGATGGAGTCGGCCGTGAAGCTTGCCCGGTTCGGAGGCTCGATAGGGGCAATCGACGGCCGCCACGCCAGAATGAGAAAACCGACTAATCCAACGAAGACTGCGGAGAGGATTCCGATTGCTATGCGCCTAATCATTGCATCCTCGCTCCGTCGAATCATTGCCTGACCTTGTCCCGTGCCTCGCGGAACAACTGTCGACCTTTTCTCGCATCATCGAGGGCGCCGCGTTCGGATGCCGCGGAAATCTCTTGACCAGATCTTCGGTATACGGATTGATCGTTCGATACACCATAGGGGGCGATCTCTTTATTAGTGGACTGCCTGCCAAGGTCGGATTCGTCCCTCAGGCCACCTTGTCAAGGAATTCGTCGACCGCGTTGCCGATCTTCTCGAGCCGTTTGATCTCCACTACGGTCGAGTTCGGATTGGCGACGTACCAGAAGTGCGCCGGGATCTGGTGTTTCACAATGAAATCTTTGATTTCTGCGCTGCGGATCCCTGGCCAACCTTCGACTTCACCGAACTGGAGGTCGAGGATGTCTGGGATTTTGGTACCGAAGTCATCGATGTAAGGATCCCAGTCGCCGTCGTAAGTGCTGGCGAAGAGCACTTTCGTGTCGTTGTCCAGGAAGACCCAGCGCATGTCGTGAACGGTGCCCACTAGATCTACGTTTCGATTACCGAGGTTGCCATGCAACGCTAGAAACGCACGCATGCGCTTCGCCCCGCCTGGCCTGAGAGGCAAGATCGCCGTCAACTCCGAGACCTTGCCCTCGCGGGCACCGATTCGGCCCGCACTTTCAACTTTTGTTGGCGAGGCGGTTGCGGATGCATCCGCGCCCAAGTCACGGATCACTTTCTCCAGCGCGGCTCTCGAGAAATCGCTCGCGTCGGCATAAAGCTCCCGCAGCTTCTGCACCTTGTGCTCGAAAGCTGACGCTTGTTCTGATACGGTGTTCACAGCCGATTTAGTAGTCATGTAATGCTCCTATCTATTGAATTGGGTTCCTACGATGTCCTGATCTTCCTGAACAAATTCGTGTCCGGTTTAGCCCTGCGATTAACGATTGACCCATAGAAACACACATCTGTATAGAGCGGCGATTCTGAACGTTTGTTGGAGACGAGAAGTGAACGCCAGGCTCACTTGGAACAGCGGGGTCGGACGTCAGACAGCGCGCCCAGCACCGATCCAGAAACGTTCGCGTAAGAGCCGCTTCAGTACTTTCCCAGAGCCATTCTTCGGTAGGTCCGTATCCGAGAACTCAACATGGCGAGGAACTTTGTAATTCGCAAGGCTCTGGCGACAGTGGAGGACCAACGCTTCTTCAGTGAGGTTCATGTCCGGGTTCAGGACTACGCAGGCAGCCACGAGCTCTCCCCATTGAGGATCAGGTATGCCGAAGACCGCCGCCTCGCGGACCGCTGGATGCCGGAAAATGATAGCCTCGACCTCGCCGCAATAGACGTTTTCGCCGCCTGTGACGATCATGTCCTTTGCCCGGTCTAGGATGTAGAAATAGCCGTCGACGTCCTGATATCCGATGTCTCCCGTGCGAAAGAAGCCATTTCGGAAGGCAGCTTCCGTGTCCTCCTGATCCTTCCAGTATCCGCGCATCACATTCGCCCCACGCGCCACCAGTTCACCGCGTTGACCGGTTTCCACCTGCTCGCCCGCTTCGTCAGCGACCTGCACGTCAATACCGGGACAAGGCCGCCCGCAGGACACGAGTCTGTCGTCGGTGTGCTCGTGGTCCTCCAGACCCGTGAGAAATCCCGTTTCACTCAGTCCGTATATTTGAACCAACTTAACGCGCGGTAGAAACTCTCGGGTCCGGCGAATCAGCTCAGGCGCCATTGGAGATCCGCCGTAAGCCAGCACCTCAAGAGAACTCAGGTCATAGTTCTTGACATCCGCGAACTGCGTTAGCAGATTGATCATCGTCGGAACTAAAACCGTGTAGTTGATCCTCTCCTTCTCGACCGCGGCGCAGAAGCTTGACGCGGCGAAACGCGGCACCGCAACCTGGCACGCGCCGAAGGCCGGTGCGGCAAACATTGCAGGAAAATCAGCGATATGGAAGATGGGTGCAGCATGCAGATAGACGCCGCCTTCCCGATAAGGCATCCAGTAATTAAAATGGTGAACATTCTCCAGGATGTTGGAGTGTGTCATAACGACGCCCTTCGGCCGGCCCGTCGTGCCGCTGGTGTAGATCAGGGCTAAGGCCGCGTCGGGATCGTAGCAGGGGTCGGGACAGGAATCATTCCGCCCCTCCAGGGGTTCTTGGTCGAGCACGAGTTGCCACGAAATGTGCGCTTTGGGAGCCGGCAAGGAGGAATGCCTTATCACCCCACGCGGAAGCGCGTCTGCGAGCACGTGGTCGATCTCAACAGCTGAAAGTCGCGTATTGATCGGAACGACAATTACGCCTAGCCAACTGCACGCATAGACCAACTCGATGTATTCGGGTCCGTTGGGAAGAAGCAGCGCCAGCCGGTCGCCAGGCCCGAACCCCCGCCGACTGAGCGCAGCGGCCAGGCTCTGGATGCGTTTGTGGAGGTTCCGAAAGCTGAGTAGCTCCTCGCCTACGCGAAGCGCGGGCCGCTCCGGGTAGTACCGGGCCGCTCGCCCCATGGAATGGATATAGATCATTACCTCACCATCCCAACTGCTCCCACAAGTTCGCCGACTCGGATTCCAATCGATACAGTGCCAGCTCTGCGACGGTAATCATCTTTAGACCGTGTTTGATACAGAAATGCCTGAGGTCACGCAGCCGCGCCATACTGCCGTCGTCGTTCATGATTTCGCAGATCACTCCCGAGGGATTTAGTCCAGCGAGCCGAGCGAGGTCCACGCTTGCTTCGGTCTGACCGCGACGTTCCAAAACTCCGCCGGTGCGGGCGCGCAACGGGAAGACGTGGCCTGGACGGCCCAGATCTTCGGCACGTGTGCTCGGCTCGATGGCGGCCAGGATGGTCTGGGTTCGATCATGCGTCGAAATGCCTGTTGTAACACCGCGCCCTCTCGCATCGATTGAGACGGTGAAAGCAGTGCCGCAAGGGGAGGTGTTGCAGGGCGTCATGGCGGCCAGCTCCAATTGATCTGCTCTCTCGCCGGTGATGGTTAAACAGATCAGGCCCCGCGCGTGAGTCGCCATGAAGTTGATCGCTTCAGGGGTGATCATCTCCGCGGCCATCGCGAGGTCCCCCTCATTTTCGCGATCCTCGTCGTCTACGATCACTACCATACGCCCGGCTTTGAGATCTTCGATCGCATCATCTATCGACGCAAACACGCGCGAGTGGTCGAGCTCGTCTTGATACGCGACGGCAACGGCGCTAGAGTTTTCAATCAATTCGGCAAACATAGACGTGGTGGTTCACAGCAGTGTGAGTGTGTGACCCATCCTCTCTTTCTTGATTCGCAAGTACGTCAGTGCGTGAGGATTTGGCTTGATCTCGCATGGAATCTGCTCAACAACGTCGATGCCTGCGAGCACCAACGCGCGCAGTTTATCGGGGTTGTTGGAAAGAAGCCTGACCCTGCGAATCCCCAGCTCATTCACAACCGCGGCCGGCAAACTGAAATCCCGGCAGTCAGTCTCGAAGCCGAGTACATGATTCGCCGCGATTGTGTCGAGTCCCGTGTCCTGAAGAGCATAGGCCTGAAGCTTGGCCATCAGCCCGATACCACGCCCCTCTTGATGCTCATAAATCAACAGACCGCATCCTTCCGCGGCAATCGTGCGCATCGCAAGTTCCAATTGGTCTCCGCAGTCGCAGCGAAGCGATCTGAGCACGTCACCAGTGAAGCATTGGGAATGAATACGCAAGAGCGGAGCCGCTTGCATCGGATCGCCCCCATGCGTCGGATCGTCGAGGATGAGAGCGATCGCGGTCTCGGCGTATCCTCGGCCGGCTGGGGGGCGCTCAAAGCCAATCATTTGGAACGTCCCCCACTTGGTTGGCAACACGGTGGACGCCACTCGCCGAACAGTGCCAGACATCCGCATCATAGAAGGCCTTCAATCTGCTAGTCGCTAGCGTCCCGTGGCTACAGGCTCGTGCGAGACCTGTGGAATGGCACCACTCGAACGGAAAGCGTCGATTTCGTCGCCGGTGAAGCCAAGTTCTTTCAGCACCTCTTCGTTGTGCTCCCCAATTTCCGGAGCGCGCCTGGCAGGCACTTTAGCGACATCGTGCACCTGGATGGGACTGCTGATGGTGAACTTCAGATTTCCGCCGGCGCCCTCGATCGGAACGACGATTCCGTTCGCCTCAAGTTGCGGATCTTTGACGACTTCGCCCGGAGAGTGAACGACGCCAAATGTAAGGTGACCCTGATCGAAAACTTCGCGCCAGCGCGACATCGGCTGTGAGCGGAATACTTCGTCGAGAACGGCCGTGAGTTCAGCCGAGTTCACGGCATGCTTTGCCGGATCGGCGAAGCGCGGATCTGTCAGCAGCTCAGGGCGGCCAATTCCCTTCGCCAGAGCCGGCCACTTGTCGGGCGTGAGGACAAGCACGAACCAATTGTCGTCCGAAGCTCGATACATATTGATGAGTGCGTTCGGTGGCTGCAACCGATCATGCAAGGGGAAGAACGTGGCGTCGCAAAGCGCGGCCTGAGCGTAGACGCCGCAGGACCAGACTCCCGCAGCAAGGAGCGACGTTGTAACGTACGAACCCTTCCCGGTTCGCTCGCGGCGGTACATGGCCGTGACAATTGCGGAAAATAAAGTAACCGCTGTCGCATGGTCTCCACTGCCCGACGGGGGGAGAGTGGGTGGAGCGCCCGCATCCCGGGTCAGTGACAGCAAGCCGGATCTGGCCCAGTATGCCGTGATATCGAATCCTGGAAGGCTCGCGTCGGGTCCCTTTTCGCCGTAACCAGTCAGGTCCGCATAAACCAGCCGGGGATTCCACTGCGCAACGTCCTCATACTCCAGCTTCAGCTTCTTCCGCGCGGGATGCGGCGTGTTGACGATGAGCACGTCCGCCCATTTGACGAGCCGTTCCAGAATCTCCGCCGCTTCTGGCGACTTCAAATCCAGCGCCATTCCCCTCTTGTTGCGATTGCTCAAGTGCCAGGGATAGTTATCGCGGGATCGCGGTTGGGGCGGAAGCTTGTAGATGATTCTATATGTGTCACCCGTTGGAGGTTCAACCTTAATCACGTCGGCCCCGAAATCCGACAAGATCGCCGCGGCGCCCGGCCCCGCGATGAAGCTCGACAGGTCCACGACCTTCAATCCCGAAAAGATGTTTTCAGCTGTCATGAGTGTCTCCTCAATACTCGCGCTTCAGCATCCCTGGAATTGCGCTGCACGCTTTTCGAGGAATGCGGTAGTTCCTTCCTTCTTGTCTTCGGTTGCGGCGCAGATACCAAAGAACGAGGCCTCGAGCGCCAAACCCTCAGCCTGGCTCGTTTCCAACCCCTTGTTCACGGCCTCCAGCGAATACTGAACGGCGATTGGAGCATTGGCCAAAATTTGTTTCAGGAGCGCTTCAGCACGCAGGATGAGATCCGCAGCCGGGACGACTTCGTTGACCAGACCAATGCGATGAGCCTCCGCTGCGTTAATCATCTCAGCGGAGAGAATAAGCTGAAGAGCCCGGCCCTTGCCGACTAGCCTGGGCAAGCGCTGCGTGCCGCCTCCACCGGGAGGGAGGCCCAACTTCACTTCGGGCTGGCCGAACTTTGCGTTCTCGGCAGCGATTCTGATGGTGCAAGCCATTGCGGTTTCGCAGCCACCGCCGAGCGCGAAGCCGTTGATTGCCGCGATCACCGGCTTACCGAGACTCTCGATGAGGTTCAAGACGGTTTGCCCGAAGCTGCTCGATCGTTCTGCTTCGACGGCAGTCACCTGGGAGAGCTCGCTGATGTCCGCTCCAGCGATGAAGGCCTTATCGCCCGACCCCGTCAGAATAACGCCACGCACCTCAGCATCAGCCCGCGCTTCTTCAAAAGCTGTACGCAAATCGGCCCACGTTCGATGATTCAGAGCGTTGAGGACCTTGGGACGATTCACGGTCACATATGCGATTGCGCCCTTCTTCTCATAGATGACAGTCTCTAATGATAGTCCTGCCATGGTCGATTGACTCATAAAGCTCCTTATGACTCCGCTGATCCTCTTTCAAAAACGTGCGACTCTCTTGGATAGAGCAGCGCTTCGGAGGGTTTGTTGGAGCCGAGAAGCGAAGGCCAGGTTCACTTCGGAGCACCAGCCAAAACCTCAAGTTCTAGGATTGCCTTGCCCTCATAACCGAGGCCCTCGGCGATTCCGCGTCCGTACCTTTCGTCGGCTTTTAGGAAGTGTTGAACCTGACGAATCTGAATCTCCCGAGGAACGCTCTGCATGCTCATCACGATGTTGTGAATGAGCCTTTCTTGAGCGTCGGGCGCGAGCAGTCGGAAGAGGTCGCCGGCCTGGGTGGAATCGTCATTTCCCAGCCGATGATCGTAGCGTTCGACAGGATAACTCCCTATATCCCATGAGACGTCGCGATAGTGCGGATCTTCAGTGGGGCCGCCAAAGCTGTTGGGCTCATAGTTTGGGGCTCGGCCGCCGTTCTCGTCGAAGCGAATGTGCCCGTCGCGATGATAGGTGTGAACGGGACATTTGGGCTTGTTGACCGGCAGCAGATCGTAGTTCACGCCCATGCGGTGTCGATGCGCGTCCGGATAGGACAGAATGCGGGCCTGCAGCATCTTATCTGG
>JBEKBK010000218.1:0-12961 GCA_050015435.1 Bryobacteraceae bacterium
AACCGCCTGCGGTTATCCCGGAGTCTGCTCTGTCGCGCAATCATATGCGGTTTCGCATCAGCCCCGAAATGACGATCGCGGTGGGTACGACGGTCATGGGTTCGAATGACTTGCTGAAAGGCGAAAATGTGGAAATGATCGCTAGCCGTCATCCCTCCCCGGAGGAGATGGATGCGTACGAGCGCGTTTTAGGCGACGCGATGGCGGGGGACAGTACGCTGTTTGCGCGCGAGGACTATGTGGAAGAGGCGTGGCGCATTGTCGATCCGGTGTTGAAGGCCGGCGATTCGGTTTACGAGTACGACAAAGGCGGCTGGGGACCAAGTGAGGTTGAGGCCCGAGTTTGCCCTCCCGGAGGCTGGCATAACCCGACCGCGAAGGATCAGGAAGATTTCCGCGTTTCGGTCCAGACCAACTGAAGGGAGGAAGGATGCCGATGAAGCTCAAGGTTTTTGACGATGCCGATTCCGTCGCGCGAAACGCTGCGGGGGCGATCGCCATGGACGCTCGGGCCGCGATCGCCGCTCGGGGCCGTTTCACTTTCGCGGTGAGCGGGGGCCATACTCCCTGGATCATGCTGCGCGATCTGGCGAATGAAGACATCCCGTGGGCCGGTATACACATTTTTCAGGTCGATGAGCGCGTGGCGCCTGAGGGACATCCGGATCGGAACCTTACTCACTTGCGCGAAAGCCTGCTCCAGCACGCTCCGCTGCGCCCCGAGCAGATCCATTCCATGCCCGTGGAATCGGCTGATCTGGAGGCGGCAGCGAAACAATATGCCCTCGATCTCCGCAATATCGCGGGGACGCCTCCGGTGCTTGACCTCGTCCATCTTGGCCTCGGTCCGGATGGCCACACAGCCTCGCTGGTGCCTGGTGATGCGGTCCTCAGTGTTACTGGCGCGGACGTGGGGCTGACCGGAGTCTACCAGGGACGGAGGCGGATGACTTTGACGTATCCAGCCCTCGATCGCGCGCGGCGCGTCCTGTGGGTTGTGACTGGCGCTGAGAAAACGGAAATGCTCCAGCGGCTGCTTAAGGGCGATGTGTCGATTCCGGCGGGCCGCGTTCGCCGAGAAGAGGCCGTAATCCTGGCTGACCAAGCGGCAGCTTCACATCCGAGTCTGGCGACAAGAAGCAAAACATGAGCACCACACAAGTTGTTCAAGCTGCGACCGGCGTGCAAATCGATCAGCTATGCATCAACACGATTCGCACACTCTCCATGGATGCCGTGCAGCAGGCCAAGTCCGGGCACCCCGGCGCGCCCATGGCGCTCGCCCCGCTGGTCTACACGATCTGGAACCGCGTGATGCGCTTCGATCCGCAGGATCCGATCTGGCCCAATCGCGATCGGTTCGTACTTTCGAACGGTCACGCGTCGATGCTGCTCTGGTCGGTGCTCCACCTAACCAAGACCCAAGCGGTCGACGCCGATTACGAAACGCTGGGGCAACCCTCCGTGACGCTCGACGATATCCGCCACTTTCGACAGCTCGATAGCAAGGCCCCCGGCCATGCCGAATATCACTTGGTTTCGGGTGTCGAGACCACCACCGGGCCCTTGGGCCAGGGCATTGCCACCAGTGTCGGCATGGCCATTGCGCGCAAATGGCTTGCTGCCCGCTACAACCGCCCTGGCTTCGAGATCTTCAACTACAACATCTACACCGTCTGCGGAGACGGTTGCCTGATGGAAGGAGTTGGGTCGGAGGCGGCGTCGCTCGCCGCGCACCTGGGTCTTGACAATCTCTGCTGGATTTACGACAACAACCACATCACGATCGAAGGCAATACCCGCCTCGCTTTCACGGAGGACGTGGCCGCCCGGTTCCTGGGCTACGGATGGAACGTGCTGCGAGTCGGCGACGCCAATGACACCGATCGCATCGAGCACGCGCTCGAAATCTTTCGGAACACGAGAGGCCGGCCGACGTTCATCATCCTGGACAGCCATATCGGATACGGTGCTCCGCACAAGCAAGACACCGCCGACGCGCACGGCGAGCCGCTTGGCGATGAGGAAATCCGCCTTACCAAACGATTCTATGGATGGCCGGAGGATGCGAAGTTTCTCGTTCCGGACGGCGTCTATGAGCACTTCGCCGCAGGAATCGGCCAACGCGGCGCGACGGCCTTGCGTGAATGGACCAAGCTATTCGAAGGCTATCGCGCGGCTTTCCCCGATCTCGCGACCGAGATCGACCAGATGCAGCGGCGCGAACTCCCGGCCGGTTGGGATCGCAACTTGCCGGTGTTTCCAGCGGACGCCAAAGGCATCGCGGGGCGCGACGCTTCGAGCAAGGTGCTGAACGTGATCGCGCAGAATATTCCGTGGTTCCTGGGAGGATCGGCCGACCTGGGGCCATCGAACCGGACTCTGTTCACCTATCCAGGGGCCCTCGACTTTCAGGCGATACGCCTACCGGAAAAATTCTACGCTACGGCATCCGCGAGCACGCGATGGCGGCGATCGTGAACGGCCTCTCGCTTTCGAAGCTACGCGCATTCGGCGCGACATTTTTCATCTTCAGCGATTACGCGCGCCCCTCCATACGGCTCTCAGCGATCATGGAACTGCCTTCGATTTTCATCTTTTCGCATGACGCGATGGGCGACGGGGAGGACGGCCCGACTCACCAGCCGGTGGAACACCTCGCGATCATGCGCGCGACTCCCGGCCTGGTGACCCTGCGGCCCGCCGATGCCAACGAGGTGGTCGAGGCGTATCGCTATATCTTGCAATTGCGTCATAAGCCTGCCGTGCTCGTTGTGTCGCGCCAGCCCTTGCCTACGTTCGATCGAACCAAGTACGCGTCCGCGTCAGGCGTGGCGCGTGGCGCATACATTCTGGCGGACGCGCCCGGCGGGAATCCCGAGATTATCTTGATCGCTTCCGGCAGTGAAGTGACCCTCGCCGTGGATGCGCATGAGACGCTGATGGCCCAAGGCATCCGCTCGCGAGTCGTCTCGATGCCGTCCAGGGACATCTTCGATCATCAGACCCAAGAGTACCGCGACAGTGGACTGCCGCCGGCCGTGACGGCTCGCGTCGCGATCGAGCAGGCCTCCACGTTCGGATGGGAGCGATACGTTGGCGCGCCCGGCCAGATTATCGGCATGAAGACTTTCGGAGCTTCAGCGCCACTAAAAGAGCTCCAAAAGAAATTCGGTTTTGAGCCCGAGCGGGTGGTCGCGGCAGCCAGGCAGTTGTTGGGACGAAAGTGAGTGTCGAGACTTGCGGCCGTAGCTCGCCGCTCGGCGCGACGGTTGTTCCGGGTGGCGTCAACTTCAGCGTTTATTCGCGAAGCGCTGCAGGGGTCGAGTTAGTATTCTTTGACCGGGAAGACGACGCGACGCCCGCGCGCGTCATCACGATCGACCCCGCAGCGAACTGTACCGGCCATTACTGGCACGTGTTCGTAGCGGGAATAAAGCCGGGGCAGCTTTACGGGTACCGCGTTCAGGGACCGTTCGATCCCGCGGCGGGCATGCGCTTTGATCCCACGAAAGTCCTCCTGGACCCATACGGACGTGCCGTCGTTGTCCCCAGGAATTACAGCCGCAAAGCGGCGGCGCTGAAGGGCGATAACGCCGCAACGGTAATGAAGAGCGTGGTCGTTGATCCCCACACTTACGATTGGGAAGGCGACACGCCGCTTCACCGGCCGGCTTCCCAGAAGATCATTTACGAAATGCATGTGCGAGGCTTCACGCGGCATCCGAGCTCCGGGGTCCCGGAAGCGAGGCGCGGCACGTATGCCGGCTTGATCGAGAAGATTCCCTATCTTCAGGAACTGGGCATCACAGCCGTCGAACTCCTGCCGGTGTTCCAGTTTGACGCGCATGATGCCCCGGCTGGACTTGTGAACTACTGGGGCTATGCTCCGGTCTCATTCTTCGCGCCGCATCACGCCTACAGCTCGCGTCAAGATCCGCTCGGGCCGGTAGACGAATTTCGCGACATGGTGAAGGCGCTGCATCGCGCGGGCATTGAGGTAATCCTCGATGTCGTTTACAATCACACTGCCGAAGGCAACCAAAACGGGCCGACGCTGAGCTTCCGCGGTTTGGAGAACAACGCTTACTACATTCTTGAAAAAGACCGCTCGTATTATTCCAATTACAGCGGCACCGGCAACACACTGAACGGAAATCATCCGATCGTCCGCCGGATGATCCTCGATAGTCTCCGGTATTGGGTGGAGGAGATGCACGTCGACGGCTTCCGGTTTGACCTGGCGTCGATATTGGATCGAGACGAGTCGGGCAATCTGCTTCCGAACCCGCCGGTGCTGTGGGATATCGACTCAAGCCCATATCTTGCAGGCACGAAGTTGATTGCCGAGGCCTGGGACGCGGCCGGTTTGTATCAGGTCGGCAGTTTCATTGGGGACAGTTGGCGGGAGTGGAATGGGCGGTTTCGAGATGATGTACGCACTTTCGTCCGGGGAGACGACGGTTTCGTGGCGCCCCTCGCGGACCGGTTTCTCGGCAGCCCCCAGATCTATGGTCACAAGGAACGAGAGGCTGAGGCTAGCGTCAATTTCGTTACTTGCCACGACGGTTTCACACTGAACGACCTGGTTTCCTACGACCAGAAGCACAATGAGGCGAACGGCGAAAATAATCGTGACGGCGCTGATGATAACCGCAGCTACAATTGGGGCGTCGAGGGTCCCACCGATGACCCCGGGGTGGAGAAGCTGCGCAACCGCCAAGTCAAGAACCTTCTAACCATTACGGCGCTTTCGTTGGGCCTGCCCATGATTTTGATGGGCGACGAGGTCCGGCGCACGCAGAACGGCAACAACAACGCCTACTGCCAGGACAATGAGACAAGTTGGTTTGACTGGACGCTGGTCGCTAAGCACGCCGATTTGTACCGGTTCGTGAGGTTGCTGCACGCGCACCGGCTGATGCGAGACTTCGGGCCGGGGCGCCAGCGACTCACTTTGAACCAACTGCTGCGGGAGGGGAATAGGGTGTGGAACGGCGTAAAACTCGGGCACCCCGATTGGACGGTCACTTCGCACAGCCTGGCGCTGTCCGTTAAGGGCCTAAATCAGAGCCTGCTCTTCCACCTGATCCTGAATGCTTACTGGGAACCGCTCGAATTCGAGCTGCCGGCTACCAACGGCGAACTATGGCATCGATGGATCGACACCAGCCTCGACCCGCCGGACGACATTATCGAATGGCATTCCGCGCCACGGGTTGCAAGCTGCGTCTATCGGACCGCTCCCCGCTCGGTCGTGTGTCTTTATGCCCGTGTATAGACGGTCACTGCCATCCTCCGCCGAGGGCCTTGTAAAGCTGAACGACGGTGAGTAATTCATTTAGCTGGATTTGAGACAAGTCCAGTTCCGCTTGAAACAAGTCGCGGTCGGCGTCCAGAGCATTGAGCTGAGTATCCACGCCGCCACGATAGCGTATGTAGGCTAGCCGCTTCCGGTCCTGCAATGCGAAGACCAACGCCTCCTGCTCTTCGCGGCTTTCGCGTACTCTCTGGTGCGCGATCAGGCTGTTCGATACCTCGGCGAATGCGGTTTGGATGGTCTTTTGGTATTGCACCAGCGCGATCTCCCGCTGGGCCTCGGTCAGCTTGACGTTCGATTTCAGGCGTCCCGCCGTGAAGATTGGCTGCGAAACCTGCGGGACCAGGCTCCACGCGCTGGCCGGCCCGCTGAACAGGTTTGCAAGCTGAGTGCTTTGCCCTCCCAGGAATCCGCTCAAGCTCAACTGAGGAAAATACTGCGCCCGGGCTACGCCGATCTCCGCGTTCGCGGCGATGAGGTTTTGCTCCGCCGCCCGGATATCGGGACGCCGCTCGAGAAGTTGTGACGGCAGACCGGCCGGAACTTCGGGAGGCAGGTCCTGAGCGGTGAAGACGCGGCCGCGCGTTATTTCGCCGGGGTTCTCGGCGAGCAACAACTTGATTTGGTTCTCCGTCTGCTCGATCTGCTGCTGGATTCCAGGGATGGTCTGCGCCGCAGTGTCCACCAGCTGTTCGGCCTGGCGGAGATCCAGCAGAGTTGAGACGCCGCCACTCTGGCGGGATTTGGTCAGTTCAAGCGACTCCTCGCGCGTTTGAAGAGTGCCTTCGGAGATTTCGAGCTCGTAGTCAAGCGCGCGCAGCGAAAGGTAAGCGGTGGCAACATCACTCACCAACGTCGTAACCACTGCCTTGCGATTCTCCTCCGCGCTCAGAAGGTTCGCGCGGGCGGCCTCAGTCGCGCGCCGCAGCTTTCCCCAAATGTCGACTTCGAACGAAAGCAGGTTGAGCGTGGCAGTTCCGAAGTTGCGATTCTGCGAAGGCAGAAACGCCGCCGGCAAGGGCGTGGCTCCGTCGCGGGAGAGCCGATTGATTTCTACGCTGCCGCCCGCGCCAAACTGTGGGAATTGATCAGATCGAGTCATCCCGAGACTTGCGCGCGCGGCTTCCACCCGAGCCACAGCGTCGCGAAGATCATAGTTTTGCGTGAGCGCGGTGCGAATCAAGCTCTGAAGCTGGTCATCTTTGAAGATTTCAAACCATTTGAGTTCGGCAAACGAAGCGGCTTGATCCGCGGGAAGAGGTTCCGGCGCGCGAAAGCTTTGGGGGATCGCCGTTGAGGGACGGGTGTAGTTGGGGCCAACCACGCATCCCGTTAATGCCGAGGCTGCCAGGACGAGAAGTGTGCGGCGCTTCATGTTTCAGTCCCCTTGCGCCGGAGAGGGCTCCGGCGGACCGATCGCGGGATCCGGGCGCGCTATTGCGCCCGAGAGCTTTTCGACCAAGTAGAAAATCGAGGGGATCAGGAAGATGCCGATCAGGCTCGCTGCCATCATGCCTCCTATCACCGTGGTCCCCATGATCTGCCGGGAGACCGAGCCGGCTCCCGTGGCGGTCCACAGGGGAACGCAGCCGAGGATAAACGCAAACGACGTCATCAGAATCGGCCGCAGACGTAGCCGTGCGCCTTCCAGCGCGGCATCGGCGAGCGGTTTGCCCTTCTCGAACTCGTCTTTGGCGAATTCGACGATCAGAATTGCGTTTTTCGCTGCCAGACCGATCAGCATCACGAGTCCAATCTGTGAGTAGACGTCGTTCTCAATCTGGACCATATACGACGGCAGAAAATATCCCAGCAATGCACGGCGAAGCCAGAGAACTCCGAAGGCGCCGAAAACTGCAACGGGCGTGCTCAGAAGAACGCTGAACGGCAGTGTCCAGCTCTCATAAAGCGCCGCGAGAATCAGGAACACAAACAGCAAGGAGAAGCCGAAGATTACCGATGGCGAGACGCCTTCCTGGGCCTTTTTCTCCTGGAACGACATGCCTGAATAGTCGAAGCCCATTTCCCGAGGCATGGTTTGCGCGAACACCTCCTCCAGCGCCTGCATAGCCTGGTCGGCGCTGTAGCCTGGCGCGGCCCCGCCGTTCAACTGCGCCGAGCGATACTCGTTGAATCGCATAGTAAACTCGGGACCGCTTCTGGATTCAAATCTGGTCAGTGCCGACAGCGGAACCATTTCGCCGCTTGCATTCCGGACATAGAACTGACCTACGTTCTCGGACCTGGTCCGGTATTCGTTCTCGGCCTCGACGTAAACCTGCCACTGCCGCCCGAAGCGATTGAAATAGTTCACAAACAATCCACCCATGAACACCTGGATGGTCCGGTAAACGTCGTTGATCGGCACGCCCTGCTTGATCACTTTGTCGCGGTCCACCTCCACGAATTGCTGAGGCACGCTCGGCAGAAAGGTGGTGGAGAGACCCGCGATCTCCGGACGCTGGCGAGCCGCGGCTGTAAACTTCGCCACGTTGTCCGCAAGGAATTGAACATCCTGGCCGGACCGGTCTTCGAGCAGAAAAGTAAACCCACCGGATGTGCCGACTCCAGGAATCGCCGGCGGAGAGAATGTGAACGCCACGCCTTCGGGAATCTTGCTCAACTCCTGATTCAGATGAGCCTTAATGGCCTGAATCTGTTCAGCTGTCTCCTTGCGGTTTCCCCAATCCTTCAGGCTGACGAATGCGAACGCGCTGTAACTGGTTCGCACCAGGCTGAGAAGGCTGAAGCCCAGAACGGTGGTAGTGCTCTCTACTCCGGGCTCTTTCTCGAGTATTTGCTCGACCTTCGTGGTCACTTCTCGCGTCCTTTGAAGAGAAGCAGCATTGGGAAGCTGAATGTTCAGGTATAGATACCCCTGATCCTCATCCGGGACGAAGCTGGTAGGCAGTTTACCTCCCACAAAAAAACCAGCAGCGCCGCAAGCGACGAGCAGAATCACGACGATTGCGCTTTTTCGAATTAAGACTCCGGACACGCGAACATAGCTGTCCGTGGCCTGCGAGAACACACGGTTGAACCATCGGAAGAATGCTCCCAGTGGTCCTCGGGTTGGCTTCCTCGGCTTGAGAATCAGCGCCGAAAGGGCTGGGCTCAGCGATAGCGCGTTGAAGGCCGAAAGGACCACGGACAAAGCGATCGTCACAGCAAATTGCTGATACAGCCTGCCCGTGATGCCGGGGATGAACGCCGTCGGCACGAACACCGCGGAGAGAACCAACGCAATACCGATGACGGGACCGGAAATCTCCTCCATGGCCTTCAGGGCCGCTTGCTTTGGAGCCAGGCCGTCCTCGATGTGGCGCTCGACCGACTCGACTACCACGATTGCATCATCCACCACCAGGCCGATCGCCAGCACGAGTCCAAAGAGCGACAGCGTGTTGATTGTGAATCCGAATAGAGGGAAGAACAGGAACACTCCGACCAGCGATACCGGAACGGCCAGCAGCGGAATCAGCGTCGCTCGCACGCTTTGCAGGAAGAGATACACCACCAGGATCACCAAGCCGATGGCGATCAGAAGCGTCTCGACAATCTCCTTCATGCCCTCCGTCACGGCCCGGGTCGAGTCGACGGGTATTACGTAATCGATGTCATCGGGGAATCGGCTCTTGGCGTCCTTGACCAGCTTTTTCACCCCCTCGGCGGCCTCGACGGCGTTGGACCCCGGCAGTTGATAGAGCGCGATTACCGCGCTTGGCCGCCCATTCAAGCGTCCCTCCCAGCTGTAGTCCTGAGATCCCAATTCAACTCTGGCGACGTCTTTTACGCGCACGATTCCCGTGTCGGGCGTTTCGCGAACCACGATTTGCTCGAACTGTTCGGGGGAGATCAGACGGCCTTGAGCGCGAACCGAGTACGTAAATTCCTGGCCCTTGGGAGCTGGCTCGCTACCCACCTGTCCTGCTGGGTTCACAGTGTTTTGAGTTTGGATGGCAGAGACAATCTCCGGGACGGTGATCTGCAGCTTCGCCAACTGGTCCGGCTTGACCCACAAACGCATGGCGTACTGGCCGGCGCCGAAAACCTGAACGGTGCCGATACCCTTCACGCGGGTGAGAGGGTCGTTCAAATTGATATACGCGTAGTTGGCCAGGAATCGGGCGTCATGGGTGCCCTTCGGCGAGTACAGCGCCACCAGCATCAGCGGCGCAAGCACTGATTTCTGCACCGTCACGCCGTAATTGGTGACATCCGCCGGAAGCTGCGGCGCAGCTTGGGTCTCCCTGCTTTGCGCCAGAATCAGATCCGTGTTCGGATCCGTGGCCACGTCGAAGTCGACGATCATCCTCATCTGGCCGTTGGCTGTGGCGTTGAGCGAGTACATGTAGTTCATGTTGTCGACCCCACTCATCTGCTGTTCGATGGGAGTGGCTACCGATTGCTCGATGGTCTGCGCATCGGCACCGACATATATCGCGGTAATCTGAATCTCGGGTGGCGCGATCGCCGGAAATTGCGCCACTGGAAGACTCACAATGACGACCGCTCCCACGATCACCGTCAAGAGGGCGATCACCATCGCCACGATCGGCCGGTTGATAAAGAATTTTGACATCGCTTGGCTACTTGGTCTCTAGAGGCTTAGGATTGACCTGCATTCCTTGACGAACCTTCTGCACGCCCTCGACAACTACACGCTCACCCGGCTTAACGCCATCGTTGATGATCCACTGAGTTCCCACCCGATCGGCGACCGTAACGGGACGAATGCTTACCCGGTTGTCGCTGCCCACTACCGCGAGCTGATAGCTGCCTTGCAATTCGATGACGGCGCGTTGGGGGACCAGCAGCGCACCGGTTTGAGTTCTGATCGAGAAACGCACCTTTGCGTATTGGCCGGGCCGCAGGGTGTTATCCGGATTTGAAAACAATCCCGCCACGCGGATTGCGCCAGTTCTAACATCGACCTGGCGATCCGCGAAATAGAAGGTCCCCTTTCGCGGATAAACCGTCCCATCCGCCAAAATGAGCTCCAGCACCAACTGCTTCCGCTCCGCGTCCAGGGTGGCCGGTGTCGCGTAGCGCCTGTGAAAGTCCAGATATTCCTGCTCGCTGACGGTGAAATACGCCTTGATCGGATCGAGCGTCGATACCGTGGTGATTACCGGGCTCGCCGGACTCACTAACGATCCCACTTGTTGCTGCGCGATTCCCGGTATGCCGTCGATGGGCGATGTGAGCCGGGTGAATCCAAGGTTGATCTGTGCGGTTTCCGCGGCGGCCTTCGCCGATTGAACCGCGGCCCCGGCTGCCAGGATTTGAGCCCTGGCGGTTTCGACTTGCGCCGTGGCCGACTGCACCTGCGCCTTCCCAGCTAGGTTGTTCTGGGTGGCGTTGTCCAGATCCTGCTGGGTGATTGCCTGCTGCTGCGCGAGCGGGGTGTAGCGGTCTACATCCAGTTGGGTTCGGCGCTGATTTGCTTCCGCCACCGAAACCTGAGCCTCGGCCTGCAACAACTGAGCGCGCGACTGCGCCAACTGTCCTTCGGCTTGCGCAAGCTGACCTTCGGCCTGGTCCAGGGCCGCCTGAAACGGGCGCGGATCGATTTGGAAGAGCAATTGGCCCGCTTTTACGAAGTAACCCTCCTGGTAGGCCTGCTGCATAAGATAGCCCGACACTTGGGCTTTGATGTCGGCGTTGACGTACCCGTCCAGAGTTCCAATCCATCCGCCGTAAATAGGGACATCCTTCTGTTGAACTTCCGCGGTTTCAACTTCTTGGGGCGCGGGAGCGGTGGCGGCATTCGTATGGCTAGAGCAGCCGGCGGTGGTGATAAACACCGCAATGATGAGAAACACGAGCCCGATAGGTGGACGACGCACGCGGTTTGCCTGGCATTTGAGATTCCGTTTGTGCGAGTCGAGGGCTGGGGCTGCTGCGTAAGGACTTAACGGCTGGGCTTGGCGCGCGTTCTGCCAGGGCCGTGACGAGTGACGGACTCAGTCGCGCGTCGACTTGACACTTGTCTCAAGAGACCGCATTTCGCTCATCCAGGCTGGCTCGATCCGGTTTCGCACCAGCGTATCGACCAACCGAGTAGGATTTCCGAGGTCGGCTCACCCAGCGCAGCGTCGGGAACTAACAACAATCGATGCGGCGAAGGAGCCAATAGTGGTTCGCCGGTACCCGGCGTCCGGATCATTACCGGCCACGCTCACCGCGAAAGTGATATTTCGTCTGGAATGTGGAAGTGCAACAGGTCCAGGAAAGCGCTGGCGTGACCAATGGTCACGAAGCTATTACAAACGCAGCCGCGATTCAGCCGGCCCGTTCGGAGCCATATCTGGAGGACTCGAGTGAAGAGTTCGTGTGGTGGGTCAGAAATCTCGAACAGTTTAAGGCGTGAAGCCGGGGCGAGCCCTGGTCCGCAGCCAACGCCCCGTCGGCCTTTGGTCGCAGCGAAAGGCCGGACCAGGGGTCCGGAGCGAACGAGGGCGTCCGCCCTACAAACTTTAGTTAACTCGTCGCGCTTTGGACCGGGCCGTAGCGCCGCAAGGACGCGCGTCCGGCCACATCGGCTGGAGGCGCACGCGCACCCGGTGACGTGCGCGAAACAGTCTCGTCTTCGTCGCCGGCACGGTGAGCCCCAGGGCCGCGGCCACTTCTCTTAGAGACAGGCCTGAAACCGAGTAGAGCGCGTAAGCTTCCCGTAGATGCTTCGGAAGTCTCGCGACTGCGTCGGAGAAGGCTACGGTGATCTCATTCCACCACGCCGCCCTTTCCGGGGTCGGGGCTGCAGAAGTGAGGATGTCCTGTACATGCCATCCGCGCACGCTGTCAAGATCGACCCAAGTGACGCGACGCCTGGGTTCACGAAGCTGCATGAAACAACAATTCACGACTATGCGGGTAATCCAAGTCTTGAAACATGCATCCCCGCGAAAATTGTTGAGGTGCTGGAAGGCGGAGATGTAAGCCGCTTGCACGGCGTCTTGTGATTCATCCTCGGAACGGAGAATCCCGCGAGCGACGCGCAGCGAAGCAGGATAGTGACGGCCGAAGAGTTCGGTCATAGCGGCCTGGTCCCCCTGTTTGCTCTGCTCGATCAGTTCGATTTCTGGTTTATCTGGCACGTGGTCCTTTCGCGATTGCGCGTCGACAAGCCACACCCGGCTCGGAAAGCGTCTAAAATGGGTGCTCGGCTGGGCTCGCTTTTAGGCCGTCGCCGCGGCAGCTCTTCCCTGCGCGATTCCCAGCTTGCGCATCTTATAGATCAAAGTGGTCCGCGCCAAGCCGAGCCGGGAAGCGGCGCCATCGCGCCCTCCCACTACCCAACCAACCTGCCGTAGCACGTGCAGGATATGGTCGCGTTCGGCGTCGGCAAGGCTCCGGATCGCGGACGGTGCATTGGTTTTCACCAGATGTTTGAGTTCGTCGGGAGGGAGGCGCAGCTCTGGTCCGGAACACATGATCATGGCCCGCTCAATGAAATTTTGCAATTCGCGGACGTTCCCCGGCCAATCGTGGAGTTGCAGGAGTTCCATCACTTCGCTGGGGATAAAACCAATCCCCTTGTTCATGCGCCGTGCGAACTTGTTCACGAAGTGACGCACCAGAAGCGGAATATCCTGCGCGCGTTCTCGTAGGGGAGGAAGCGCGATCGGGAAGACGTTC
>JBEKBK010000219.1:0-12934 GCA_050015435.1 Bryobacteraceae bacterium
CAAAACGACTATCCCACTGCGTTGCTCGATCCTGACGGAAATGAACGGGCTTCCGTCCAACTGCGGAACAGCGATTTAAGCGCGATCCAAATCCTGCTGCTTCAATTGAAACGAAACGACCTCGATTCCGCCGTGCGAGCCGCGGTGCGGGGCGCGGTTTTGCGGATGATTGAAGCGGATCGTCCTGTGTGGGCGAAGACGCTGGCGCAGCTCAATGAGGAGCTTACGGCGCTGCGGAAGGCGGTCGAGCGTCAGCAGGCGCTCATCGCCGCCGATACCAAGCCGCTGGATCAGGAGGGCCGCCGCCATGTGGTTTCGCTCGACACCTGGCAGACCGATGAGCACGGCTACCAGGAGTATGTCCGTTCGATCCAGCGTTTGCTGGATCTGAAGGAAGCAGATCTGCAACCCGGGCGCCTTCACGTAGAGTCACTCATTCCGAAGGGCGTAATGGGGGAGCCGAACTCCCTTTGCCAGTTGCAGAATTACGTAGTGGGTTTATCGCCGAACGGAATCGTATTGACGCCCAGCGGCTCGCTCGACCTGGACCGGACATTCCGGCGAGTGAACTACTTCACAACACTGGGGAGCGTGCGCGCAAGAAACCTGGCCCAACGCGACCTTGGAATCGCTCCTATGGATTTCGTTGCGGCGCGTGTGCCTGAGGATGCTTTGGCATCGTCGCTCGCGCCAGAGGATCGCCCGGACTCTGATGCCGTATTTGTCTCCGGTGACGAGCAACATGAGGCTTTGCTGCTCTCCCAGATCCGGGAGGGAACGCTCTGGCTGCGATACTTGCCGGTCCGGGGGCTGGTGCAGGATGCGGCAGGAACGATTCGCTTCACCCCAGCGCCTTGGGCTGCCGGATTTCCGCTGCGATTGTTTGAAGATCCGGAGTTGCACGTTGATGGCGGCTGGCTGAACCGGTGGCACACGGAGCGTGAATGGTTCGAAGCGATTCATCGCACGCGCTATTCGAATGGCGTTATCGGATTACACGAATATTTCCAACGCTGGCAGCCTGCCTCGATTCCCGAGCCATTTCGTGTCGCCGATCGGCAGGATTGGCCGGTTTTGCAGCGCTTCGCGGCAAGGCGCAGGGAACTCACCGAATCCGATTTGTTGATCCTCGCTTCGGACCATTGGAACTTCAACGTGCGCGGATTCAACCCTGGGGGTAATCACGGGTCATTCCTGCGAATCTCCACGCACTCGGTTCTGATGGCTGTGGGCGGCGGAGTTCCACCAGGGCTCCAAGTCGATCGTCCCTACGACAGCCTCAGTCTGGTGCCCACGCTGCTTTCTATGCTTGGCCGTTTGCCTCGCGATACATACCCCGGCCCAGTGATCGAGGAGATCACGAGTCCTCACGCAGCTCATTAATCACTTGGTGTCGGTCAGTGGCGGATTCTCAAGCGAATGGAGATTGATATCCAGGAACCGGGCGGTGAATGTGTGAGCGTCAATGACCAAGTCCAGGAAGGCGTATTTCGACGCGCTGGAAACCGACATCGGCTCTCTGCTCCCGGCGAAGCCGCGAAGTTTGGCGCCACCTCCGCCGCAGATCAGGAACTCCATTCCCTCCGCGCGCAGATGTTCCAGATCGTGATCATGGCCGCAAATATACGCATCCACGTGGGCGGCCTTCAGTACCGGAAGAAGTTGCGCGCGCAGCACAGTGATCCTACGCTCGTTCAAGTGTACGCCTGAAGTATAGATCGGATGATGCCCGTAGACGATCCTCCATTTGATATCGGGGTCACCGGCGGAGGCGTCTAGCGTGGCTTTGATCCATGCGAGTTGCTCGTCGGACCATCCCTCGGTGTCAATCGCGATAAACAACACGGGCCCGGCTTTGAAGGAGTAATATCGCGCGGGCATTCGCCAACTCTGACTGTGCGATGTATAAGCGACTTCAGCGTCGGGAGAACTCCGTTGCAGCGGGCAGATGATGGGGGGATGGCCATAGTCGTGATTGCCGAGGGAGGCATAGAACGGGAAGCCAAGCGGCGTGTAAAAATCCTCCCAGCGGCTTTTCCACTTCGGGTCGTCGACGCTTCGCACGCCGCAGAAGTAGAAATTGTCGCCCATCGTGATACCCAGGTCGAAGCGCTGGCTTGAATTCCGTTGAGCGATCGCGCGGGCGACCGCTGCCTGCTCTGGACTGCCCGTGCCGTAATCGCCGAAAGCCACCACGTGGAGCGCCCGATTTCCAGGGATTACCCGGCCCGCATCACGCTGGGACGGTTGCGCCAGAAGTGCGACCGGAAGGAGCCCGATGGAAAAGGAAAGGAGTGGCAGACGCGACATCATTAGCCACTTTTATTGTAAGCGGGATCGTCCGCCGCAACGCTTTATTGGCTGAGACAGGTCAATGGGAAGCTAGGCCCGTTCGCCGACACATTGCATATATTGCCTCCCCCGTCGATCACGAGGCCGGATGGGTAGGCAGCCGGACCTCCCACCGTGGTGTTGTAATAGGTGCCGAAGACCGGCGGATAGTTAGAAGCGCCGAAGTTATTGTCCGTAAACGTATTGCCGGTCATATAAAATTTCGAATTCGCCGGAGTTGTTTCGCCGGTCTCATTGTTCAGCGGATTGTAATCCAACGGATAGAGGCCTTCCGTAGGCTCAAGGACGAGGTTCACGCGGGCGGAGCCATCATAGGCGTTCGGACTTCCGGGCGCCACATACGGGTTGGAGTAAGCATTATGCTCGACGACATTGTTTTGAAAGTAGACGCCGGTATCGGCCGGCGACCCTGGGTACGTCGCATTTGCAGGCCTCAATCCTTCTATTCGGTAGAACTCGAACAGCGTTCGCGTCGCCGACACCGTGTTATCAGAGATCTTGGTATTGGTGATGCTGGTCCAATGATAACTGCACATTCCATTGTAGGTATTGCCGATCGTATTTCCCGCGATCGAGGCGCTGTTCAGGTTGCCAACGCTCTCTATTCCGCAATCCCATGTATTGCTGATCTGGTTGTTCGAGATCGTATCGCCGGATTCATCGGAAATGATGACGCCGCCGTCGCTGCCGGCTTGGGAACCTGGGTGAGGAGAATTGCCATCCAGAACGTTCGAGGTAAAGGTATTGTTGCCGCCGGACTGCGAACCAATAAGCGCGTAGAGCCCATTGGGCGGGAGCAAGGTGGAATGAATCGTGTTGCCTTGAACCAGGGCGTAGCTGCTAAACGCCTGGTAGTAACCTCCATAAACAATGTTGTTCGTGAAAGTGATATAGTTCGAGCTGTTAACCTCGACGTAAGTGCCGCTCGTGTTGTGCTCCGCATTCGATGATCCGAAGGTATTGTTGGTCAGCGTCCCGCCGTTAGATCCATTAACACTCGCGAAAGGGGTCGCGGTGCCCAACGCCCCATTGTTCAACTGGCAATTCTTCACCGTAAATCCTGGCGCATTGTTCACTACGACGCCAGCCGCATAAGGGTAGGCGGACTCGCTGGTGATGGAATGGCCGGCGCAATCCAGAGTGATCTTCGCAGCATCGTGCAGGTTAAAACACGAGGTTGACGGGGACGCAGTCAGGCTGGTTGTGAGAACGTAATTCCCTGCGCTCGAGATATCTTGGCACGAAGAAATGCTTTTGGTAATCGCGGCGGTCACAGTAACGGTCACCGTTTGCGTGACGGAACCACCGCTCCCCTTCGCCGTGAGAGTATAGGTCGTCGTCTGAGGAGGCGAAACGGTTACCGATGATCCGGAAACGGCGCCCACTCCATTGTTGATACTGAGGCTCGTCGTTCCACTTACAACCCAGGAGAGGGTCGCCGATTGCCCCGAGGGGATGCTGTTGGGATTGGTGGTAAAGGAACTGATCAACGGAGGGGGAAAACTGCCCGCTGGACTCACGTTCATCGTGACCTTGTTGCTGTCACCGTTCGCGTTGTAGACGTAAAGGCTATATGTCCCCGGAGTGAAGTTTGAATTTAGGTTCACATAAAGGGTCACTCCGTCGGTGCTCTGTGCCGAGGATCCCTGGGTGATGCCGGACGGATTGGTGAGCCAGACGACATTCTGCGCGAGGAACCCGTTCCCTTTGATGGTGGCGACCTCACCTACTGTGACGAAAGAGGGCACCGAGGTGATCACTGGGGTTACGGTAGCGGTTGTCGTCGCAGTTGGAGAGCTGCCTGCGGGACCCACCGTAATCGAGACCACGTTACTGTCACCATTCGCGTTGGTTACCGAGACCGTGTAGACGCCCGGGAGGAAAGCATTCGCCAAGAGCGATGGTGTCGTAAGCGTCATCCCGTCAGTGCTCACCACGGAGTATCCTTCGCCGGAACCCGGGGACGAGGACGGATAAATCCAGACGATGTCACGGGACAAGAAGCCGCGGCCCTTCAGGGTAAGCGTCTGGCCAACGGCAACGAAGGAGGGAGACGAGGTGATGATCGGGGTCGCACTTTGGGCGTAAACCAAAGAACGCCAGGCAACAACAGAGGTGAGAACCAGAGCCAAGAGCATGCAGTGCTCGAGCGAACGATAGCGCTTTGCCGTTAGCCTTTTCGTACTAGCCCCTTCGTACTAGTCCATTCTGACTAGCCGCGAGGGTTAGTTCAACTACCCAAATGGCGTAGTCCAAAAGGATTAGTCCGCTGGGTTAGGAAACTTCTAGCGGCGCTGAATTTCCTTGGCTCAGAAATCCAGCGCCGGGGCAGTTTCGCGGGCTACTTCGAACCGAGTCGGAAGACGACACCCGCGGAATAACGCAGGTTGTTCTGTACCTGATTCACGTTGGTAAATGTGTTTGGAAGCTGGGTCATGAAGTACTCCACTTGAATTGGCTTGATCGCGATGTGATCCGTGAGCCGGAAATCCACACCGCCGCCCAGAGCCGCCGCAAACGTATTCTCGCTAACCCCGAGAACCGGCGAATTAGAGGCGGGGTTGTAGGCGTTCGAAAACTTTGCGCCACCTACCAGCGCTTGCACATACCGCGTTAGCCGGGACATCCGCCACTTGAAGCGGGGTCCGAACAGATAGGTGAAGGGTAAGCGTCTATCCAACCCACCAGTCCGACGCGTACTCAATATCCAACTTGCCGTCTGGAAGACAACGCCACTCGCCACTTGGACAAATAGCGCCCACAAACACAACCCCGGATTTATCGAAGCATGCCGGGGACGCACGCAACGGGTAATGGAGCCTGCGCTGCGTTAATCATTGTGTGCGGATGCACCCGGCATTGTGCCCATGAAAACATACACCACGCAGAAATGTCCGCAAAACAAGCCCGCCGCCTTTTAGGGCGGCGGGCTGCTCAACTGACGTAGCTTCTCTAGGGGCGATAGCGGTTTTGAAAGAGGGGTTGCGATGCCTGCAGGCTTAGAAGCCAGTTATCGTCAGGACATTGCTGGGCGCCGACTGGTTTCCAAACTGGTCAACCGCAACTACCCAAACTTGCGCCGGAACATCCGCTCCTCGCGGGAAGATGTAGACATCAGTGGTTTGGCCGACCGTACTGTCGAACAAATCCAACACTCCATCAATGTAGATGTTATATCGGATTTGTGATTGCGGCTCATTTACCGACGTCGAGGGGTTCCACGAAATGATGGCTTCGCCGCCGCCATCACCAGCGCCGGTCAGGTCGGTTGGAGCGGTCGGAGCGTTGGGAGGCGGGGTGGTTGTCGCTGCCGCCGTCATCACGGTGACGGGTTCGCTCTTTGTTGAGAGTGCCCCCGTTGTGGCGTTCAGGCTATAGGCAACGACCGTGATCGTATAGGTGTAGCCGGGTGTCAGACCCGTGGCAATCGACGTTGTGGAATTTGCGGAACCGCCACCATCCTCGATGCCATTGACAAGGACTTCATATGAGCCGATCTCATCGGCAGGCGTCCCTTCCGTCCACGACACGGTGATGGTATTCGAGGTTACGCTGGTTTGCGTTATCACTGGCGGGTCCGGTCGGACGGCTGGCGGTATTGGCGGAGCCCCGGGAATCGTCACCGTGACCTTCGGGCTGGAGGCTGACGCCTGGTTCCCGGAAACAGCGATAATGTGGAAAGAATAAGTACCGCCGACCTGAATTCCAACCGTCCAAGTGTAACTGGTGACGTTGCCGACATTCAGGACTAGCCCGGTCGTATCGTTGTAGATTTCATAAATAAGACTGCCGCCCGACCCTGGGGTCGAAGCATTCCAAGCGAACGAGACGCTGCCGCTCGTGGTTACCGTGACATGGAAATTGCCGGGCGTGGAAGGCGGTGTGGACCTTCCAGGCCTAGCCAGGGCAGGCAGAGAAAGAGTCGCTACTGCCATTCCGATCACAATGGCCATAATCCGGTTGCAAAGCCTTCGCCGACAAGTATTCACCTCAGCCAAACATCCGATTGTCGTAGCTGCGCGCATAATGTGTCCTTTCTTTGGTTAAGTTTCGAGCCTCCGCAAAAGGTGCCAAGTGGACCCCTCGGCGTAGAGTCGAAACCGAGCGCACCACCAGGTCTTGTGACCAGCCGCTATTTCATGCCGATCCTAGCATCGATGAAAGGCACAGTTGTCAAAGGATTGTAAAGATAGTGTCAAAAGTTCGAGGGCGAACCCATTGACGTTGCCCACGTAACTTGCCCCCAGATCTGGTACCAAGCCGACCACTTTGTTGAGATTGAATTCCACGTATCCGGAGCCACCGTTGGCAGTATAGGAAGTAAGATTGCCTCCTGGATTAATTCGCGCGAACGAATAGTCCAATCCTGTTTCGATCACTGGCGTTGCAGCTTCCTGAGCGTAAGCTGCAATACCCGAAGTGGCGACCACGCCCAGAATGATTCTATGTAGCTTCATAAACGTTCTCCTTCAAGAAGGGCATTGGATTATGACGGGCCGCCAACGGACACACCTCCGGCTCAAGCCGTACTTGCACGGACTACCTCGAGTGGGCCCCTGATGACCCTTTGACGCCCCGTCGCAGCGTCGCGAACTGCTTCTGGGCAGTATGTTGTATGTTGAGATCCGGCGGTTTCGATTTTGACAAACCGAGGGGCGACAAGGAATCAGGTGGGTGAAGTTCCCCGTCGGGCCGGACGGGTCACCCAGCCGCGCGGGCTCTTCGTATTCCGAGTTTTTCCATCCGCACTTGCAGCGTACTGCGCTTCAATCCGAGCATGGAAGCCGCACCCTTTGGCCCGCCGACCACCCAGTCGGTCGCCTGGAGCGTTTCGAGGATGTGCCTGCGCTCAACTTCTTCCAAAGTTTCGATTCTTCCGGCCGATGCCGGCGCGACTTGCGGTTGAGACTGGAGATCGTTGAGCGGAACCTTCAGGACCGGCCCCGCGGACAGGATCACGGCCCGCTCAATGAGGTTCTGCAACTCGCGGATGTTGCCGGGCCAGTGGTAGGCGACCAGCACATTCATGGTTTCGGAAGGAATCGTGTCGATGGCGCGATTCATGCGCCGCGCGAACTGCTGGACAAAGTGCCGGACGAGCACAGGAATGTCTTCGCGGCGCTCCCGGAGCGGCGGCAATTGAATGGGGAAGACGTTGAGGCGGTAGAACAGGTCGGCGCGGAATTTCTGATCTCCCACCATGGCCCCAAGATCGCGGTTGGTCGCCGCGATCAGGCGAGCGTCGCTCTTCAGCGTTCGCGAGCTGCCTAGCCGCTCGAACTCGCGCTCCTGCAGCACGCGAAGCAGCTTCGGCTGTAGCTCCAGCGGGATTTCGCCGATCTCGTCCAAAAACACCGTCCCGCGATTAGCCAACTCGAAGCGTCCGATGCGCTGTGCAACAGCGCCAGTGAAGGCGCCTCGCTCATGCCCGAACATTTCACTCTCGATCAGACCGGTCGGAATCGCGGCGCAGTTCAGCTTGACGAATGAGTTCCTAACCCGCGAGCTCAAGTCATGAATGGCGCGCGCAATCAATTCCTTGCCGGTGCCGGTCTCTCCGTAGATCAAGACGGTCGAATCGGTGGGCGCCACCGTTTCCACCTGTTGCAGCACTTTCCGCAATGCATTGCTCTTGCCGATGATTTCCTCGAAGTTCAGCTCGCTGCGGATTTCGTCTTCGAGATACAGCTTCTCCCGCGCCAGCTTATCCTTCAGTTCGGCGATCTGGCCATACGCCAGGGCGTTTTCCACCGCGATGGCAACCTGCCGAGCCAACTGTTTAAGGAAAGCCAGATCCTTCGAAGAAAATGGATTGGTCCGGCCCACCCCGAGGGTTCCGAGAACGCGTTCGCGGCTGATCAAGGGCACATGACAAACCAACTTGTCCTTGGCCACCTCATGGACCACAAGCGGCTCGCCCGAACGGACCGCCCGGGTGGCGGGCTCGTCCTCGCCGAGGACTTGGCCCTCTACGATATGGCCATTGTTACCCGGAAAGTCGATCACACACAGGCGCAACTGATTGCTTTGTGGATCCAACAATGCAACGCCAGCGCCGTCCGATTGCATAATCGACCGCAAGCTAGCAGAGATGGCGCGAAGCAAATCCGGCAGCTCCAGGTTGGAGCCAACGGCGTTACTCATGTCGAGCAGCAGCTTGAAACGGTCCTTTTCCTGCTGCAGTTGGTCAAAGTGAAACGCGTCGTCAATCGCAAGGGCCACTTGATCGGCGACGAGAGAGAGAAACTCAACTTCCTCCGGAGAATACGCGTCGAGCTGTGTGCTACCGACTCCAAAGCATCCTAGCCGCCGGTGAGCGGTTTTTAGAGGAAGCGCGCACAGCGACCTAATCCCCTCGCTCTTTAGCAATGCTGTAACCCGCGGGAAGCGAGACTCGCTATCCAAACATGGAATGACTAATGCACGCTGGTGTTCGTAAACCCAGGCAGTTGGCGTCTCGTCGGGCTCAAAATCCACGGGCGGAAGTCGTCCACCGGGGGTTTCGATCAGGCAAAATTCACTGTGTTCCCCAGCAGGGTCATAGTGGATACAGTACATCGCATCGAACTCGACCACGCCGCGCAATTCGGCCGCCAGCACGCGAAACAACTCCTCGGGATCTCGATGCGCGCCGATGGTCCTGGAGACGCGGAATAGCGCCTCATAGCGGGCTTGAATCGAAGCCGCGATAGGCGCGGGGCTCACTACGGAATCGAGAACCATTACCTATCGTGTACTGATGCGGAGGGCGCGATGGGGGTTCAGAAATCTTAATGCTGCGATTGTATGAATCCCGAAGCCAAGACAGGGATCGGGATGGGCCGGGTTGCCGCGTTTTGAGCGGAAGAACTGACCGCCCCCTGCGTTTGTTTCAAGGAGGTGATTAACGGCCCCTTCGAAACACGTCGCACGATGGGATCCACCGCCAAGCGCATCGCGGCCGGAATCTCGCGGCTCAGAGCCATCGCCTCGACCTCGACGTAGACTCCTCCGTCAGCCTCCTCATAGCGAGCGATGCTAAGCAGCCTCCAGATGTATCCGCTGCCTTCGTCCGGCGCCAGCTTACGCTCATTAGGCTGGCCGTAGCTCTGCACTCGGAGCGTGGTCGAGGTGCTGTACCACTTCCCCGGTCCGGTTTGCACGTAGTTGGATTCGCACTCGTTCTCAAGGGCTGTCTTGAGAGAGCAGGACCGGGATAGGAGAAACGATGCAGCCCGTGACGGTTCCTTCCGGCCAAACGCAAGTGCAGCGACGGCAACAATGACGGTGTGGTTTCGGCAGCAGAGCCGCAGAATGTGAGCCAATTCGCTCATGTGACGCCCTGCGGTCGGTTCACGATCCAATACTCAAATTCAATAAGGGCCCGAAGACGCTGGAATGTATGACCTTTCAGCGATTCGGTGCTGTTGGCCTCAAAAGTGCCTTCTTTGGGGACGTCTCCGCGATCTGCGGCGAACAGGAAGCGCTCACATGCCTCTCGACCTTTTTCACGAAGACGATCTTCACGCTCATCGCTCTGCTTCTTTGGTGATCGCATTGAAACCAACCTTTCAACCCCAGGCCGTCATGGCGCAGGGAAACTACGCCGGTATCCAATTCTCCTATAGCGGGGGTAACCACGCGAGTCAATTCACCGTAAACAGGCGGTCACATAAGAGAAGCTGGAGACGCATGCGTGGTGCGACCCAAACGAGAATTGACAAACCGGACCTCGGAGGAGGCAGCCTTCAGCGCGGGGCCGGAGGCGGGGGCGGTTCCAACGCTGCCCGTCTCTTTCCGCGCCGAGGGATCTGGAGCCCGACATAGGCGCTGGGACGTGACTTTAGCATTGATTTCGGACTCGCAACCACTGGGTCCGCTCAAAAGCTTCGCCAGAATAGAGGGCCCCAAAAGCAACACTCCCAAAACGGGCATCATCGGGCCCGGTTTAATTGGGGGCTTGGCTGCCGTCTACTCCGGAGCCTGCCCCCATCGAATCGGCCTTTGTATCTTTCCCAGGAGCGCGACTCCCCAGGCAATCGATTTCAGTATTTGCTCTGGCTTCCGAACTACATGAACGGGAGTGTTCTGTGGGGATCCGGATAAGCCGGAACCATTGCCGAGTTTTAAGTCAACAACGGATTTGGAGTATAAGATGATACGACAAAGTGGTTGTTCTACGAATTGGTTGGGAGTGTGGGTATTGCTGTCAGCGGTGGGTTTTTCCGCCACAGCACGCTTGCAGGCGACTACACTCAGCTACGATACGACAACGCTCAATCTGACCGTACCTGCCGGCGGGACGGGTAGCGGGCTGGTGCACGTCAGCGCAAACAACTCCACCAGCGTGGCCATCGGCGCCCCCTCGGTTACGTGGCTCAGCGTCTCGCCGAACGGACTCCAAAATGTCTTCAGCACGACCCCTCTGACCCTAACCGTCACAGCCAATTTGAGCGGGACGAACTTTACTGCGGGCAACACCGCGACCGGTACGTTTACCGTGAGCATTTCACAAATTGCGGGAACGACGACGACCATTACGGTGAACCTCACGGTGGCTTCCCCGTCCAGGCTGTCGGCCAACCCATCCGCATTGACCTTCACGGCGGTGCAAGGGGCGTCGGTTGGCAACCCGACCAGCTATCCGGGCGTGCAAATCGTGAGCAGCGGCCCACTCCTGCAATATACTCTCAGCACCACCACGAATGACCGCAACGCATGGCTGATCGTGAGTCCTGGCTGCACCACCCAATCGCCGTGCACCACCAATCCGAGCGGGACCGGATTCACGGTGAGCGTAAATCCATCCGTCCTGGCAGCCAGTGCGACGCCTTATCAGGGAACGATCACCGCCCAAAGCACCGCCACTTCGGATTCCGTGGCGATCAGCGTGAGTTTGACGGTCACCGCGGCTCCCAGTATCACCGTCACGCCGGCCACGCTGCCCCAGTTCCTCTACCAGGTGGGGACCTCGGCCACGCAGCCGTCGCAACAGACGTTGGACGTAACCGCAACCGCCGGGACCGTGGAGTTCGGCGTTACAGTGAGTCCAAGCGTTTCCTGGCTGGTCCTGAACGCCAACAGCGGCTTCGCCAGCGCGACGCCGGTTCCGATCACTTTGAATATCAATAAGAACGGCATTCCAACGACCCCGGGAACCTATACGACGAATGTTACCTTCGCGGCCACTCCGGCGTCCGGCACGCCAGTCCAGCCTATTCTGGTGAGTCTGGTGGTCAGCGACAACCCGTTGCTGAGCGTCAGTAACAACTCTCTGATCTTTACTGCGCCGTACGATGGCGAGGCCCCGGCAACCCAACAGGTCACGCTGACCAGCACGGGCAGCGCGGTGGGATTCACGCTGACTCCCGATACCAATAATCCGTGGCTGACCGTTTCGCCGCTAACCGGCTCCGCCAGCTCGACTTCGCCAGTGACGTTGACCTTCCAGGCGAACCCTTCGAGCCCTACGATTCTGAATGTGGGCGATTACAGCGCAACCGTCAAGGTGAACCCGACCAATGGCGACCAATATACGGTTCCGATCTCGGCTCAATTGCAGGTAACAACCGCGTCGCAGCTCACAGCCGGACCGGCCATTCTCCATTTCAGCTATGAGACGAGCCAACTGCCACCGTCGGCGCAGGGTGTGCAGATCGGGAGTTCTGCCCAACCGGTGGGATTCTCGTTATCCGTGCCGCCTATCACTGCTACGGCCAATTGCCCGGCAAACTGGTTGAACGCCACGGCCAACACCACGAGCACGCCGGCAACTGTCAGCGTGAGTGTAAACACGGCCGGCATGACGGCTGGAACCTGCACCGCGAACTTTGTGGTGACTCCGTCCGGCGTCGCGGGCGGAACAGTGCTGAACATTCCGGTGACCGTCGATATCAGCACGTCCGCCGAACTCAACGTCAGTTTCACGCCGGGTTTTGGCGTACAGTCCGTCCAGCAGGGCGCGGGGGTCACCAGTTCCTTCATCTCGCTGACCAGCACAGATCAGCTAAACCAGGTGCAATTCGCAGTGACCGCCAACTCTGCGCAGAATTGGCTTTTCGTTAGCGGGGGCGGGACAACGCCACAGACGCTCCAGGTGATTGTCTCCCCCAGCTTGCTCGCCGTGGGGCGCTATAACGGCTCGATTACAATCACGTCCGCAAGCCTCCCCAGCGGGTCGGTAAGCATTCCGTATGCATTGACCGTGAATCCCCCTGTTAGCGTTACGGTGACGCCTTCGAGCTCGCTTACCTTTACACAGCCACAGGGTGGTCCGGTTCCGCTCGTACAGGTCTTGACGCTGATGAGTAGCGGCGGGAGCGCTAACTTCACCGCGCAGGTAACCCCGGGCACCGGCGGAGCGTGGCTCCAAATCAGTACGCTCAGCGGCGCCATCAATCCGAGCTTACCTATCAGCGTAAGTATTAATCCCACGGTGGCGAATACGCTGGCGGCGAGCACGACGCCGTACTCCAGCCAGATCAACCTGGCCTTCCCGAACTCATCGACACCGGCGATTACGATCAACGTGAATCTGACGGTGACCCAGCAGAGCATCCTGGTAACGCCGCAAACGCTGACCTTCAGTTATCAACTGGGAGCG
>JBEKBK010000220.1:0-12922 GCA_050015435.1 Bryobacteraceae bacterium
AACGTCCAGCTTTGCTGTCCCGTGGCTTTCTTCAGGTAGGGCTCGGCGCAATAGAACGCGCCACCCCCGGTGGGAGGGCTCGGCGGGCTGGAGAGGCCGCTAATCCAGACGATATCGTAGCCGTTGACCCCGCGCAGTGTGGGCCCGGTGGTCGACGCGCTGAGCACGTTCGGCCCGATGGACAGCGTAATGGTAAGCGTCACGTTGCCTTCGGAGCCGGGATAGCGCGCCTGCCAGCTAAGCGTCTTGGCCGGACTGAAGGCGGTGAGCGAGGCCCGCGCGTATCCGTCCAAATCGGCGGCCGGGCGGAAAGTGCGGCTCACATACAGCAAACTGCCGCCATTGTCGAAGAACGAGCGCACCGCCTGGCCGACGTAATTGATCATTTCACCCCATTTGTCGTCGAACTCCAGCATGTCGATACTGCCATAAGTGCCTTCGAAATCCGCTAGGCAGGTGAGGATGGAAGGAGTTCCGGTTATCGGGCCGAACCGTGTCGGACCCACGAACGCGGCCGTACTGGTGCTGACGCCTTCAATGGTCGCGGTTCGAAAGCTGGTTTCTTCTACGTATACGCCTGGCGAGAGATATTGGGGCATGGTTCTCCTTCATTAAGGCGGGGATGTCCCGCGGGAAATCAACAAATTGGACGAGGTAGCGGGCGGGCTGCCGGCAAGTGACCGGAGCACCGTGTCTTGACCATAAGTGAGACTGGCGGAAATCTGCGAAGACGGCGTCGCGGGGTCCGGCCAAATGGTCGCTCCCGGCTGGTTCTCGAGCATGCTTCGTAAATTGGGCGTGACAGTCCAGGGCCAAACCAAGTCCGCGGTTCCGGCGAGCGGAAAAATCAATTGGCTCGGGTTGTACATCACTTGGACCGTGATAGGCCAAGACTCCCCCGCGATGCTTCCCTGGCTGCTCCCGGGCGGCGAGCCCAGTTGCAAGCGCTGCAGCAAAGGATAAGGAAGCGGAACCAGGACTTGGCCGGACGCATCAGAGATGCCGGTCCAGACCTCCGCATCGCCGCTCACCTGCACCTGAACCACTGCCCAAGCGGCAGCCTGGTACGTGCCGTTCACCACCAAGTCACGGTCGACGAGGGAGGCGCGCACGGCGCCGACTCCCGATGGAACGGGCCGAGTGGGGGCCGAAAAGAGGTACGCCAGCCTCACACCGGTGGTTGGGGCAGGAGGAGAGCCGCCGGCAATCACGGCTCCCGTCTGATCGAGCGTGTAGACGAATACGGAGGGCAGATAGCGTCCCAGCAGGTCCTGCACGGTCACGATGTAGCGGAACGTCCGAGGCGGTCGGTAATCGGCTGGATCCAACTGATTCTCCACCGCGCGCAAGCCGGGCAGACCGAAGAATGCGTAAACGCCTGACTGCGTGAGCACTGCATTGAGCGGCGGCGCCGGCGAATTCGCGAGCCGCAGATTCACCGCCAACCCATCCGTAACCGGCAAATTCTGCAGCAGGTCCCAGAAGCGAATCCCCAGCAGCGTGAACGTACTGTCCACTTCCAACGGAATGCCCGGACCCGAAATGACGTTGATCCCCGTAGCCATGGCGCTTCTATCCGCCGGTTACCGCGTTGCGGTAGTCGAAATAGCGATCGTGCACGGGAACGCCGCTGATATTGGATAGCGTCGATTCGAGTTGTACGACCCGCGCCACATACGGCACCGACAGTTGGTAGACGTGCCGGATGATCACGTCCCAAATGTTGAACATGTCCTCCACGCTCAACTGCGCCAGACAGATTTCAACCGTTTCCTCGGGATAGAAGACGTCGGGCTTGTAAGTGTTAAGCAAGCTGGGGAAGAGGATCGGATTGTCTTCCAGCGTGCGCATCATCCAACCCGCGATTTCGTGCTGCAAGGAAGCGGTTTTGGCCCACGCCGTCAGCAGGAAATGCAACTCCACCGGCAGTTTGCTGCGGCCGCGTTGTCCATTGGTCTGCAGTCTGCCGGGTGGCGTCCGATTGGTTCCATCGTGATAAATGCGGTAGAGCAACAGCGAGACCCCTTCGTCCATCGGATTCAGGAAGTCATCCGCGACATACACCTGGAAATTGAGCGGAGTGTTGTTGAAGTCCGCGGGATTGAAACTGCTCCGCAGCAGCCGGATGATGGCTTCCGTCGTGGCGGCGACCGCCGATACAGTGGCCATCAGCTTTTCGGTCTCCTGACCGGCTTTTTCCTCTTCGCAGGCTCCACCAAACTCTCCGCTTGGTTCTGTTTTTCTGGGTTCAGGCGGAATAATCGGGTCGAATGCGGACCTGTCACTTCTATCAGGAAATGCTCTTCCAACAGCCACTCCAGCGCGCTCTGCGTCTCGATCACTTTTCTATGAATGGCTTCCTCCCTTAATCGCCATCTTGCGATACCCTCCAGTGAATCGACGGCATCGGGGTTTCGCAAAAAGTAAGTCAAAATCTCGTGTGCGGGGCGCGACAGGCCACGGCGTTGAGTCACATAGAGTCCGCAACTAAAGCAATCGGCGATCACTCGCAGCACTTTACGGGCCAACAGACGCTTGGTGATAACGAAGGATTTTCCTGAACTCAGGAGCGATTGAGGCCGCCGTGCCGGGTCCCATCTGACCCGTTACGCGCAATTGCCGGGTCAGGCGTGACCCGCTTCGCTTTTTCCGCCCTTTAGACCGTATCTCTTTACCAGGCGGCCGAACGCCCGGCGCTCCTTGCCGGCTTCTCGCGCCGCGTGCGTGATATTGCCGCCATGCCGGCCGAGCAGGTCCCGAATATAGTCCTGCTCGAACTTCTGAAGGGTCTTCTGCCGGACTTGCCGAAAAGCTTCTATCGCGGCCGGCTCACGCGGCGCGTCCGCGTCGGGAAGCGCCAGGTCGGCAGCGTTAATCTGTGGTCCCTGCGAGAACGCGATGGCCCGCTGCACCACATTGATGAGTTCGCGCACATTGCCCGGCCATGGATGCCCGGAGAGCCTGCTGAGCGCTCCCGCGGAAAATGACTTGCGCATTCCATCCGGCTGGTACTGCATAAGAAAGTGTTGGGCGAGTAGTGGAATGTCCGTCGGACGCTGTCGCAACGGCGGCAGTTCCAGGTGCAGGACGGCCAGGCGATAATACAAGTCCACGCGGAACTGTTTCTCGGCCACAAGTTGCTCCAAGGCCCGATTACTAGCCGCCACGATTTTGACATCGCTGTGCGCATAGTGCTCCGAGCCCAGCGGCTTGAAGTGCCGGTCCTGTAGAAAACGCAAAAGTTTGGCTTGGGCCATGAGCGAAAACGAGTCTATTTCGTCGAGAAAAAGCGTGCCCCCCTCGGCTAAGGCCGCCATCCCCCGCTGCTCGCCGTGGGCGTCGGTATACGCTCCTCGAACATGCCCGAACAACTCGTTCTCCAACAAGTGGTCCGGCAATCCGGCGCAATCCACCGGAATAAAAGGGTGGTTACGCCGCTTGCCGAGAAAATGGATCGCACGGGCAAACACTTCCTTGCCGCTGCCGGTCTCGCCGGTGATAAGAACTGGAAAATCGGTCTGCGCACATAAAGACAGCCGTTTTGCGATCCGCATGAAAACAGGATCTCGCCCCACCAGGTTCGCTTGCCCGAATTCGCGAATCAGGTTCTCGTATGCCCTGTCACCCTCATCCTCTCTCGTGGGAGATACACGACGCGAGATTCGGTGTTGCAGCACCTCAAGCCGTTCGGGCCAGAGCACAAAATCGTCCGCCACTGAACATACCAGCTCGAGTTCAACCACCGGCAGCGTTCGCGGTAGCACTGCCAGCACCGTCGCGGGCAGCGGTCTTGACCGTAACGACCGTAGAATTTCGAGGGTCCGAAGCGGATTTGGCGCTCCAATTAGCACCAACAAATCGACCGGAGAACGGTGGAATCGATCGAGCGAAAATCGGTCCCAGCCAATGAATTGCAGAGTATCCCCAGGGAATTGTCCGGACAAGTCCAGCATGGCCGCCTGGTCCGGATCGGCTATTACCAAGGCGCAGGTACGCTTCCCCAACACCCGTCCTCCTTCGAGTGACAATGATTCTACCTGTAAATTCCCAAGAAAGAAATCCCCTCGGCCGGGGGCATGTTCCAAATTCTTGCGCGGCGATATCCTATTCGGTTTGGCGGTTATTGAACCGGAAGTCCGACCCAACCCGGACGGGCGCTGCCGGAAGAGTGGTCCGCTCTTATCTGCAAGTCCAGGAATGATTTGGCGCCGCCGGGTGCCCGCTGGCCACGGCTGATGTGAATTAGAATCAAATGTCGATCTCGGAATCATCCTCGCTTCTTGCGGCCGACGGATGGTCCGAAGTGCTCCGCTGCAATCTCCAGCCGCCGCTGCTGGTCCGGCGGCTGAGCTCGGGAACCAGGCATCGCCGCAGAAAAGCCGCGGACAGTTCGCGTTCGTCGTTGGACGCGAGGAACACCAACGCCATCTCGGCCGACACTGATCACTGATAGACGCGTAGCGCGCCGTGGCGGCTCACTCGTTAACCGACTCGTATAACTCCATCTTCTCGAGTGAAATATTTAGGTTGAAGCCCCGGCTCGCCCACGCGAATTCGGATACTGCCCGTCGCACCTCCGGATACCAGACGTCATCCACTGCAACTACACCGGACGGTACTACCTTGGGCACGTATCGACAGAGGTCATCGAGACAGCCTTCGTATCGGTGATCGCCATCGACCAACAGCAGGCCGATGCCGTTAGGAATGAGGTCCGCCGCTCGCGCGCTGGACATGGCAATCACCGAGTTGCGCTCGGGCATGAGGCCGTGTGCAAACATGGTTTGGTAATACGGCGCGGCAGGCTCCGGAAGATCCGCCAGGTAAGGGGATTTGAAGTTATCAACGCTCAAAATGCGGCATGGTAACTTGGCCACGACGGCGAGGTGCCCGAGGAACGCCGCTGTGATCCCGTGAAATGTGCCGATCTCGCACACAAACTGGCCCTCCGTCCACGGAAAGCCGACCATCGCCGCCGCCAGGCACAGCAGTTCAGCATAGCGCATGTTTCCGTTGTCGTGCTCACGCGCGAGGGCGGTAATGGCGCGGCGCAGGGACGGCTCGATCCCCAAATTATCCAACGGCCGCCCAGCTTCGGTAGCATCGTCCTGGGAGGCGCCGGTCACGCCGCCGGGGACATAGCGGCGCGGCGCAGCAACCGCGGCGATTTTGGATAGGCGGTGTCCATACGTATGGTGAGCAAGGACCTGCTGGCGGCCGGCATTCGCGATCCGCTCACCCTCTTCTCCCAGCAGCCGGTCGGCCCATGCGAGCGCCTCCTCCGGAGTCTGGACCGCCGCGAGGTGGATGCCGTGTTGCAGTGCCAGGCGTTCGTAGGCATCGGACTGGGCGGCCAATAATGGTTTCCCGCAGGCCAGCGTCTCGAAGGTGCGCATGCTCGTCATGACCGTGTGCTCTCGGCCGTCCATGCCGCTTCGCTGATTGTTCAACCCGATCGCCACGCGGCCATGCCGATATTGCGCGGAGACTGTGCGGCAGCCGGCTGATCCTCGCCAGTATGGCCGATAGCCAGGCCACATAAAATTCTCGTAGCAGAACAGCGCCAGGGTGCGGCCGGTTCGGCGCAGGGGTTCAACCACCATCTCGACGCCCCACAGCCGCGCCCGGTTCGTGTACCAGTTGGCGCTAATCACGAAATCGGCGGCTTGCTCCGCGAGCGCCTGCGGAAAATGGAACAGCGGCGCGCAGCCAAGTGGGAGCCAGTGTACCCGATCGTGCCCCAGTTGCCGAATGTATCGTGGAATGCAGTCCTCGTCCGACGTGAACACGAAGTCGGCTTCCGCGGCTTGCGGTAGGAAGTCTTCAAACGAATTCGGATCTTCGATGGTCCACCACGCGACTGGATTGCCACCGGCCTTGGCCTCCCGCATCCGATCGGCGTAGGCGGGCTCTGTGCTGTTGCTCGCGAGAATGAAATCGCAGCCCCTCATATCGGACACGAAACAGCCGTACGGCTCAAGGTAGGGCAATAAGAATTCACAGCCGAGCGGAAATATGCAGGTGGACGAAATCATGGGGCACTCGATCGACAATACCATTGCGGATTGTACACCGAATTTCAATCCACTAGAACAATGGGCTCAAGATAAGCGCACCCGATCTCGAACGCCAATGGCAACATCAATCCAGGCAGTTAACCACAAGGTAGAGAGGTTCGCAGTGATATTCGTTTGGCTCCTCAAGTAGAAATCGAAGCTGCAACCTTTCGGTTAACAGTGCGCCGCACCGGCGTCGCTTCCGCTATTGCCCACTACCAGGGCCTATGATGTGACCGCCCCTCGAGACGACCCATAGACGGCCCGGTTGGCGACCGCCTTGAACTCTGGCCACGAGCCAACCTATCGGTAGTGATTGGGTCAACTTCCTCGAACCCCGTTTCGGGCCAGTCGGGCGCGGACCATCGCACAGCGGCGAACAGGTAATCGCGCCCGATTGTATTAACTGCGAGTATGATGTACAAGACCAGTCCGTCAGATCTTGGAGAGAATCCGGATAACAACGAGTCGAGGACGGCCGATGGGCGCACAACCGCGAAAGGGCAAAGATGCTTCCCGAAGTCTTCATGGTCGAGTCGCTTTGGTGACAGGCGCGAGCCGTGGCGCGGGACGTGCCATTGCGGCCGTATTAGGCGAGCACGGCGCAATTGTCTACGTGACCGGCCGCAGCGTGCGCGGGCGACCGACTACCGACAACCTGCCCGGTACCATCGAAGAATCGGCAGAGGAAGTGACTCGGCGCGGCGGGCAAGGCATTGCCCTGCGCTGCGATCATGCGAACGAGCTTGAGGTAGAGTCTCTTTTTAAGAGAGTTCGCGATGAGCGGGGCAGGCTCGACATCCTTGTTAATAACGCATGGGGAGGCTACGAGGGGGGACGCTTAATGCCAGCGTATTTTTGGGAGGCACCGTTGCGCCTTTGGGATGCCATGTTCGAGCGCGGGCTTAAGGCTCACCTGTTGGCGACGTATTTTGCGATTCCCCTGATGATCGAGTCCACTTCCGCCGCCGTGCAAACCAAGAGTTCACACGCGCCTGGACTTATCGTCAGCACCATCGCCTGGGACCATGACAAGTACATCGGGAACTTCTACGATGTTGCTAAGCACTCGATCGTGCGCCTGCTTTGGGGCTTGGCAATGGAGCTTCGCCAGCACCATATCGCGACCGTCGCCTTGGCACCTGGGTTTATGCGAACCGAAAGGGTTATGTCACATGCCAACGGAGAGGTGGACTGGAGGAAGATCCCATGGCTGAAGAAGAGTGAATCGCCGGAGTACCTTGGGCGAGCAGTTGCATCGCTCGCGGCTGATAGGCGCGTGATGCGGAAATCGGGGAAAGCATTCCACGTCGGCGACCTGGCCCGTGAATACGGATTTAGAGACACCGATGGCAGGCGCGTACCCCCGTTCCTCATTCGTGAGCCATTTGTCAACATGGTTAAGAAGTTCGAGAAACAGGACCGCAGCTGATTGACACGGCAGTCGTGGGCGGCCCGCGCATAATTGACTTTCCCGATACGGAGCCCGCGCACCGTCCACATTACTTCTGCTCAACGCCGAAGAGTTTGGGAACGATCACGCGCTTTGCGATTCCAGCGCTGGGTCCTGAGCCGGAAGTTCGAGGAAGTTTTAGCATTAGGAATGAGAAACGCGCTACACTTCTGCGATCTTGCCAAGCGCCGGCTCGCGGGCAATTCCTACCAGTCTTGAATTGTTTGGTCTGCGAGAGCGAAGCCTGCATGTTTGCGTTCCCACCGATAATAAGAGCAGCCATGCGAGTGCATGTGGAATGCTCTTCGGTATCCCCGTGCCCGTGCGTCCCTATTGGTTCTCCCAACTGATCTATTTTAGAACCCTTGCTTCGGGTGCAAGACGTCCCGGTTCAAATCCCGGCGGCCCGACCAAAGCCTTCAAAGAGTTACAGATACTAGACCTTCCTAAGACTGCCGTTTGGAGTCCAAATGCACGCTGACGCGGGAGGGCTGGCTTTCTGAATGGCTCGGGACAGGCTGACCGAGCGCACCCAGACACCAGTTGGGGTGGGGCTATGGAGAAACTTCTTCTAGCACCCGCTCTCGAGTTTCAACCGCGAACAAGCTGGCGACCACCGCCCCGACGACTGACACCACTGCGAACATCCCAAACACTGCACCAAGATCATGGCGCGTGAGGATAAAACCGACTAAGGCGGGTCCCAGTGCGGAACCCGCTCGCAGCCAAGCCGTAGCAACACTGCTACCAAGAGCGCGCAAACGCGTAGGGTAGATCTCCGGTGTGTAGAGGTAGCAGACCAGGGAATTCGAGGCCACGAAAATATAGCTGAGTGACGCGCCTAGCGCTACTAGTTGCGCGCTGGGAGTCGATACGAAACCGAGCGCCGCCAAAGGCACGGCCCCGATCGCAAACGCCAACCCAAGCCAAACGCGACGGCCCAAACGGTCTATCGTCAGAGCCACCGCAAAGTCGCCTGCGAGCCCGGCTAAATTAGTCACCAGACCGAATCGCAACGCTGTGGCGACATCCAGTTTGAATACCGTGCGATAGATCGTCGGCAACCAAGTGGTCAGGCCATAGGTAACGAAATAGCAACAGAACCAGATCACCCAAACTGTGAGCGTGCGCCGGAGGTAGCGTTCGCTGAAGAGTTCCTGCCAACGAATAACCAGCGTCTTGGGCGGCGGTGAAGCGTGTGCCTGCGAACTGACTGGCTCCATTACCGCGCCGCTTTTTAGAGCGTAATCCTCCATTTGGCGAACGACTTCATCGGCCTCGGCAAATCTTCCTTTGCTGGCCAGCCAGCGCGGCGATTCCGGCAAGATTCGCCTCAGACGGAGGACCAACAAAGCCGGCAGCGCACCGAGGATGAACATCGACTGCCAGCCAAGCCTTGGCACCACCCAGTAGCCAACCAAAGCCGCGGAAGTCAGGCCCACGCCGAAGATCATCTCGTAAAGCAGAAAGAAGCGCCCGCGACGTCGCGCCTTGGACAGTTCATTAATGTAGGTCGCGGCAACCGGCACTTCCCCACCAATCCCGAACCCTTGAATTGTTCGGAAAAGCAGTAGCGATCCGTAGTTCCACGCCCCGGCGCAAGCGAGGCTCATGAGCCCTAAGACGGCCACACTGTAGACCATCGCCCGCAAACGCCCGAATCTTTCTGCTGCCCATCCGAAGAACAAGGCTCCCGCAAGCTGGCCGACAAATCCTGCTGAAATAATGAACCCAACTTCCCTGGAATTGAGGTGCCACTCCCCGACCAACACCGGAAGCGCGACCGAGATGGTCAGCACATCAAACGCATCGAAGAAGGTTGCCGCGCCGACGATCAGACGTGCGCGGACGTGCCAGAAAGTGACGGGCAGGCGTTCCATCCGCGCGATCAGCGTCTCGACGGAAACTGCGGCGGGATCTGTCGCTCGATCGGCCAAGCTAAGATCATATAGTAGCGAGCGCAGGAGGACTGAAATGACTCAATTATCGAGCCGCTTTTATGCTGCCCTGGTAGTGCCTTTCGATCGGAATGGCAAGGTGGACGAAGCGGCTTACCGCGATCTGATTCAATACTTCCTGCAGGATCGCTTCCGCTTGGTAGGCGGGCTCATCGCGAACCCCGAAGCTGGTGAGATTTATTACCTCACTCGTGAAGAGAAACGGCGAATCGCCGAGATCGCGGTTCGTGAAGCCAGCGGCAAGATGCCGGTGTTCGCCGGCGTCTTTGATCTCACCACCGAGGGATGCGTCACGTGTGCGCTCGACATGAAACAGACCGGCGCCGACGGCCTCTTTCTTCTGCCTCCGGCTGGATGTATGGATCTGGTCACGATGTGGAATGCCGAAAAATATCCTGAATACTGGCTCGATCAGATCCGGGCGATCGATTCCGCCTCCAACCTGCCAATCATTACCCATCCCGTTGCGACTTCCACTCCCCAGTGGGGACTGGGAGTCTCCGGCGAAACGGCTCGCCTCATTTGCCGGGAGATTCCCAACGTCATCGGCTGGAAGATGACCTACAACTACGAAGGCCAAAAGAAAATGTGGAAGATTCTTCGATCTCTGGATCACCACGTATCGATCCTGGCCGCCGGCGGACAGTTGTTTCACGAATTTCTAGCGCACGACGTGCTCGATGGCACCGCGTCAGGTTCGTGGAACTACGGTCTGGAACCGATGCTCGATCACATCGACGCTTGGCGCGCAGACGACATCCGAAGAGCACGGCGAATCTGGATAGAAGGCGGGCTGCGCGATCTGCACGAATATATCTATGCCGATTATTCGCGCTTACACTTGCGGTACAAGGTAGCCGCTTGGCTGCGGGGCCTCCTTCCTAGCTGTCGCACCCGTCCGCCGATGCCAGTTGCGAAGCCGGAGGAGATCGACACGCTCTCCCGTCTGCTTGCTGCCGCGCAGATTCCCGTCATCCAGGCAGCGACGGCGAGTTGATCAATAGCGGGGTGGTCACGACGTCCGAAGTCTGTAACTAGCTGGATTGAGGGATTCTCGGCGTTGCGGGATCTCCTAAGCGGTGCTTGGTAGGCGGAACCTCGCATTCACCAGTGGGGCAAGTAGGAAAGTCTTAAATCAATGTGCGGTTTCCTGGGAGCTCTCCTACTATAAAAGCCCGACAAACCCGACAAATGGCATCTAGGTCATTGATTCCACTCGCCTGATCGTTGTCGGGTCGCCCCCAAAACCCGGCAAAGAGCCCGACAAAGCGGAATGGCTGGGCGCTTGGTATCACGCCCAGACTAAAGAAGTCACGTTGACGGCTATATCGAAACGGTGGTCGTCTCCGCAACTAAACCTTCAGACAGTTCCTTGCTCGGCTTGAACGTAGCGGATTTGCGAGCGGCGATCTGGATGGGTTCTCCAGTCTTTGGATTCCTGCCCTGACGCGCCGACTTGTCCTTCACCACGAAACTACCGAAACCGCGGAGATCAACACGCTCTCCAGACCGGAGTGCTTTCCCATCTCCCCGAGGAGCGAATCGACAACGGCTTCGACCTCCTGCTTAGAACGGTCCGATGTACTCGCGACTGCGTCGATGAGTTGTTGTTTGGTCATTCCTCTTCAGTCTAACGGTCGGGATCTGTCCTTCGCCCATTCGCACCTAATTTTTCTGTTGACGAATGAAATCGCGGCTTGGTATTCAGGGACGACGCTAAGTCTGCGCACGAGTGTTCGTATGGTCTTAAAAGTGATGGTCAAGCATATCGAGCTGTGGCTGTTGGACAAACTGACCCCGCCCGCTCGAAATCCGAGAACACATTCCGACGAGCAGATTGCCCAAATCGCCGCAAGCATCAAAGAATTCGGGTTTAACAATCCAATCCTTGTTGATACCAAGGCCGGAATTATCGCGGATCATGGGCGCCTTCTCGCCGCACGAAAGCTGGAGTTCACCGAGGTTCCGGTCATCGTTCTTGATCACTTGACCGAGGCACAGAAACGCGCGTACATCATCGCTGACAACCAGCTCGTACTCAACGCCGGCTGGGACGAAGCCCTCCTCCGAGAGGAGCTGGCGGCGCGGCAGCAAGAGGACTTCAATATTGACTTAATCGGGTTTGATAACACGGAGCTTGCCCGACGGCTCGCCGCGGAAGATGCAATCGACGGACTCACGGACGAAGACGCCGTTCCCGCTCTTCCAGAAACGCCGGTCTCCCAGATCGGCGACCGCTGGATTCTGGGTGATCACAAGCTATTCGTTGGAGACGCAACCGATCGCGACCACGTCGCCAGGTTGATGGGAAGTGAGGCCGCAGACCTCGTCTTCACCGATATGCCGTATAACGTGGACTACGAGGGTTACACAAAAGAGCATCTCAAGATCAAAGGCTACCGGATGTCCGACGCCGAGTTCAAGAGATTTCTTGCGGCGGCTTTCCAATCGTGCCGTACCGTCGTAAAATCCGGTGCGTCGATGTATGTATGTCACTCCTCATCCTGGCAGCGCGAATTTCAAAATGCTCTCGAAGCCGCCGGCTTTGAAGTTCGCTGCCAAATCGTATGGGCGAAAAACACCTCCGCGTGGGGATTCGGGCCTTGTAAATTCCAGCACGAGCCCCTTTTTATGCGCATGTGGCAGGCGAAAAGGATCCCTGGTACGGCGATAAATCCCAATCGACGCTGTGGCAGGAAAATAAACCCGCGGCGAACCGGCTGCACCCAACGATGAAGCCTGTCGAGCTGGTCGAGCGTGCACTGCTGAACAGCAGCAAGGCTGGTGATCTGGTTGCAGACTTGTTCGGCGGCTCTGGCTCGACACTGATCGCGTGCGAGCGGCGCGGCCGGAAAGCGCGTGTGATGGAATTGGACACGCGCTACGCCGATGTCATTTGCCGGCGCTACCAGGAATACAGTGGCAAGAAGGTAATTCTCGAAGGAGACGGCCGCAGCTTTGATGAGATCGCGCGAGAGCGTGTCAAGGAAGCCGCATGAATCCAACGTTGCCGCCGCGAGATCGCCTCGATCGAGGCCGAGCTTCTTGCTGGCAATCCCGACGTCGCGGGACTGTGCCGGGCGCTGTCAGATTGGTCGGCGGAGCTGCTTATCCTCCAGAACGACAAACGCCGCCAGGCAGGAGCCCAGCGGCGCGATGTGACCGAAGCGGGAAACGATCAGGCTTCGATAGAGTAGGTGCGCTCGCCGTCCTCGCCCTTCGTGGAGGTGACCGTCAGGCCCATTTTCTTTCCGACGGTACCCTAGCAGCCCATGCCTAAAGTCCAAAAAACATCTAGCGCTAAGAATGTTTCGACTTTACAATTGACATATGGCGATGGGCACACGGAAGCAGCGAGAGAGGCAAGAGGGGCTGTGGTACGACGCCGAGTTGCCAACAGCGCCCGGTCACCCGTTCTACAAGCGGCTCAATGAGGTTCTCGACAACGCCGGCTT
>JBEKBK010000221.1:0-12908 GCA_050015435.1 Bryobacteraceae bacterium
TCGCGTATCACAAGGCCGACAAGGCTATCCAGAATATCGTTGCCCTGCTTGCTGCGGCGTGATGTTAGCTGCCAGAATGTTGAAGCATTCTTGTTTACAATCTCTGACCTAAGAATCTAAACAGCTCCGCCAGTTCCAAGACTCTGTGGGCATGCTTGGAGGCCATCCGATTAGGCTTCTCCGGAACGGCGTTGAGAGCGGTGATCTCGGACAAGCGCTGCTCTGGCCAAGACAAACCGATTCCTCTGGATTTTAATGCTTCCAGTGCCATGACAGGGGATCGGGAAGTGGTTCCCGCGCTGCGCACTTTGTACGCGCTGGCTCGTCTTTTCCGGGCTTTTGAAGAGATCCAAAGGGGAACTGCGCTTGCGGCTGGCCAATAGTTGGTTTTCATTTCTTGTCGTCTACCTTGTGCTTAGCGTTGATTTCGTCGGCGCGGATCCGCTCATCGAGCCATTGATGGAACGCTCTGGCGACCTCGACATTCATGGTCACCGAAATCTCGACATCTCTGATGACAGCATCCCGGCCCACCCGTTTGTTCTCGAGTTCGTTTCCGAGTTTGCCGTCTTCGATCGGGACAGTAATTTGCTGAGGGATTGCCGGCCTCTCGCTAAAAAAGGCCATAGCGATGTCGAGGTGGCCGTTGACACCGCCCCAGACGCCGTCAGCGTGGATCGAGCGGAAATAGCTACTTTTGATGAAGTCGAACTTGACCTGGTTCTGCGCGGTCTTGTTCGGAGGTAAAGGGTTGCTCATTCGGGAACCGTCTAGCATGCCCCGAATTGGATAGACCATCAGGAAGAAATTATTAGTGGTTCTCTGAACAGAGAACCACTGCTTGGGAGAATAGCACACGCGTAGAAAAACGCAAGTGGTTGTCGGTAGTGGGGAAAAAGTACTTGACAAGAAGCGAAGACTTGGCGAACACTTCTGAAATACTCTGTGGAAAACTTCCTACGTCGATACGGGGCACGCTTGTGTCGCAGGTGTAACTGCTAGGCTGCCACGGAACCGAATGAGATTGTACCACGCGTGCACACTCCCAGCCGGCGACATTACTCAAAGATAAAACAGACTCAAGCGTGGCAGGCCCGCCGCCTCCAGCAGACGTCGGTCGAGGAACTGCTTTTCAAGCATCGACAATTGATCGGCGGTCATCTTGCCGCGATACGGCTTCAGGTCTGCATCGAGGGAGCGGCGCGCCTCGAATAGCGCTTCCTGGTTCGCCCCGGCGCGCAGACGGGCAATCATTTTTTCTTCGATCGCGGTGAGCCTCTGCTCCAGTTGCTCGAGGTCTGAGTAAAGCGCGGTCAGGTCGAGGCTCTCCAAGGCCGTCGCGAGGTCTTCATTCCCCGCCTTCTTCAGCTTTGTGGCGTTCGCCGATACGAATGCCCGAACATCTTCGAGCGAGAACGGGGGCTTGGATTCCTTGCGCGCCGCCGGCGAGGCATTGGCCTGTTCCAGCGCCTCTGCCGCGACAGCCTGAGCACAGTAGGCGAGCGAATTGACCATGTGAATCCTCGCGCGCGCGGGCCGGCTGCGCCATTTCTCGAACGCGACGTCGATGCCCCGCAATACGGCTTGGATGGGTATGCCCGCGTTTTTCCAAGCCTCAATCAGAGCCCAGTCAAGAGGCGAAAGCAGAAACAACCCAGACCCGCGGGCCTTCTGGAAGTGCTCTTCCGTCTCGGTGAAGTAATTGAAGTAGTTCATACCGGGCGCACACCGCCGGCAAGAATCGTAGTTTCTTTTCCGTTGTCTTCTCGAACCATCAAGAACCCGGATGGATCGAGCCCGCACGTGACTCCCTCCAGCACGCCGCCGTTCTGTTCCACCCGCACTCGCCGGCCCTCGGCATAGCTCGAAGCGCGCGTAAACATGTCGAGGATGGTCGAGGGGCCTTGCTCGGTCAGGGTCCGGCAGCCATTCTCGATGGAATGCACCAGCGCGACCAGAAGATCTTCGCGCGACACGTTTCCGCTCCCGGCTAATCGTAGCGAAGTGGCCAGCGGCTCGATTTCCCCGGGGAACGCCGTGTGATTTACGTTGATGCCGACGCCGGCCACGATCGCGCCACCCTCGTATTGAGCCAGAATTCCCGCGCACTTCCGGCCGCCCAGGAGCAAATCATTGGGCCAACGCAAGTCGGCATGCAACCCGGTGGTCTCGGCAATCGCCTCTTGCGCGGCAATCCCGAGCGCGAGCATCACTACCGGAAGAACTCTCGAATCCAAAGCGAGCCGCAACACGATCGATACGTACAATCCCGCTTCGACCTCTGAATGCCAATTGTGGCCATGCCGTCCGATGCCCGCGACCTGACCATCGGCGCCGACAATGGTCCCCGTGGGACAACCATCCCTCGCCAGACGAGCCGCAAGGGTCATCGTTGAATTGACGCTCTGGAACCAATCGATGCGGCGGACGGGCAGTCGATTGCGGACGGATTCGAGATCAAAGGGCATAAATGCCGCAGTTGATATCTACCGCCGGGGCGGAATGCGTGATCGCCCCGGAGGAGATGAAATCGGGATGTCCCTCTGCATAGGCGCGGACATTGTCGAGCGTGACTCCACCGGAGATCTCGGTCTCGGCACGCCCGTCGATGAAGCGGATCTCGGACTCAGCTTCCTCCGGCGTCATATTGTCCAGCAGGAGACGACCGGCACGGGCCGCCAGCGCGTCTTCGATTTCCACTCGCGTCCGAACTTCCACCTCGATCGGTTTTCCCGCCGCGCGCGCACGGACAATAGCCCTGGATACGCCGCCAGCTAGACGAATGTGGTTGTTCTTGATGAGGACCGCATCGTAGAGACCCATGCGGTGATTCACCGCCCCGCCCGCCGCGGACGCCATCTTTTCCAGCACCCTCAGGCCCGGCGTGGTCTTACGCGTATCCAGGATTCGGACGCCGGTTCCCTCCACGGCGGAAACAAACTTGGCTGCCATTGTCGCGACCCCAGAAAGACGCTGAAGAAAGTTCAACGCGGTTCGCTCGCGAGTGATCAGTTGCCTGGCTGATCCACGGACGGTCGCGAGAATCTCGCCCGGTCCGACCCGCTGTCCACTCGAAGACCGCAGCTCGGCTCCCTCGAACAACAAGTGCAGCAGCTCGATTCCGGCCAGGGTCAGTTCCTGTTTCACGACGAATCGCGCCTCAGCAACGAGATCCACCGATATACAGGCTTGAGCCGTGATGTCGCCTGTTCCGATATCCTCGGCGAGCGCATTATCAATGGCCCGGCGAACGTCGGGATGCGTGAAATCGAACGTCATGCACTCGTCAGCGCAGCACGATTTTTCGAAAGCTGCGCTTCGTACTCGGCCTTTTTTTGCCGGATCGAAGCAATTACCTTCTCGGGCGCTTTACCGAGGAAATCCTCATTTTCGAGCTGCCGCGCCGAATTCGCGATCAACTTTTCGAGCTGTTCGTTTTCCTTTTCCAAACGCTCCTTCTGGGCCGGCGGCTCGGAGATGTGAAGCAGGAGATCAAAATCTGGTGTGGAGCGGACAGTCCCCTCCAGCTTGGGCGCGGGACCCGTATTCACTTCAAGAGTAATGTTCGCGAGGCGTTGAATCTGGTCGATTTGAACAGGCTTCGCGCAATAGAGTACCCCGGTGAGCGGTTGCTTTTTATCAATCTTGTGGTCCGCCCGCAATGCGCGGGCCGCACCGACGATGCCTTGCAGCAGACCCATCTCCCGCTCGGCCTCCGGGTCAGTTTTCGCCGGGTCGAATTGCGGGTAGCGCTCGAGAGCAATGGAGGTTTCGTTGCCGCGCCGGTGCCACAGTTCCTCAGTAATGAACGGCATCAGCGGATGCAGCAGCCGAAGGGCGTCTTCGTGAACTTTATAAGCGAAGCCCCAGTTGGCATCCGGCTTTTTCAATTCCAGATACCAGTCGCAAAACTCGTCCCAGAAGAAGTGCCACAAGGCGTCGGCGGCCTCGTGATAACGATGGTGTTCGAAAGCGCGATTGGCCACCTCGGCACACGCATTGAGGCGGCTCGCGATCCAACGATCCGCGAGCGAAACCGGAACAGGATCGCCAGGAGTCTTGCTGAATAACAATCGGGACGCATTCCAGATCTTGTTGGCAAACGACCGTGTGCTCGCCAGGCGATCCTCGCTCAGGGCGATATCATTTCCCGGCGCCGCGCTCACCAGCAGCGCGAATCGCACGGCGTCAGTGCCGTACTGGTCATTAATCACCAAGGGATCGACCGTATTGCCCTTGGTCTTGGACATCTTCTGTCGTTCGGCGTCGCGCACCAGTCCGTGGATGTGAACCTGGCGGAACGGAATTTCGCCCATGAACTCGATGCCAAGCATGATCATGCGCGCCGCCCAGAAGAAGATGATGTCGAACCCCGTCACCAGCAGAGTAGTGGGATAGAATGCCCGCAGGTCTATCGTGTCGTCGGGCCAGCCAAGCGTCGCGAACGGCCAGAGCCCCGAACTGAACCAGGTGTCGAAAACGTCCGGATCCTGCGTGATTTTTTCAGAACCACAATGGGCGCAATTCGTAGGATCTTCGCGCGCTACTGTGATCTTGCCGCACGTACCGCAGTGCCACGCTGGAATCTGGTGGCCCCACCAGAGCTGCCGGGAGATGCACCAGTCGCGAATGTTGTACATCCACTCGAAGTACGTCTTCGCCCAATTAGCGGGAACGAATTCGATGCGGCCTTCTTCCACCGCCTTAATCGCCGGCTCGGCCAGCGGTTTCATCTTCATCCACCACTGGGTGGACACCATCGGCTCGACCACTGTCTTGCAGCGATGGCATTTGCCGATGTTCAACGCGTGAGGCTCGACTTTTTCCAAAAGGCCCAGCTCTTCGAGCGCCGCCACTACCCGTTTGCGCGCTTCGAACCGGTCCACGTTGGCGAATCGGCCCGCTTCCGGCGTCATCCGGCCGTCCTTGCCGATCACCTGGATGCTGGGAAGATTGTGGCGTTTCCCTGCCTCGAAATCGTTCGGGTCGTGCGCGGGAGTAATTTTCACAGCGCCCGATCCGAATCCCAGCTCAGCCATGTCATCCAGGATGATCGGGATGTCGCGATCCATTAGCGGCAGCCGTACTGTCGCGGACCGCAGCTCCTCCGCGCGCGGGTCCTTAGGATTGATCGCGACAGCCGTGTCGCCCAGCATCGTCTCCGGCCGCGTGGTGGCAACTGACAGGCTGGTCGAGCTCCCGTTCAGCGGATAGCGAATGTGCCAGAGATTTCCCTGCGTCTCCTCGTGTTCCACTTCGAGGTCGGAGAGAACGGTTCCGCAGCGGGGGCACCAGTTCAGCATGTACGCGCCGCGGTAGATCAGTCCCTTTTCGTAGAGCTGCACAAACGTCTCGCGGACTGCGCGCACGAATCCGGGATCGAAGGTAAAGCGTTCGCGGGACCAATCGCAACTCACCCCGGAGCGCTTCATCTGCTCGGTGATGCGTCCGCCGAATTCTTTTTTCCACTGCCATACCCGCTCGACGAATTTTTCACGCCCGAGATCGCGTTTCTTGATGCCCTCTTTGGCGAGTTGACGGTCCACCATAAGCTCCGTGGCGATGCCGGCGTGATCGGTTCCGGGCAGCCACAAAGTCGGCACGCCGAGCATCCGGCGCCAACGCACCTGGGCATCGATGATGGAATGCTCGAACATGTGCCCCATGTGCAGGGACCCGGTGACGTTCGGCGGCGGAATCACCAGCGAAAAATAAGGCTCGCCCGGCCGAGCTTCGGCCCGGAAGAGGTTAGACTCCACCCACCAGGCCGCCCAATGGGGCTCGAACCGCTGGGGCTCGTACACTTTGTCGATTTCCATGGGGAAATTCAATTTTAACAGGCCCGTGCAGAACCGCTTGCTCACGCGCGCGGCTCAGAAACAGTTATCGAGCCGCGACGGTCAAGGAGCGGTTGTGACTACTAATCGAATCGGTACAAACGCGCTTCATCGACCTCGCCTATGCGCGTGATGCCCCACAAATCGGCGTTCGCGCGGAAATCGTCCTCGCCTTCGTCGCCAGGTTGGACCAGCATGTAATGAACCCCTCGCTTCTTCAGAATCTTGATTGCGGCGCGGCGCATGCCTCCCACCGGTGCGACGATCTGAACGTGCGGCTCCGCGGACACGACCCTCCAGTGCCCTGAGGCATCTTCGCCTTCGAGCTGCATGCGGATGTGTTCCATTCCAACCGGACATTCCAGCCTCACCTGGTCCACAGACCGCGGCTCGCCGAAATCGACTTCGAGATACATGCCCGGCCTCGGCGCTTGCCAGCTTCGCCAGCGCGATACAGGACTATTGTCAAAAGCGAGCTGGACGTCCCACGGATTCGGTTGGGCTCTGAGACGCCACTGGGGAAGCCGCGGCAGTTCCTGGTTGGCCTGATAGATCCGTAACTCAGCAACACTCCACATATCGTCATCGGAGCCTGCAGCGGTCTCGACCACTCGCAGGCGCCGGACGCTTTCCGAAGGGAAGTCGAAAGAGTAGATTTTCAGAGGGGCCTCGTTCGAGTACATCGCGGATTCGAGCACATCGCGGACTTCCTCATTGAAGGCCGCCTGGAACGAGACCAAAATCTCGTGCGAGGTGTAAGACTCCGCGGTATTGCTGAACGAAAATACCTTGGCGCCCGGTGGGACAAGCGCCTCAATGATCTCGGCCTGCTTGAACTGAGGGATTCTCTCTTCCAGATACGCCCTTTCCGGACGGATTCGTAAGGCTTCTTTGAGCAAGACATGCCGGAACTCCCACGGGCTTTTCGGCATGAAATGCTTTTGAAGAAAGCCGGGCCAGGATATCAGGGCATGTGCGATCACCAGCGTCGCCGTCAGGGCCTTGACGTTCTGTACTGCAATCGCCAACGCGATGCAAACGAAGGGAAGTGCAGGAATCAGAAAGCGGCTGCCGATATTGGCGATCCAAGGAAGAGCGAAAACGAATCCAGCCAGAAGCAATCTGCGACCGGCCGGTTTCCGTGCAGCCAGCAGCGCGAGAGGCGAAAGCAGGTACAGCGGCCCTAGCGCGCCTCCCAAGTTTCCGTTCAGCGTCAGAGCCCACGGGATTTCGCGATAACTCTTCAGGGCGTAATGCCGCTGGACCGAAAGGTAAGCTTTTTCAAATGACGGATGAACGTACGGATTCGGAAAGATCGTATTCAGAAACGGCGCTGCGGGATTGCCGGTGAACATCCAATTCTTTAGCACCCACGGAAGGATGAACACTAAAGCCCAGCCCGTGACCACCAGCACCGGTTTCCATTTGCCGGTCTTCCACACCACATAACCGAACGCGAAGACTAAGCCGAGACCAGCCGTGTACTTCAACGCAAACGCGAACCCGGCCAGAATTCCGATCGGAACAAATAAGGCGGGATCTCGTTCGACCGCCCAGATCTCGAGCAGATAGAACAGACCGAACAGCACTGCGGCTACCGCGACGTCGTTGTACGCGCTAGTGCCGTCCAGGCCGACAACTGGGGTCGCAAACAGAAATACTGCCGCGCATACCCCTGCGGAACCGAAACCAAACCGGCGGGCGTAAAAGAGCATCTCGAACGGCAAAGCTATCAGGAAGGCAAAATGGACCAGCGCTGCGGCAGAATGTCGTCCGAAAGCGAACGCGAACAGGAAGAGCATCTCCGCGCCCTGCGACAAGTTTGCGTAAATGCTGGTCGTGATCGGATTGAATCCGTGTTCGCGCAGATATCGCCCGACGAGTGCCAGATGATAAGACGTGCCGTCCGGGCTCGCCTCGGGTGCCATCGCGTTTGAGAAATAGAGCAGGAAGTAAGTCGCAAAGGCGGCGAAGAAGAGCAGATTCCAGCCCCGGTTCAAACGCGGAAGCGAGCTCCGTGCCACTTGTAGCTTGCAGCCCCAAATGCCGCCTGCAATCAACGCCACGCCCAGTCCCAGAAAGACTCCGGGATAGGCGAGTCTCGTCGCGCACGCGATGAACACCAGCCAGCTCAAACCCGCGGCACCGGTCAGAAATCCGAATAAGCATTCTTCGCCGAACGAGAGGTTCAAGCGGAGCAGCCGCAGGATCAATTTTCCCAACCCTAAGCAAGAAATGGTCGTGAACGCGGCCCCAAACAGAATTGCAAGGGCTTGGGGCATCACTGGATGAATCCCGCGCGGCTGATTTGGAGCCCGCCGGCGTCACTGGTTACGACTACGCGGTTTTCCGCGGCCGGATGCAGTAGTTGCTGCGGAACGGGTTCATTGATTCGGAAAGTCCCGGGCTTTGTTCCGCGATATCTTCCCGCTAAGCCGCCGTTCACGAATACTTCAACCGTCATCGGCCCTGGGATCGTGAAGTCCACTGCCACGTGAAGGTCATCCGCAGGGCCGAGCAGGAACCGCAATTCCGTCCGGCGAGAATCCCGGCTCAGGATGTAATCAGCGGCGTTGGGATCGCGCATGCTCATGAAATCCCCAATCTGGCGCTGGGGTTCGACGCCCGTCAAAGGCTCCCCTTGCGGAGGCGGCGCGCACCATTGGGGCGCGCTTGAGCAGCCTGCCGCTAGGCAGCCAACCAGAGCAAGAACGAGTCGGGAGCGGTGCACGAAATGCGCCTCATTGTATCCTATGCTCACAGTTGAAGCCGTTTTGGCCAGTCGCGTTCGGTCTCCTGTTAGCGATGGCGATTCTCCAAATCGCGTCAGTTCGCCAGGAAAGTCAGACTTGGGACGAGGGCATTCATCTGGCGGCCGGTTACAGCTACCTGAAAACCGGCGATCTGCGGATGAATCCCGAGCATCCGCCACTAGGCAAGTACCTTAACGCCCTCCCGCTGTTGCTGCTCCATCTGAAACTTCCGCTCGACCACCCCTCGTGGGCTTCCGAAGATGCGGTCGAGTTTGGACGCGAGTTCCTGTATCACAACACCACCGATGCGGATACGATTCTGTTCGCCGGCCGGCTGATGACCATCGCGCTGACGCTTGTTTTCGCCGTGGGGCTGGCGTTGTGGACGCGCCGGGAGTTTGGGAGCGGGGTGGCGCTATTCGCATTGACCTTCTTTGCCTTCGATCCGAATCTGATCGCGCACGGCCGCTACGTTACGTCAGACCTGATTGAGGCCGTATTTTTCTTCGCCGCTACCATCACCTGGTACGAATACCTGCGGAACGGCCGCACTTCCTGGCTGATTCTTTCGGGAATCGTTCTGGGGCTCGCGGTCGCGAGTAAGTTCTCGGGATTGCTGTTGTTGCCCGTATTTGCGATCCTCTACCTTATAAATCGCCGGCAAGGTGGACGGCGGCCGCTTCTCTCGCTCCTCACGGTATCGTTGCTCGCATACGTGACCGTTGCGGCAGTGTACGCGCCGGAGGCACGTTCTTTTTTGCCCGGCATCCGTGTTTTGGATCATTCGCTGCGCTCAGCGCGAGCCGGAGTTCGCGCGGGATCGATGATCGGAAGTCTGTTGATTCGGTTCTCGCCCCGGCTGGGGTTAGGGCATAGCTATTTTTTCGAAGGACTCAGCCTGGTCGGGCTGCATAACGCGATTGGTCACGAAGCCTATCTGCTAGGGTCCCGGTCGGAACTGGGATGGTGGTATTACTTTCCAGTCGTCTTCGCGGTGAAGACGCCCACGGGCTTGCTGCTGGGCCTGGCGGCCGCCGTGTTCGTGATCGTCCGCAAATTGAAAGCACAGTGGCTGGTGCTGATCGTTCCGCCCGCGACCTATTTCGCGGCCAGTATGGCGAGCCACATCAATATCGGTGTCCGCCATTTGCTCCCGATTTACCCGTTCCTTTGCATTCTGGTCGCCGCCGCCCTTTGGGAGCATCGCCGTATCCTGACAGTCGCCGCCGCCCTGGTTGTCATCGAATCTATGGCCGCGTTCCCTTATTACTTGGCGTTTTTCAATCTGCCCTCCGGTGGACCGTCAAACGGAACCCGTTATCTGGTCGATTCCAACCTCGATTGGGGCCAGGATCTTCGGCGTCTCCAGGCGTATTTCAAGAAGCAGGGTGGCGCACCGTTGTGTCTCGGATACTTCGGAAATGCAGTGCCGGATTACTACGGGATTCGAGCAGGCGACATGCGGACCAATCAGGAAGTGAGCAAGAACGGCGCGCCGAACTGCCTGTTGGCGGTGAGCGCTACACCAATGATGGGCATGTACGTCGACGATACGTGGTCATGGGTCCGGCAATACCGGCCGGTCGCCAAGATCGGATACTCGATTTACGTCTTCGATTTGCGAGTCCCCGGAAACAAATGACACGCGATCGTCACGAAGGTCAGGAGGCGGGCGCAGTAAAATAGACTTCATGAACTACTACGGAGCAAAAGACCTCGCGGACAGTTTTCGCACTGTACGCAAGAACACGCTTACGATTGCCCAGGAAATCCCGGAAGACAAATATGGATTCAAGCCGTCGTCCGAATCGCGCTCAGTGGCCCAGACACTGACGCATATCGCCTTGGTCTCCAGGATGGCGATGCAGATTCATGGAGTCGAGCGCCGCACCAGCATGGAAGGGTTCGATTTCATGACCTTCATCCAGGGTCTGATTGCGGAAGAGCAGAAGCCGCGCACGAAGGCCCAGATCATTGCGCTACTCACCGAAGAGGGCGACAAGTACTCGAAATGGCTCCAAGGTCTGTCTGACGATGTTCTTGGGGAACGGGTCAACTTCCCCGCCGGGATGACGCCGCCGAACAAGACGCGGTTCGAAATGATCCTCGGCGTAAAGGAGCACGAGATGCATCACCGCGGACAGCTCATGCTGGTCGAACGGATGCTCGGAATTGTGCCGCATCTGACGCGTGAAAATGAAGCCCGGAGGGCCGCCATGATGGCCAACGCGGCTGCTGCCAAGCCCGCCTAACAACCGCTCCGTCACCGTTCGCGGCTCGGTGAGACCGACACCGAGCCGCACGCGTGATCGGATATCGGCGTTCAATTGGAGGCTGGTTTCCGCCAGTTCTCGATGGTCAGATTGACGCCGGTCTTTTGAATCGTTGAAGTCGTGGTGTTCCCGGTAACCAGACAAAAGCTCAGCCGAACTGCCATGGCAGCGATCGAGCAGTCTGGAAGCTCCAGAATGGAGGCCTGTTTGCTTGCTGTCGCCCTTATCTTTGCGGCCAGTCAACATTCAGAGCGCTAGCTAATTGCCGTTTGGAAGGACGACGCCGCTCCGCATACGCCATTGAGACAATTTTGTCCAGGAGAGCGGAATCTTCCGGGCTACCAAACAGGCCTAAACCCTGTTCGAACAACATCCGCCCCGCAGCCTCCTTCTCGGAGAGCGCATCCTCATGAGAGCCACCACTATAGATTCGTTCCCGCAGGCGGCGTTCAAGCTCGGGTTGGTGGATTTCGATGCTCATTCTGACGCTCCGTATTCCATTATCGCTGAACACCGCTCGCCCAACGCGGCCGCTGCCAAGCCCGCCTAATCCTGCTCGCTGAGGTGTTAGTCTGGCGTAAGTGCCAAAACCTCGTATTGCCGTGGCTGGCGCGGGCGCGTTTGGACGGAATCATCTCCGGGTGATCCACGAATCCGCCCACGCCAGCCTCTCCGGCGTGTTCGACATCGATCCCGCCCGCGCCGCGCAGGCTTCTACCACCTACGGATGCCCGGTATTCAGCTCGCTCGACGAGCTTGCGGCGGCCTCTGACGCCGCCGTCGTGGCGACTCCCACCGTGACTCATGCCGACATCGGCCGACGACTCATACAGTTAGGGTTAGACGTCCTAGTGGAAAAGCCGATCGCTCAAGATCCGCTTGAGGGGCGCGCCCTGGTCGACACGGCGAAGAGCTGCGGAAAAATTCTCCAAGTTGGTCACCTGGAAAGATTTAACCCGGCGGTGCTGGCTCTCGAATCGATCGTGGTTCACCCTCTCTTCTTTGAGGTGCACCGGATGAGCGAGTTCAGCCCGCGCAGCCTGGATGTTGACGTCGTCCTCGATTTGATGATCCACGACCTAGATATAGTCCTCTCCCTGACCAAGAGCGTGCCGGAAGAGGTTCGCGCGGCCGGGATCTCCATCTTATCTCCCAAGGTTGACATCGCGAATGTTCGGCTTCAGTTCCCAGGAGGGTGCATCGCGAACCTCACCGCCAGCCGGGTTTCGACCGAGCGCGTCCGAAAACTTCGAATGTTTCAGCCGCATGAATACATCTCGCTCGACTACAGTCGTCAGGACGCCGTTCGTTTCCGGGTCCGGCCGCCCATGCAAATTGAGTTTAACCCCCTGCCGGTTCATAAAGATGAGCCTTTGCGTCTGGAGCTCGAAAATTTCTTCGATTCGGTGGTCACGCGACAGCCGCCAAGGGTCACCGGGGAACAGGGCTTGGCCGCGCTCGAAGTTGCTCAGATCATTCTTGGTAAAATCGAGGAGCATTCCCGGCTGGTGGCCCAGGCGGTCGGGACCCCTTAACGGCCGCACGAGCAACCTTCAGTTAGCCGGGAGCGTCGTTACGATTGGCTAAATATGCCTCGCGGAGCCACTTCCGATTCAGCCGACCTCAACTTGCTGCGCGACTGGCCCAAACCTGCGTCTTCAGGAAGGGTCCTGCGGGCAGGTATCGGCTCGATCCTGGTTCACATTGCAATATTTGTTCTTCTTATCTCACTCCCGGATATAACGCCGCCTCCGCCGCCTGAGGCTCCGGTCGATGTCCGCAAAGCCGTACATCTGGTTGCACCAAAATTCTTTGAACCGACTCAGACAGCGCCGAACAAGGGAAAAGTAACTCGCGAGCTGGACGTTCGAAGCAGCCTACCCGCGCCTAGGCCTCAAGAGCCTCGGTCCCGGCCACCCGCGCCGACTCCTGGAACGATCGCTTCGGCACCGCCACCGCCGCCAACCCCGGCGCCCAACATTCCGCCGCCGAGGATTGAGCCGCCCAAGATCGAGGTACCGGAAGCCGCACCGCCGCAGGTGACC
>JBEKBK010000222.1:0-12906 GCA_050015435.1 Bryobacteraceae bacterium
GAACGGTCGCGAACTCGCTGACCGGGCCAGTAGCCCTAGCTATAGGGGTGATCGCGCTCATGGCCGCGGGAGGGACCCTGGTTTTCGGCGGAGAACTGAACGAATTCGCGCGGCGGTCCTGCATTGCGGTGCTGGCGATCGCATTTCTCGTCGCAGGCAGCAGCTTCATGAGCATGTTGTTTAACGTCACGGGCGCCTTAATTTAGAGCGCCGCGCCTCCGGGAGGATTGAAATGGACGGGCCACGCGAAATCATGATTCATCCGTCGGTTGACCGGCCGCGAACGATTCTCGGTGGAGACCGAGAGCTGGTCATTTTTCTGGGCCTAATTTCGGCCATTTTGGTATTTGCGCTCGTGACGTGGTGGAGCGTGCTTCTGGGAATCTCTTTGTGGCTGGCGGGAGTAGCGCTTCTGGTCCGGATGGGAAAAGAGGACCCGCTTATGCGCAACGTTTACTTGCGTCACGTGAGATACGTGGCGTTCTACCCGGCTAAAGCGGCCCTCGGTTCATCCGGGGTTCGTCTGCCACGCGGATGGAGGTGAAGTGATGAACACACTTAGAAAACGAGCAGGCCTGAAGGGCGTCGGTGACTTGTTGATGCCCGTCGCTTCGGTCGACAACGGGGTTATTCTTTCTCGCGATGGAGCGTTGTCAGCCACCTGGAAATTTCGTGGGCCAGACATGGCTTCGGAAACACATCATCACATGGCGGTAATGTCGGAACGTCTAAACCAGGCCGTGGGTGAGATTGGAGACGGATGGATGTGGCAGATCGACGCGATAAGATCCGCCGCACCGGGCTATTGCCCTGAAGGACATTTCCCTGACATCACGACGCGGGTGATTGACGCGGAACGCCGCCAGCAGTTCTTAGGCGAAGGCCAGCATTATGTCACGGAATACTTTCTCACCATGACTTACCTGCCACCGCCGCCTGCAGAACGGCGTGTGAGGGGTTGGTTATTTGAAGGTCCAAAGGCAGGGGAGAAAGGAGAGGCTCAGAAGGCGCTCGATCAGTTCAGCCAAGCCGTTTCGTCACTCGAAGCCAGGCTTCGACCAATCCTGAACCTGTCAAGACTGAAGAGCCGATCTTGCGGAGACGACTTTGATGTTGAAACCGTATTCGACGAGCAGCTCCGGTTTTTCCGCCGGTGCATTGCGGGCGTCGACCATCCGTTCGTGCGTCCTGACATCCCGCTCTATCTGAACGATCTGCTGTGTCCCAAGGATTTCGTCGGCGGCCTAGCCCCGCGTCTCGGCCGGCGGCACATTCGGGTGATCGCTGTCGAAGGGTTTCCCAAAGGCAGCTATCCCGGGATTCTCGACCAACTGGGACATCTTCCCATGGAATACCGTTGGAACACCCGAGCCATTTTGCTCGATCGCGAGTCTGCGATTCGAGTCTGCGATAAGGTGCGCGCACAGTGGCAGGGGCAGGTGCGCCCGTTCATAGATTCTATCTTGCAGCGTGTCGGCGGGCCTGTGAACCTTCATGCCCAGGAAATGGTCCAGGACGCAGAACAGCTGCGCGCAGCCGTCGCGAGCGGTGAAGTGCGCCTGGTCCACTACTCCGGAAATTTCATCTGCATGGACGAAGATCTGGATCGCGTCGAGGCAAGTGCCGGCTTAATTGTGAAGACCATCCAGGCTCTGGGGTTTGGCGCACGGGTTGAGGACGTGAACGCGGTGGAAGCCTTGCTCGGAACCTTCCCCGCCGATGGGTACCGCAACGTGCGCCGGTCTTACATCCATACGCTCAACCTCAGCGACCTCCTCCCGACGACAGCGTTGTGGTCTGGCCTCGCGGAAAATCCGTCGCCACTCATGCCGCCCCACAGCCCGCCTCTGCTGTACGGGGCGACGAATGGATCGACGCCGTTTCGACTAAATCTGCACGCCGAAAGTGATGTGGGGCACACCGTAGTGGTTGGTCCTGTGGGCGCTGGAAAATCCACGCTCCTTGCCTTGCTTGCGGCCCAGTGGCGCCGATACGAGCGGGCGCAGGTATTCGTGTTCGACAAGGGCTATTCGATGTATGTGCTTACGAAAGCTGCCGGAGGGGAGTTCTATGACATTGGGGGAGACAAGACAGCTCTGTCGTTCTGTCCCCTCCATGGCCTAGACACCGCAACCGACGTGAACTGGGCGGCAGGTTGGCTTGAGGTGCTTTGCATGCTGCAAGGACTGACGCTTACCCCGGAACAGCGGTCCCAACTCACTCGCGCGGTCGCGCGCAGTAGCGCGAAGCCCAGCCCGGGACTGACGGAGTTTTGCACCGAAGTTCAAGACGTAGCGGTGCGCGAGGCATTGAGTGACTACACGCTCACGGGCAGCAACGGCCACCTGCTCGATGCCCAGGATGACATGCTCGGCCAGGGCAAGTTCGTTACTTTCGAAATGCAGCACCTCATGGGGATGGGGGAGAAAGCGGTGGTTCCCGTCTTGTTATACCTGTTCCGCCAAATCGAAAAGCGTCTGGACGGATCTCCGACCCTAGTGATTCTAGATGAAGCCTGGATCTATCTGAAGCACGACCTTTTCCGCGAACGAGTGCGCGAGTGGCTTAAGGTGCTGCGAAAAGAAAATGCGGTGGTCGTCCTCGCGACGCAAACGGTGTCGGACATCTACAACTCGCCCATCCGGGACGTGGTGCTCGAGTCTTGTCCGACGAAAATCCTATTGCCCAACACCGAAGCCCTCAATCCCGCCTCCCGCGAGTTTTACGACCATCTGGGATTGAACGACCGGGAGATCGAGATGGTCCAAAGGGCGCAGCCTAAGCGCGACTACTACACCATCTCGCCACTCGGACGGCGGATGATCTCGTTGGGATTGGGAAAGGTCGCGCTGTCGTTTCTTGGTGTCAACGGGCGCGACCAGCGTCAAGCGGTCGAAAAGCTAATGGAGACCTATCCGGATCGGTGGCAGAGCGAATGGTTGAAGGAAAGAGGCCTGGCGGACTGGGCGCGCTTTTACGAGGAATGCGAAGCATTCAACAAGGAGAGGATCGCATGAGGATGCATTTTGAAAGACAGATCGCGGTCGCTGTGAGCATTCTGCTGATGGCGGTGGTGCCGACTCCCGCTGGAGTATTTGGAAACCTCGCCACCGAGACCACCCAGTTGCTCAACTACGGCGAGCTTCTCGCGCAGTACCTGCGCCAGGGCGAACAACTGACTCAGGAAATTCTTCAGTTGCAAGAGATGGTCCGCAACGGAAGGGCCTTGCCCAATCAGGTCTTCGGGTCCGTGACGGCCGACTTGAACCAGTTGGCTGCGATCGTGCAAGGCGGGCTTGCGCTGTCTTATTCCATGGCGAATCTGGATAGTGAGTTTCGGTCGCGCTTCCCAGGTTATGGCTATACCGCTGGTGCCTACTATCAGAACTACCAGGTGTGGTCCCAGACCACCCTCGATACGACCTTGGGTACGCTGCGCGCCGCTGGTCTTCAGGGCCAGCAGTTGCAAAGCGAGCAAAGCGTGCTGGCGGCGCTTCGAACGATGGCCCTGTCGGCAGACGGCCGAATGCAAGCCATCCAGGTTGGCAATCAAATTTCAGAACAAACGGTGGAGCAGCTGATGAAGCTTCGCCAACTGATGCTGGCCGACCTGCAAAGCAAGCAAGCCTTTCAGGCTGCCCAGATCCAGAACGACGCCCAGAATCATGCGGCCACCCAGCAGTTCTTCAATTATGTGGCGCCGGTCTCCGACGGGCAAACATTCTCGGGCGGATCACGCTGAGCGACGAGCAAAGGTGAGCGAAGAGCAAATACGGAGGTATGAATGTCATGAGGAATCGAAAAAGCTGTTTGTTGTCCGGCGGTGGTGCCGGCTGTCTCCTGGCAGCAATCATTCTGGTGGGGTGTTCGCGTGAGGGTTCGAGCCGAATTGTGAAGTTGGTCGAAGAAGCGGGCGCCGGAGACTTGCACGCCGCCTCCGTGGGTTCGATCGTCCATTGGTTTGAAAAACATCCCGCGCTTGCCCTCAAAACGGACAGCCTATGTGTGGGTGTGCGCACGAATGCATTGGCAAAGTGGCCCGAAACCACGGAAGGCCGTGTCTGTAACGCAGCGTCGCAAGTCGCGGGATACATCGTGTGGCAACGAAGCGTGGAAACCAACAACGATCACCAGACCTTTCAGGGAGGATCGAAATGAGCACCCGGAAAAGACCGGTCCGGCAGGAGACGTTTCTACGCCCTGAACACAGGTGCCCCTCCGCCATTGGCGGTAGCTTCCGACAACGTCGAACGAGTCGTTCGAGGCTGAGAAAGAAGCGATCCAACCGAATCTGTCCAGGGCAGCGGTTGGCGCGTTTGGTCTTCCCAGCGAACGCTTCGCACGGTGTCGTGCCGCTACTCCGGGCATCTGGCAGCTTGTTGCTCCTGGCAAGTGTGCTGATCCCGAGCCTTGCACGCGCAGATACGGCGCCCAGCGCGATTCTGAATCAATATTCAGCGTTACGGGGAAGCTGGATCAGTGCGGTCACCCCGGCCGCACAGAGTCTTTTCGGAGCTTTGGCGCTGATCGAATTCGCCTGGAGCGCCGCCGTATTGCTGCTCGAAAGATCGGACTTTCAGTCCTGGACCGCGGGCGTTGTCCGAAAGCTCATGTGGATCGGCGCCTTCTATACACTGCTGATGTTCGGCCCTACCTGGATACCGGCGATCGTGGACAGCTTTATCACGGTCGGACAAAACGCCGCGGGCACGGGAGCTTTGGCGCCTGGCGATGTCTATACCCGTGGGCTTCAGATCGCGGGGACTCTGTTGAAGGGTTCAAGCGACGCTGGATTCTTCACCAACTTCGGGTCCGCGTTGGCGCTGGTTCTGGCTGCCATCATGGCCTTTCTGGCGTTCCTGGTGATCACCGTGCAGTTTGTCGTGGCCGTAGTAGAAAGTTACATCGTCGTCAGCGCAGGCTTTATCTTTTTGGGCTTCGGCGGCTCCCGGTGGAGCGCCCCCTATGTGGAGCGGTACATCGGCCTGGCGGTCGGCGTCGGGGTCAAGATCATGATCTTGTATCTGCTGATCGGCAGCGGCATGACCCTCTCCAATGGCTGGGTGACTGCGGCGGTGAACGTCCCCTCGACGGCGAGCCCGAGCATGTCAGCGCTCGATATTATGGGCGCGGCATTGATCTTCATGGCGATCTGCTGGCAAGCCCCGAAGTTAATCGCCGGGGTCATGGGCGGCTCCCCTGCATTGAGCGGCGGTGACGTGATCTCTTCCGCGGCAACGTTGGCCGGAGCGGCTTATTTTATGAGTTCCGTCCTGATGGCGGGCGGCCGGGCTGCTGCCAGTCGTTGGACAGGCCCGTCAGGGGGAGGCTCCGGTGGTTCGTCGGGTCCGGGTTCCGGCGGCGGGAGCGGCCGGGGACCCGTGACTGGGGGTGGACCCTCAGGCGGCAACGGAAGATCCGGGGGACCCGGCAATGCCAATCCGTCGTTTCAACCGTCGGCCCCGAGCATGTCCGGGAAAACGGAAGGCGGTGGTGGCTCTACGCAAGTCTCGCCACCTGGCAAGGGGGAGACCGCCAGTCAGAGTTCACCGGCGCCCGGTAACGCATCAAGAGCGGGTTCGCAGGATTCGGCGGCCGGGGCGCGAGCGAGTCGAGCGATTTCCTATGCGCGGGCAGGTGCCGCAGTGCGAACGGTCATGCCGCCGTCCGATGCCGCACCGCATGCTCCGCCACCCCGCCTGAATTTCGCGAGCGAAAGCGGCGGCGAGGAGTGATTTTCCATCTCAAGGTCTGAAGGAGGTTAAGGATGAAAGCAACAGCTCATTTGGAACACGACACGCCAGATACAGTGGCATCCGCGCGGCAAGTGCCGGTTACCCAACCGGCCAAGATCGCGCAGTCAAAACCTGAGCCGTACAACCCATATTTGGCAGGGCGACGTGAATGGGACGAACGCCACGGTGACTTGCTCTCGCGGACCCGGAAGTCAGACCGGATCGCCTTCGTCTGTTCTGGTATCGCCCTTGTCCTTGCGGTTGCCTTGGCGGTGGTGGCTGTTCGCCCGCCCAGGGTCATCGTCGTTGCGGTGGACCGGAACGGTCAGTATCTGGGATCTGGCACCTCCGGTCAGCCGCTCGCCGTCACGGAAGATATGAAGCGCTCGGCTCTTTCAGATTGGGTAACCAACGTTCGTCTGGTAACTCCGGATGGGATTTCGCAGCGCGCGGCCATAGACAAGGTCTATTCCATGATCAGCAGCGGCAGCTCTGCTCAAACGTTTGTGTCGGATTTCTACCGCGGTGCGCCACCACAGACCCGTGCCCAGAGCCAGACAGTCCATGTCGAAGTCAATTCCGTGTTACCCACAAGCGGGGAGACTTACCTCATCGAGTGGATCGAGGTCACCCGCGATCTTCAGGGGAAAGTCCTGTTCGAACAGCGGTATAAGGGCGCCTTCAGTTTTGTGGTCAGCTCCAGCTCCCCGAATGATGAGCGCCTGCTGCGGCTCAATCCGATCGGGCTGTATATCACCCAAGCCAGTTGGTCCAAAGTTTTGTGAATGGAGGAACGTAACGTGAAATCAATACCGAAAATGGTTGTCGCTACTACGACCGCAGTGGCCTTGATGGTCGTGATAACGATTGTGCTGGCGCAGAAACGGGCCAAGGCGGCGCAAAGCCAAGACGCGCCGTCCGTGCAAGTAAATTCTCCGCCGGCTCCCGAGGTGGGCGCGGCTCCAAACGCGACTTACGGTGAAGCCATGGAAACACCCAATCAACGTCGAAGGCGACTTGCGGCCGAGGCTGCGACCGGCGTCCCATCGCCCGAGCAGTACCCATTCACTGAGGCTATCCAGGCGTTGAAAGCGGCGCCAAGTGCATCCGGGCAGCCGGTTGCCGGGCCGGTTCCGCCGCAACCCAGCGTGAAGAAATCCAAAACGCCCAAAGAAACTCGACCAAAGAACAGTGTTTCTCCATCGCCAACTGGAAAGGATGCGGTCGAAGTGAGTGATCGGTGGCAAAGTACTCGAGATACGCCGGCCGAAGGCAAGGATGGACGGGTCATTTATTCTGAGGGCGCGGGCATGCCCACGGTGGTATGCGCTCCCTTGCGGCTCTGTGTCGTCGAGTTGCAGCCAGGCGAGAGGCTAACGGGCGACCCTCAGATTGGAGATTCGGTTCGGTGGAATATCGAACCGGCGAGCTACGGCTTGGGAGAGCTGACCACACCCATGATCCTCATTAAGCCAAAGGCCGTGGGCCTGGATACGAATCTGGTGATCACGACCGATCGCCGGATTTACTATTTGCGTTTGATGTCCAGCTCCCAGGACTATGTGGCCAGGGTCTCGTTCGAATACCCGGACGATAGCCGGGCCCGCTGGTCCGCTGCGCGTCAGAAACAGGCGCAGGCTGACCGGGAAGCTCAATTTGATAAAGGGATCAAAACCTTGGCGGACTCCGTCGAAGGCCTCAACGTGGATTACCGCATCAAGGGAGACGCGAGCATCCGCCCGATCAGGGTTCTGGACGATGGAGTTCACACCTATATTCAGATGAACCCGGAAGTTCTACACCGCGAGGCGCCTGTCTTGGCGATTCTTGGGCCCAGTGGCAAAGCTGAAATGGTGAACTACCGGGTTCAGGGAAGCGTGTATGTGGTCGACCGTCTCTTTGACCGGGGACGGTTGATCCTAGGATCAGGACGGAAAGCGCTTAAGGCCGATATCATGCGGGGCTCGTTTAAGGAGCGCCGGCTGTTCGCTCGTGATCCGTTCCGCGATCTGGCGAAGAACGATCAGACAGGGGAGGATCAACCCAAATGACGAACGAGACGGATTCGCCCACTGGCCTTGATATGCATCCCCGGCCACCGGAGGCGGTGCGCGTAAGGAGAGGGGTTGGATTTGCGGCGATCGTCCTTGCGGGACTGATTGCACTGGCGATCGTCTACGGCGTTTACGAGCGCCAGCATCGCCAACTGCACACGTCCGTGATCGATGACGTGGAAACGAAGGCGAAACCTGCGACCAACGCCGGGATAGAAATCACCTCTGTGATTTCTCCGGGTTTGCCCGTGCTGAACCAAGGCGTGCCGCCATTAGAAGACGAGTCACAACCTGGTGCCGTCAATGAGCCTACGCTCCCTCAAGCGCCTGGACGGCCGGTACCGCGTTCGGCGGGGGCACAGCCGATCGGGGTCCCGTATTCCAATTCCTCTATACCGTTGGAAGATCGAGAGCGCAAGTTCGCCGACCGAAAAGAGCAGGAAGCCATCGAGGCGCCGACCAGCATCGGCGGTGGGGGACGAGGCTATGGCGGCAAACCGAACGCGTTTGCGGTAGCTGCTTCACCGTCGAGTAATTCGATTCCGCAGGTATTCAATGTGCCGGGATCCGGAGCGACGATTACCGCGGTTCCAGTGGGCGAGTCGAAGGTTGGTTTGGGAGGAGTAGGACAAGCCGCTGAGTACAATGCACAGAATGCCCAGGACGAGAAGACCTCCTTCATCGCAAAGGCTCGGAATCGTGTCCCCGACAATGATTTGCATGCTTTCCGGACAGCACCGCTCAGCAGATTCGAAATCAAGGCGGGCTGGGACATTCCGGCTACGCTTGAACAAGGGATCAACTCCGATCAGCCGGGCGAGATAAAAGCGCTGGTCCGTGAGAACGTGTACGACACCGCGACCGGGAGGTATGTCCTGATTCCGCAAGGCTCCCGCCTCGTCGGCTCCTACAATTCCGCCGTCTCCTATAACCAGGATGGCGTCCAAGTGGTTTGGGATCGCGTTATTTTTCCTGACGGATCCTCAATCAACCTCAACGGAATGATTGGGCAGGAAGCGGCAGGTGAGGCTGGTCTCCGTTATGCGGTTGACCATCACTACCCTCGCCTGATTGGCTTCGCGGTACTGACGAGCCTCTTTAGCGCCGGCTTCCAGCTGTCGCAGAACCGGCCCGGCACCATCTTGACCCAGCCCAGCCCCGGCGAGGTCGTAGCCGGTGCCGTGGGCGGGCAAGTCTCGCAACTCGGCGCGGACATCACGCGGCGGAATCTAAACGTGCAACCGAGCATCAAAGTCCCAGCGGGCTATCGGTTTAACGTCCGAGTGAATCGGGATATTGTTTTCGATGGACCCTACGGACCGCTCCGTTAGCCCGGTCAGCGCATGCCCGCCGCGCATCGAAACGGCGGTGTCGTGCCGGCTCGTTCTCGTTTAGCGAGAGCGCCGAAAAAACCTCCTGGACCAACAAAGCTACCGTGGGAGTACCTTCAGCCCGCCGCGCCCCTCTAGGTCATCACAGACAGTTAGTGCACTAAAGATGTTAAAAGATGTATATTAAGGGTTGCCGAAAAAGCCGACGCTCTTTGCATAGGAGCGCCTGGGTCACAGCGATACCACGGTGGAACAAAAAGCGAAGCGTGAAGCGGCGAACGTCGGGCTGGGGAGATGGGATCGGAGATTCGATGTGGCTCCCGCTCCAGAGTGACCTCGCAGTCAGCACCTTTTTGGAACCAAGAATGATGTATGGCGACCACGTTCATTCAACCATGAACCGTTGTGCGCGCGGTTGACGACGGAAGGTGTTAGTACACGGAGGGGAAATTGGCGACAACGATTCAGCGATCCAAAGGGGTTGGTCTCAAGAAAAGAAAGACTCCGAAGGAAACCGCGAGCGATGAGCGTATGACGGTGCGGCTGACACCGCCGCTGAATGAAATTGTGCGGCGGGCCGCTCTTTATCGCGGTGACATATCTAAGACAATCTCGGATGCTTTAAAGAGCGTGAACCTCGTTCAGGTTAAGGCGATTGACCTCGAAGCAGCCGGCGAACTCGCTGGCGGAACGACGATCGTCATCGAGCGCGAACTGCTCTTGCGCCTCAAGCAGGCGTCAAAGGACCGCGGATCGTCGATGAATCTACTGATCAACAGCGCGCTTGCCCACAAGTTTGGTTACCCACCCAAGGAGAAGTCAAAGTCGTAGCAGGGGCCCCATCGCGCGCCCGAATCCAGTCTCTGATCGGCATGAGATGCACCGCTTAGCGAAGAGGCCTGAGCGGAACCTCTGAGGCAAGAGCTCCTAGGCCTATGAGGCTGGTCTGCGCTTGTGGCCCGATCAAGCGGTGGTGCCGGCCGCTGTCGGCGGTTTCGGTTGCGGCAGTTGGTTCAAATATCGGCGTACCCGGCTGATGACTTGGCGGATGCCGAAATCGATGCCCTCGATAGACTCCGCTGCAGGACCGCTCGCCTTGAGATTAGCGGGGACGCTCTCCCATTTGTCCGACAAGGCCTTCAGTTTGGCTGGCGACCTCGCTTTCAGCCTCGCGAGGCTTATGTAGCCTATTTTGATACCGAAGGCGACGCCAAGCGCCCGTCGTCTGCGACCAAGCTCCACAACCTTAGCCGCCTCGACTTCTGATTCCCGCTGCAGCTTTTTCAAATCTCCTAAGAGATGATCCCAATCGGTCCTCCCGCTGCGCAATTGCATAAATAAAGCTCCTTTTCGAAAACCTGTCATTTCCTGCTAACGGCTGCCTCACCAAGGAATTAGCCCTACTCGCTATGTACTTGGAGATTGATTAAATTGCAATGCCTAAAATCTGATCCTCTGGTCTACTTCGATGGCCGTCCGTGCGTATCCACTCGCTCGGAACCTGCTCCTTACATAGACTTTGCATTTTGCGCCTCCATCGATCAAGTGTGCGACGGCAGACTTGCTATCTCCGGCTCGCCTCCAACCCTACGACAATGCGGGCGAATCGTCGAGGGACGAAGAAGCACGTAGACGCACGTTGGCGTATGCTGTACGGAATAGGAAGCGCATGTCGACACTCGCGGACAAAACGCAGTTCCAAGGCGGAGGCCTAGCGTCGCCATCAGTTGCGGTTATGGGGCAACCGACGCAGCCAATATGGGACGCGGAGGAGCCCTATCGCCGATTCGCCAGCCACTATCTGAACGTGGCGGCCTCTGCCAATCTACTCTGCGACTTCATCTCAGGAACGCATATTCAAGAAGGGCTGGCACTGTTCGCCCACGAGTGGCCGAATCTCACGAGTGGTTGGAATTGGGCGAAAGAGAGGATGACGATAGATGACGCGGCCGCAGGACTCTGCATCGATTACCTGAAGAACACAACAGAACTCGTGCGAGCATGGCCGCCGACTGACGAGTTCATTGCTTTGATCGAGGCGGCTCTGGAAGCGTCAGGAATAGTGAGAGATAGTCGGGCTGAAATGCTAGCCTTGTGGGCATTGGCTCAAGCTAATGACGTTCAAGGGAGATATCCGGAAGCTGAGCGTTATTACGGGCGCGTGCTTACCATCTTTGAGAGCACGGGCTCTGAACCCCGCGAGGTGGCGATCGGACTGTACAGTTTGGGGCACTTCCGCACCCGGCAAGGCTCATACACTGAAGCCGAGGCGTTGTTCCGCCGCGCCCTCGTCATCTGTGAGAACGCGTTGGGACCAGACCACCCGCATACTGCCGACTGTCTCGACTACATGGCAGGGCTGTATAATTCTCAAGGGCGGTATGATGAAGCCGAGCAGCTGCGGCGCCGGTCCCTCGCCATCCGAGAGAAAGTGTGGGGACAAGACCACCTGGAGACTGCGTTCTCTATCAACGACCTGGCCGAGTTGTATTGTTCTCAAGCGCGTTACAAGGAAGTCGAGCCACTGCACCGCCGCGCCCTCGCCATCGTTGAAAAAACGTTGGGACCAAACCACCCCAGTACTGCGATCTCCCTCCGTCACTTGGCCCAGCTATATCGTCGTCAAGGGCGGTACGATGAAGCCGAACAGCTAGCGCGCCGGGTTCTCACTATCCAAGAGAAAACGTTGGGACAAGACCACCCTGAGACTGGGGTCTCTATCAGCATGCTCGCCGATTTGTGTTCTTCTCAAGGGCGTTTTAAGGAAGCCTATCCACTGCACCGCCGGGCGCTCGCCATCGCTGAGAAAATGTTGGGACCGGACCACCCCGACACTGCCGTCTATCTCGACTACCTCGCGGCCTCATACTTTTCTCAAGGGCGGTTCGAGGAAGCCGAGCCTTTGGTCCGCCGCTCTCTCGCCATCTGTGAGAAAGTTGGACCAGATCACCCCCACACCGCAGTCTGTCTCCAGAAGCTGGCTAGAGTCTATCTTTCTCAAGGAAGGTACACCGAAGCCGAGGCCTTGTTCCGCCGCGCCCTCGCAATCGCTGAAAAACTGTTGGGTCTAGACCACCCCGATACTGCGGCCTGTCTTAACAACCTGGCGGAGTTGTATCATTTGCAAGGGTGGTACTGGGTAGCCGAGCCGTTGTTGCGTCGATCTCTCGCCATCTGCGAGAAAGGGTTGGGACCAGATCACCCCAGCGCTGCCACCTCTCTCGGCAACCTCGCCGAAATATGTCGTTCTCAGGGGCGATATGAGGAAGCGGAGTCGTTGCGACGGCGGGCTCTCGCCATTTTTGAGAATGCGCTCGGTCACGATAGATGACCTTCCGGAAAAGCCTACCATCCATCGATCGCTTGGCAGAATTCATGTGTGACTTGGAAAAATGTCGATTTTCTACGGCTGCGTGGCGCGATGGCGTGGCGGCCTCTTACTGAGACCTTCAAGAACGTCTGACAGATCAAACTCTTGAATCTAATTGAATCAACTTCCGTGGGGCTTTCCGGCCAGGTTCAACATATGCGACAGGTGTTGCGAGCCGGGCTGTGGGTGCCCCGATTGCTTCACCCTGGACAGTGATCCAGTTGGCTTGCCGCGCATCGCCCGTCCAGCCGCCATTAGCTGCTAAGCTAACTCGCATCGCCGCTCCGATTGGCAGTGAGTTTTCGGCAAGGCTGCGTACGGGCGGTCGCTTTTCTACGGGAATAGGTTCACCCCAGAATTCGGCGAACCGAGGTGCGCCCGATTTGCAGTCGGCGGGCGATCTCGGATTTGCTGAC
>JBEKBK010000223.1:0-16124 GCA_050015435.1 Bryobacteraceae bacterium
ATCAGAGCGAATTTCCCTACCTCTTTGACTCGAGCAAATTTGCCAGGGAGTTCGGCTTTGCGGGAACTCCTTACACCGACGGCATCCGAACCACCGCCTCTTCATTCGGGCGCGGCTCACACGAAACGTAGGTTCCACCCAACCGGCGCTATCCGGCTAACCTTCTCAAAGTGAGAGCGTAATTCGGGATTTCCACCGCTACCGGCGGGAGCCGTACACGACAAGTTTGTTAGAGAGCGTGGCCACGTATACCTTTCCGTTCGCTACCGTAACCGGGGTAAACTTGGCGACATTGCCAAGCCGGTCCCCTGGATCGCGGTCACTGTTCCAAAGCTCCTGCAACGTGGAATCGTCCCTGGGCGTAGATGCGTCGATAGCGCGTAACGTCCCAGGAACGATATTCTCGTTGGCGTCGCACCAATACTTCGTCATAGTTCAGTCTGCCGTGAGGCGATCGCAGGTGCAGCCGGTAGGATGTGTAGCCCAGACAATCCCGTTGCTGGCTCCGTTGGCGGAGATCGAGAGCATTGCGCCGGACATGCTCCGTGTAGGCGTGATGACCTCGCTTGTACCGGCGGGTTTAAATTTGCCGTCGTCGAATTTGGACCTGCGCAGGCTGTCTGCTTCGCCCCAAACGTAGAGGAACGCCCCGTTTTGACTCTGCCAGTAGACCGGTGAGCCGTGAATGTGGTGATAGCCGCCATCGGCGTGCTTCGCCGGAGCCGGTTCGGGACAGCCCTCGTTGGGCCACTTGCGCCAGTTCTCGGCCCACTGGGGACACTGTCCTGAGGTGGCCTGAAACGACTGAACGATTTGCGCGTCGCCTTTCGGGTCGAATCCGCCCAGTTTCTCGCGATTCAGCAGGTAGAGTTTTCCCTCTTTCCCTCCTCCGATCAGCAAATTTGTATCTGGTAACAGCAGCGGCCCCCCGGACCCGAGATCCGCGTCTACCCCATTTAAGGATTCTACGTTGTACGGAGTGAATCGGTCAAGCATCGATAGATTCGGACTGAGTTTGATGAACGAATTCCCATAATTCTTGGTCTTCGTTGGGTCAAACTTCTCCCGGTCAAAGTCTCCGTTGCCGGATATCACATAGATGTTGCCGACGCTATCGGCCGCCGGTCCCTGGCCGGCCTGCCAAATGCCGCCCGCCCTCCCATCCGCCGGCGTGGTGTTGAAGGCCGCCGGGAACTGTGTCAATTGTTGGGTATCGTATGCGAAAATCCAGCCGTGGTAGCCGCCGCAATCCGCGTAAGATCCGAATGCCACGTACACTCCGCCGTTTGCATGATCTCGATCGCCCGGGATTAATAACAGCGCGGCCCGCTGATTCTGCAGACGGCTGTTGAACCCGGCCGCTTGAAATCTTGACTGCGGGAGCGCGTTTTCGATCCATGCCCGTTCGAAGATCGAGAGCGTGAAGAAAATGTTGGTACTGCCTCTTCTCGTTGATTGTGACCACGGTGAATGTGACCACGTAGGCAGTCTGGCTTTCGATTGAGATCGCAGGCGTGCCGATGATGCCAATCTCCCTTCCTAAGTTCAGAGCGATGTCCCGGGCGTTATGCTCGTCGCAGTCACCGCTCCAGTCGTCAATACTCTCGGCCACTTGTACGGCGGGCTCGAGCGATCTCTTCCAGAGCGGAGGCACTCTATGGTTCTTCTCGTCGTGGAATTTGTCCGCATCGAAGGCATAAACGGTGTTGTGCATGGTCGCAACGACGACCATGTTATGGTTCAGACCTTGTACATGCGCCTTCGAGACGTACAACGGCTGAGCGTAAATGTCGCCGTCCACCGGTAGCTCGCCAACCTTCCCAAAGCCGCTCCGAACGTTGGCTGGGGTCAACGTCTTTTCCTGGAGGTTGGCGCCGGTGCGCCGTTAATGTTGTGCTGTGTCAAGACGTCGACTTGTGCGACGGCAAGCCGCACCAGCAATGGTACGGCCAAAGTAACAAGGTGACGACGTTGACGCACGCGATCAATCCTTACCTCACTGGATCGGCAGCGCCTCTATCGTTCTGTAGATCGCGGCTCTACGAGGAGTGCACGCGGCCCGGCGGTGCGAGCGCTCGGAAAGTATTCCTCGAGAACGGTAGATCAAACTGGCAGTCATAAAGTAATCAACGAACCGGGGACCCAATTCACGCTTGCAACGTAGCCGTACGACAAAACCCAGGTTAGGCGGACCGGGATAGCTTGCGCCAGCCGAAACGAATAGATCCTGGATGACGGCGTGTCCGGCCAGTACCCGCGATGGAAGTGTTCTCTGGGTTTCCTCAGTTCCAGATTTCCGCACCGGGCAACCCAATAAAGGCAAGGGAGAATACCGTCCGCGCAAAACTGCTTAAATCAGCTTCTGGTCAGGAGCACAAGCCAAACCACCGCTGATCGCTGCAACAAAGTGGACCTCGCTCGCCGAGCCGGTGCGCTCCAGAAGGCCCAGGGGGCAGACAATTCCGTCAACGGCCACGGAGATATGTGGCTTGAGACGGTCTTCTTCCACCAGTTGCTCGCGGATGCCCGGATAGGCGCGCTCCAGGTTTTCAATCAACTGCCGAACGGTTGATCCTTCCACTTCGCTGCGCGATGGCGCGCCGGTGACTTCGGCTAATCGGCGTGGGATGAAGACAATTGCCATTCAGCCGTCTGTGGTTCCCGCGCGCCCTTTTGCCATAACGCTTTCATGATCGCGCTCGGTTTCATGGGGAGGTTCTTCATCCGCACACCGATTGCCCGGTAAATCGCATTCGCAATCGCAGGCGTCGGCGGAACGATGCTGGCCTCACCCACTCCGCGAACCCCAAATGGATGGCCTGGATTCGGAACCTCTACGATCACCGTGTCGATCATGGGAAGATCGAGCGCCGTCGGCATTCGATAATCCAACAAGGATCCATTCAGCATCGCGCCGGTAGGGCTCATGAAGTACTCCTCATTGAGCGCCCATCCGATGCCTTGCGTACTTCCTCCCTGCATTTGCCCTTCGACATACGCCGGATGGATCGCTTTGCCCGCGTCCTGAAGTGAAGTGAACCGCAGGATGGATACTTTGCCGGTTTCCAGATCGACCTCCACGTCCACGATTGCGCCCGAGAACGACGCGCCCGCGCCTTTCGGATTTACGGTGGCGCGGCCCACCACGGGTCCGCCGGTTTCACCGATGCGTGCGGCGAGCTCTTTGAACCGCATCGATTTTTCACCGGATTTGTAAAGGTCGCCCTCGACTTCCACCAGAGCGGGATCGACTTCCCAAAGCATTCCTGCCCGCGCCTTCATTTGCTCGACCACATCGTTGGCCGCTTCGCACGCAGCCAATCCAGTCGAAAATGTGACGCGGCTGCCTCCGGTGACGTGCGTGTACCCGACGGAATCCGTGTCGACTACGGACGGATGCACATCCTCCGCGCGCAATCCGAGCACTTCGGCCGCTTGCATCGCGATGGAGGCGCGTGTGCCGCCGATATCCGGCGATCCCTCCACTAAATTGACGGTTCCATCGGCGGTCACCGCAATCGTCGCGCTTGACGGCAATCCGACGTTAAACCAGAATCCGAGCGCGACTCCACGGCCGCGATTGGGCCCGCCGAGTGGCGCCGAATAATGCGGATGTTTCTTGATTTCCTCCAGCAGTTCCACGCAGCCCACCCGCGGATGCTTGGGACCAGCAGGCGTCCGAACTCCTTCGTGGGCCGCGTTTTTTAAACGCAGTTCCACTGGATCCATGCCGAGTTTCTCCGCGAGTTCATCGACCAGCGATTCCACCGCGAAGGCGACGTTGGGAGCGCCCGGTGCACGATAGGCAGCCGTCGATGGTTTATTTACCACCACGTCGTACCCATCGACCTTGAAATTCTCGAGGTCATACGACGCGAAGGAGCACATGCCACCCGCAAACACCATGCCGCCTGGATACGCGCCGGCTTCGTACGCCAAATAGGCTTGACCGGCCACCAGTTTCCCGTCGCTGGTTGCGCCCAGCTTCGCTTTTATATACGACCCGCAAGTTGGTCCGCTGGCTTCCAGAACATCTTGCCGAGACATCACGATCTTTACCGGCCGGCCCGATTTTTTCGACAGCAACGCCGCGACAGGCTCCAGATAGATCGGGATCTTCCCGCCGAATCCACCGCCGATTTCCATCGGCGTCACCTTCACATGGGACACGGGAATATCCAGCACCATCGCGGTGGCATCGCGAACCACAAACGACCCTTGGGTGCTGCACCAGATGCTTACCCGTCCATCGTTGTTCCAGAGCGCGGTGGCATTGTGAGGCTCGATGTAGCCTTGGTGAACCGTGGAGGTCGTGAACTCGCCTTCCACCACGACATCCGCCTTGGCGAACCCGGCATCCACGTCGCCGGCTTCCAGATGCATATGCAGGCTGATGTTCGTCCCTTGGGGGCGCTGCTGCTCCTCGCCTGCGGTCTTCAGATCCGCATGCAGGATCGGTGCGTCTTCACGCATTCCGTCGCGCGCATTCAGAACGCACGGCAGAACCTCATATTCGACTTCGATTAACTGCGCCGCTTCCTCCGCGATATGCACGCTGGTTGCAGCCACGGCGGCAACCGCGTGGCCCTTGTACAAAACTTTGTGTCTGGCGAGGACGTTGCCATGAATATAGCTCAAGGGCGTGGCGCCTTCGCCCAGGTTGACGATGCGATCGGCGGCCTCTGGCAGATCGGCTGCGGTCACCACCGCTTTCACGCCCGGCACTTCCAAGGCCCGTCGCGTGTCGATCTTTACAATCCGGGCATGGGCGTGGGGGCTCCGCAGAATGAAGCCGTGCAGCATTCCGGCCATCTTGAAATCCGCGCCGTAAAGCGCGCGCCCAGTGACTTTGTCCGCGCCATCGTGGCGGATGGGTCGCGTACCGATGACCTTGTAATGCCCGTTCTTCTCGCTCATGCTACACTCGTCTCCCGCATTTCTTCCGCGGCTTGTTGCACCGCGCGAATAATCTTGTCGTAACCTGTGCACCGGCACAGATTATTTGCCAGCCACAGCCGGATGCGTTCCTCGGAAGGATTCGGCTCCCGGTCGAGCAGCGCCTTGGACGCTACGATAAATCCCGGCGTGCAGATTCCGCATTGCAGCGCGGCCTGTTCGAGGAACGCTTTTTGCAGCGGATGCAATTCCGGGCCCTGAGCGATTCCTTCGATGGTCGTTATCTCAGCGCCCTCAGCTTCCACGCCGAGAACCAGGCACGAAGTCACGATGCGTCCATCTAAAATCACGGTGCACGCGCCACAATTTCCGTCGTTACAGCCTTCCTTGGTGCCGGTCAGATCCAGTTGGTCGCGCAGAACTTCCAGCAGGCTCTCGCGCGGTTCGCATAGGAACTCAACCGGCTCCCCGTTGATCTTTGCAGTCACCTGGGTTTTCGCGCTCATGCCGCCGCTCCTGCGCGCGCCATACGAACCGCGGATTCGAGCGCCCGCCGCGCCAGCACGGCGCAAATGTGCTTTCGATATTCTTCCGTTCCACGCATATCCGTGATCGGCTTGGCCGCATCCTTGGCCATTTCGGCCGCGATACGGATAGTCTCGTCCGTCACTGGGTTTCCCGGCAGCCACTCCGATGCGGTGCGAATATACAGGGGTGTGGGAGCCACCGCAGCCAACGCGAGGTGAGCGGATCGAAACACTCCATCTTCAAGCGTAACGGCGGCACCCGCACCCGCTACCGCGATGTCCATTTCGTTCCGTGGGATGAACCGCAGATAGTGCGCTCCGGAGCGTGGCGCGGGAACCGGAACATGTATGCTGACCAGCATCTCGCCCGGCTGAAGCGCGTTCTTGCCTGGCGCGACGCAGAAATCCTCCACTGGAATCTCGCGTTCTCCAGCCGAACCCGCCACCCGGCAAACCGCCCGCTGCGCGATCAGAATCGGGATCGCGTCCGCGCTAGGCGCGGCGTTGCAGAGATTGCCGCCGATCGACGCGCGGCCCTGAATCTGGATCCCGCCGATCAAGGCTGCTGTCGCGGCCAACGCGGGATAATGTCGCGTCACGGCCGGATCATCGTAAACCCGGCAGCATGGAACTGCCGCGCCCAGCGTGAGCCCCTTGATCGGGTCGTATGAAATCACGTTCAGCTCGGGAATGCGCTTGACGTCGATCACCAGGTCAGCCGTCTTTCGCCGTGACCGTAATTGGGTGAGAAGATCCGTTCCGCCCGCAAGCAATCGAGCTTGTACATGATTCTGCAGCGCCCGAAGCGCGTCGTCTAAGGAATGAGGAGCAATATAGTCGAAACTTTTCACCGTTGAACCTGTTCCATGATATCGTGTGGCCAGCCTTCCAGCTGATCACCCTTCCTTGGTCCAACCTAACCTCAAGCTTGCGCTGTACATGCGGCAACCGGAGCAGCGGAGCAATCGCCTGATCGAACAGATCATGGTCCAGTGAATCCGGATTTGTCCTTCGTGAAAAATGCGCTGCTGCATGTCGAGGATCTCGAGTGGAGGCTGGGAACAACCGGCGTTTTTACTATCACCCTTTCCGAGGATTTGGCGGTCAATATCTTCGACCATGAAATGGCCGTGCCTGGACGCGCCGACTACCACAGTCACTGGTACGATTTCAGATCGAATATCGTCGCCGGCAGGCTGCGGCATTTTCGATACGTGAACGATGAGGCTGGCTTCGACGTTCTCGCGCAAGAAGTCAGCATGGAGCACCAGCCGGTCGGCGCTCCATTCGCGCTTCGACTTCGAGAATGTCCCTGCGAAACGTACGTGATCGGCGACTCATACGAGATCACTGCTCCCGAAATACACCGCGTGGTTGCGGACCCGGGGACTGTGACGCTGGTCACCCGGCAGCGCAAGACTTCACCGAACGGCTACTACGTGTTCAAGAGCCTTGCGGTTCAGGAGCCGGGCGCCTCCGCGCGACAGGCACCGTCCGGCAACAGTCTGGAAACAGCGCGGCAGTTCACCGCGCTGGCCTTGGCCAAAATCGAAGAAGAGCAGCGGCCGCTGGCCCTGCGCTAGTCCTCAACCTTCAACCTCTCTCCCAACGGATCAGTGCAGGCCTCAGAGTGTGATAAGATCCCATTTTTGCAAATCCGTTACAGGGAGTCATCTCTAGGTGAAGGTTTACGAAACTAACGACGTTCGGAATGTAGGCTTAATTGGGCACGGCCACTCCGGAAAAACTTCTTTGGCAGCCGGCCTTCTCTTTACCAGCGGAGCCACGAGCAGGCTCACTCGCGTGGACGAAGGCAATACACTGACCGACTACGACGAAGAAGAGATCCAGCGGAAAATCACCATATCCACGGCGGTCGCGGCCGCCGAATGGAACAAGAAAAAACTCAACCTGATCGACACGCCCGGATTCAATATCTTTATCAACGACACGAAAGCCTCGCTGGTGGCGGCAGACGCGGCGTTGGTCCTGGTGGATGGCGTGGCGGGTGTCGAGGTACAGACCGAAAAGGTCTGGTCCTTCGCCGACGAGTTCAAGCTGCCTCGCGCCGTCGTGATCAATAAGCTCGACCGCGAGCGATCGAGCTTCGATCGGGCGCTCGAGAACATCCAGCAGGTTTTCGGACGAACCGCAATCCCGATTTATCTTCCGATCGGGTCCGAGCGGGATTTCAAAGGGGTGGTCGACGTCGTCCGGATGAAATCCTACACGTACACGCCAGACGGAGACGGCAAGGGTAAGGAGGGCGACATTCCCGGGGGCCTGGCGGACGCCGCCAAGCAGGCGCACGAAGCGTTAGTGGAAATGGTCGCTGAAGGAAACGACGCACTGCTCGAGGAATTCTTCGAAACGGGAACGCTTCCCGTGGAACATATTCACGAGGGCCTGCGCGACGCGGTGCGCCAGATGCGCATTTTCCCGGTGTTATGCGCGTCAGGATTGCATAATGTCGCGAGCGACCTGATCATGAATTTCGCGATCGATTATTTTCCGGGACCCGCGGATCGTGGCCCGTGGAAGGGAACGGTCAACGGTAAGGAGGCGGAGCGCGCGGAGAAGGACAGCGAACCGGTTTCCGTCTTCGTGTTCAAAACCGTGGCCGATCCGTTCGCTGGGCGCGTGTCGTACTTCAAAGTGATTTCGGGCGTCCTCAAAAATGACGCGAATCTGGTCAACGCTCGTACCGGCGGAACCGAGCGGCTGTCGCATATTGGCGCGCTTTTGGGCAAGAACCTCCCGCCGGTTACCGAGATCCATGCAGGCGACATCGGCGGCGTGGCGAAGCTCAAGGAAACCCTTACCGGCGACACGCTCGACGACAAAGCTTCCGTCATCGCGTATCCGCCGGTGAGCCTGCCGGAGCCTTCCATCGCTTACGCCATCGCCGCGAAGACGCGCAATGACGAAGACCGCATGGGAAATGCGATCCAGAAAATCCTCGAGGAGGACAAGTCGCTGCGCTTTTATCGCGATCCGCAAACCAAGGAGTTTCTGCTAGCGGGTAGCGGCCAGCAGCATGTGGAGATCATCGTCAGCCGGCTGAAGAAGCGCTATGGAGTCGACGTCGAACTGCACGCGCCCAAGATCCCGTATCGCGAAACGATTCGCGGAAGAGCCGATGTGCAAGGGCGGCACAAGAAGCAGACCGGCGGACACGGCCAGTTCGGGGATTGCTGGATCAAAATGGAGCCGCTAGCGCGCGGGGAGAAGTTCGCCTTCGAAAATGACGTATTTGGCGGCGCGATTCCGAAGAATTTCATTCCTGCGATTGAAAAAGGCATCATTGAAACCGCGGAAAAGGGATATTTAGCCGGATTTCCCGTCGTGGATTTTAAGGTAACCGTGTATGACGGGTCCTATCACGACGTCGATTCATCCGAAATGTCGTTCAAGCTGGCGGCGCGAAAGGCTTTCAAAGCCGCCATGGAGCAGGCCAAGCCGTCGCTTCTGGAACCGATCATGAACGTAGAGGTCCATGCGCCGGTGGAATATGCCGGCGACCTGATGGGCGATATGAACGGCCGTCGCGGCCGCATTTCCGGCATGGACACCAAGGGTGGCACCCAAATTATCAAGGCGCAAGTTCCCATGGCCGAAATGCTGAATTACCAAAACGATTTGATTTCGATGACGCAGGGCCGCGCTTCGTTCAGCATGGAGTTCGATCACTATGACTTCGTGCCGGCGCTACAGGCGGAGAAGGTTATCGCCGCGGCCAGAGCCGCCAAGACCGGCGAAGAGGAAGAAGAAGAATAAGGCCAACCCCCATAGTTTGCCGCGGATGAACGCAGATAAACGCAAGATCGGAAAGATAATTGGTTTATCCGCGTTCATCAGCGTTCATCTGCGGCTCAAGGAGTGCTGCTATGAGTGTCCGAGCACCGGATGCGGCTGATACGGCTCTGCGAGCGCCTTCAATTCCGTCTGGTCCAGTTTCACTTGCAGGGCGGCTACCGCATCGTCTAGGTGCTGCATTTTGCTCGCTCCGATAATCGGCGCCGTGACACCGGGCTGATGCAGTAGCCACGCCAGAGCAACCTGGGTGTTCGGGAGTCCACGGCCTCTTGCGATCTCTCCCAGCCGCTCGACGACCGCGAAATCGGAGGGCTGATAGTACAATCTCTGGCCGTATTCGTCGGTCCTTGCCCGTAGCGTATCGCCGAAGCCTTCCTTGCGCCGGTTCCCGGCCACAAAGCCGCGCGCGAGGGGACTCCATGGTGTGATCGCAATGCCTTCTTCGCGGCATAAGGGCATCATTTCCCGCTCCTCTTCGCGATAAATGAGGTTGTAGTGGTTCTGCATGCAGACGAATCGCGTGAGGCCGAGTTGGTCCGCCTTCGCGAGCATCTTCGCAAATTGCCAGGCGTACATCGAAGATGCGCCGATGTACAGAGCCTTCCCTGCCCTGACCACGTCGTGCAATGCCTGTAGCGTCTCCTCGATCGGAGTTGCATAATCGAAACGATGGATGATGTAAAGATCGATGTAATCCGTCCCCAAACGCTTCAAACTGGCATCTATTGCATGATGAATATGCTTGCGAGACAGACCTCGCTGGTTCGGATCGTCACCCATGGCATTGAATACCTTGGTGGCGATCACAAGACGATCGCGCCCAGGGCCGAAATCTTTGAGGGCGCGGCCCACGATCTCTTCCGAGAAACCGACGGAATACATGTCCGCGGTGTCGTAGAAATTAATGCCCAGTTCGAGCGCGCGCCGGAGGAACGGGCGGCTCTCTTCTTCCTCGAGCACCCACTCTCTCCATTTCTTGGAGCCATAGGTCATGGTGCCCAAACAAAGTCGAGACACTTTCAAGCCGGTGCTGCCCAGATTGACATAATCCATAAATTTAAATCCGGTGAAAACTCTTGAGTATATCCCGCGTGGCGTACCGCAAAGCGATCGGGCGGCCATGCGGGCAACTCATGGGACAAGAAGTTGCCGCCAGCGCGCGCAGCAGCCAGTCGATCTTGGCGGGTTCCAGACGCATGTTGATTTTGATAGCCGCGCGACAGGCGATCGAGGCGGCCATGGCACGCCGCAGATCGTCCAGGGAAACCTTTCTCATGTCCCGTTCAGAAATCTCCAGGATCTCAAACAGCACCTTTTCAATATCGGCCGCATGCAAGCCTGCCGGCGCTGATTTGACCGCGATGGTGCGGTTCCCAAACGGTTCCGTCTCGAATCCCAGCGCGTCCAGCTCTTCCGCGATCCGCGCATATTCGATCTGCTGCGCCACGCTGAGGCTGATGACTAGGGGCACGAGCATCCGCTGCGTTTCGATCTTTCCGGCCGCGCGCGCGGCTAGAACCTGCTCGAAGAGAATGCGTTCGTGGGCGACGTGCTGATCGATGATCCATAACCCGTCCCGCCCTGCGGCGACGATAAAGCTGTCATGAATCTGGCCCAGCGGACGCAGATCCTTCAAGGCGTCCAACGACTCGGGCTCCGGCAGGTAAGCGTCGGGGAAGAGGGGGCCATGCGTCTCGGGAATCGCGAGCCTGGGCGCCGATGCGGGCACGTCAGAGAAATCGAAGCGCGGCGCGGGCGAAGAGGGACGCCTTAAGGTGAATTCAGGAAGCGCAGCGAGATCGGGAGCGGTACTCGGCTCCGGCATAGCGGCCGCGAAGCTCATGTTCTCCATGCGCTGGGTAAATTCGGAATAGGGCAGGCTCGCGGCCGGTTGAGGTGGTGACGGCAACGGAATCCGCGACGCCGGCCGTTGCGCGATCAGCGTTTCGCGAATCGAGTCACGGACGAAATCGTGCACGACCGAGCTGTGCCGGAAGCGCACTTCGGTCTTCGAGGGATGAACGTTAACGTCAACCTCCTCCAGATCGCAGTCGATAAACAGGAGGGCAAATGGATAGCACGCCGGAGGCATCAGGTTGTAATAAGCCGAGGACAAAGCGTGCAGCAGAAGACGATCGCGAATCAGCCGCCCGTTGACAAACAGATAGACCGAATTGCGGTTCATCTTTTGAATTTGAGGTCCACTGATGAAACCGCGCAGACGGAAACGGCGAGCGATCGCGTCTCCGCCGTCTTCGTCGATGGAAGGCTGAAGGTCACGAGTATGGTCGCCGAGATCGATCAGATCGTCCAGAATATCGGCCCCGAACACCTGGTAGACGCGTTCGCGCAGGGTCGCCACCGGGGTCACGGAAAGAAGCTCGGTTTGATTGTGCCGGAGCTCGAAGCTCTTGCCGGGATGCGCCAGGCTGTAATGCGTGATGAGGGATGCGATGTGCGCAGTCTCGGTCTGTTCGGAGCGCAAGAACTTCTTCCGGGCAGGAACGTTGAAGAACAGGTCGCGAACGCTAATGGTCGTGCCGGGAGCGAACGCGGCTTCGTCACACCGGAGAATCTTTCCACCTGCGATCTCGACTGCCGTGCCGACTCGCTCGTCTGGCGAGCGGGTCTCGAGCAACAATCGCGAAACCGATGCGATGGACGGCAGTGCTTCTCCGCGGAAGCCTAAAGTGGCAATGGAAAGGAGGTCTTTGACGTCGGAAAGTTTGCTGGTGGCGTGACGCTCGAAGGCGAGCAAGGCATCGTCGCGCAGCATTCCGCTGCCGTTGTCGGCCAGGCGGATGAGCTTGCGTCCACCGGCTTCCACGTCCAGACGGAAATCGGTCGAGCCTGCGTCGAGAGAGTTTTCGAGCAGCTCTTTGACGACGCTCGCCGGGCGTTCCACGACCTCCCCGGCGGCGATTTTGTTGGCCACCGTATCAGAGAGGATACGGATGCGGCCCATTCTAGCCGCTCATGGCCGCTAGGAATTCGCCGTTGCTGCGGGTCTTGCTGAGCTTGTCGATCAGCAGTTCCATGCTCTCCACCGGCGACAGCGGGTTCAAAACCTTGCGCAGCACCCAGACGCGATTGAGCTCTTCCCGCGGCAGGAGCAGCTCTTCTTTGCGGGTTCCGGATTTGGAAATGTCGATGGCCGGGAAGACGCGCTTGTCCATCAGTTTCCGGTCGAGATGGATTTCCATGTTGCCGGTGCCCTTGAACTCTTCAAAGATGACATCGTCCATGCGGCTGCCGGTATCGACCAGCGCGGAGGCGACGATGGTCAGCGATCCGCCTTCCTCGATATTGCGCGCCGCGCCAAAGAAGCGCTTGGGACGCTGCAAGGCGTTGGAATCGACGCCGCCCGACAGGACCTTGCCGGAAGGCGGCACGACCGTGTTGTAGGCTCGAGCCAGACGCGTGATGGAATCAAGCAGGATGACGACGTCCTTCTTGTGCTCGACCAGACGTTTCGCTTTCTCAATCACCATCTCGGCGACCTGTACGTGGCGCGACGCCGGCTCGTCAAACGTGGAACTGATGACCTCGCCTTTCACCGACCGCTGCATGTCGGTGACTTCTTCGGGCCGCTCATCGATCAGTAGCACGATCAGCGTGACTTCCGGCGACGATCAGCCCGCGCTGACCTTTTCCAATCGGCGTCAGCAGGTCCATCACCCGGCCCGAATAGTTATCCTTGGCGGTTTCCATTTTCAGCCGCGCTTGAGGATACAACGGGGTGAGATTGTCGAAGAAGATCTTATTGCGAGCTTCTTCCGGCGGCTCAAAGTTGATCGCGTCGACCTTAATCAGCGCGAAATATCTCTCGCCCTCCTTGGGGGGCCGGATCTGACCGCTGACGGTGTCGCCGGTGCGGAGATCGAAGCGCCGGATCTGGGACGGCGAGACGTAAACATCGTCCGGTCCGGGCAGGTAATTGTATTCCGGCGCGCGGAGAAATCCGAATCCGTCCGGCAGGCATTCGAGCACGCCCTCGGAGAAGATGAGTCCGCTTTTTTCGGCCTGTACTTGCAGGATCTTGAAGATCAGCTCCTGTTTTCGCAGACCCGCGAAGCCTTGCACACCTAGATCCTTCGCGATCTGGTTGAGCTTCTGGATGCTCATATCCTTGAGTTCGACCAGATCCAGCGCGCTGCCGCCATTCTTGCCCTGGTTCGCCTGAGCCGCGCGGCGCTTGTTGTCGAAGAGCCGGTTGCTGCCTTGGCCGATGGGCGGAGCGGCGGGAGGCGGGGGCGCTGTCTCTGCTTCCGTCCGCGTCGCAGTGGGCGGCACGCCGTTCGCTTCGATCTGCGGTTTGACTTCCGGTTCAGGCTCGGTCTTCACTTCCACGGCCTTTTCGGCGACCGGCTTTTCAGCGGCCTTGACCTCCGCGGCACTCTTCGAATCCGGCTTGGACTCCCCACGAGGAGCACGGCCCTCCGGCCGTTGACGGTGGGGCGTCTCCGGCTTGCCGGTTTCCGGCTTGGCCGTTTCCGTGGCGACAGCCTCGGTCTTGACTACCTCTGATCCTTCAGTATTGGAGGAACTGGTTCCGGTCCGCTCTTGGTTTTCAGTATCGCTTGCCAAATTTCCCTCACTCCCCGGCCCGTTACAGCCGAGCATTCGAGAATCTCTCCGGAATACCCGCAGTGGAGAGCTCTCAGGCTTTGATGCCTTTCTTTCTGAGACTTCAGCTTGTCGGCTTTCGTGGCGACAACCACGTACGGCCGCCCGTTATATGTGAGCCAGTCTCGAAGCTCAACATCCTTCTCCATCCAACCTCGCCGCGCGTCCAGCACCAGTACGGATAACCGCAGGGCGCGCCGATCGATCAAATAGCTCTCGATCAATTCCTGCCACTGACTCGTGATTTCCTGGGGGACTTTGGCGAACCCATATCCGGGCAGGTCGACCAACCGGTAACCGCCGCCGGCCTCGTAGAAATTAATAACCTGCGTACAACCTGGCCGGGAACTGATGCGGGCAAGCCCATCGGCTCCCACCAATGCGTTCAGCAGGCTGGATTTGCCAACGTTGCTGCGGCCCAGGAAGGCTACTTCAGCTATTTCAGCAGCCGTCTCGCGCGGAAACTGATCCGGCCTGACTGCACTTATTATAAACTGTGCCGACACTGGCTGGTATCCAGTCCCACGCTGTGCGCTCACGATTCAGTGTGTTATTTTGTCTTCGCGCGAACGCGCTACAATTTCCGCCGCGTTCAGCATGCCCCCCAGCGGGGCCATCTCGATCTCGCGCTCCAGCGCCACTTTGAGGACCTCGTCCATGGAGGTCACGAAGTGCAGCTTCATGTCCTTACGTATATTTTCGGGAATATCCGGCAAATCCTTTTCATTCTCCGCCGGAATAACCACCTCAAAAATCCCCTGCCGATGGGCGGCCAGCAGCTTTTCTTTCAGTCCGCCGATGGGCAGCACCCTGCCCCGCACTGTAATCTCACCGGTCATCGCGATGTCGGCCCGCACCGGAATGCTGGTCAGCGCGCTGCTGATGCTGGTGGCGATGGTAATTCCGGCGGATGGCCCATCCTTGGGGATGGCTCCCTCCGGCACGTGTAAATGGATGTCGATATGCCGGTAGAAATCGCGCGGCAGCCCCATCACGTGCGAACGGCTGCGCAGATAACTCATCGCTGCTTGCGCGGATTCCTGCATCACATCACCCAATTTGCCGGTAGTGGTGAGCTTGCCGCGGCCTTCCATAATGGCCGCCTCAGTGGTCAGAATCGACCCGCCGACTTCGGTCCACGCGAGCCCAACCGTGGCGCCGACTTCGTTCTTCTTATCCATCTGGAGGTCGCGGAATCTCTGCGGTCCCAGCAGATCGCCGACCTTCGCCTGGTTAATGATTGCCTTCTCCGGTTGATCCTTCTTCTTGGCGCCTTTGGCGGACTGGGCATTTACTACAGTGCGTGCGATCTTACGGCACACATTGCCAATTTCGCGCTCGAGATTGCGCACACCCGCTTCGCGCGTGTAGTGCTGGACCAGGTCCTGAATCCCCTCGTCCGTAAACTCAACTTGGCCTTCGCTCAGGCCGGTCTCCTTGGTCTGTTTCGGAACCAGGAACCGCTTGGCGATTTCCATTTTCTCGACTTCCGTATAGCCCGACAGCCGGATGACTTCCATGCGATCCTGCAACGCCGGGGGAATGGTATGCAAGACGTTGGCCGTGGCGATGAAAAACACCTGGCTCAGATCGTATTCGACGTCCAAGTAATGGTCGACGAACATGAAATTCTGTTCGGGGTCCAGAACTTCGAGCAGCGCCGCCGACGGGTCACCTCGGAAATCCGTGGACATTTTGTCGATTTCGTCCAGCATGAACACCGGGTTGCGAACACCGGCCTTCTTCATCATCTGGATCACCTGGCCCGGCAGCGCGCCGATGTAGGTGCGGCGGTGACCACGAACCTCAGCCTCATCCCGGACGCCGCCCAGGGATAAGCGCACAAACTTACGCCCGGTAGCCTTGGCGATGGACATTCCTAAAGAGGTCTTGCCCACGCCCGGAGGTCCGACGAAGCACAGAATCGAACCCTTGGGGTCTTTGACCAGCCTGCGCACGGCCAGAAACTCCAGGATGCGTTCCTTGATTTTCTCCAAGCCGTAATGGTCGCTTTCGAGCACGCTTTGGGCGAACGGCAGCTCGCGAATTTCCTTGGACTTCTTTTTCCACGGCACAGCGAGGAGCCAATCGAGATAATTGCGGGAAACGGTGGACTCGGCCGACATGGGCGGCATATTCTCCAGTCGCTTCAGCTCGGTCATCGCCTTTTCGTGGGCGTCCTTGGTCATCCCGGCGCTTTCGATCTTCTTCTTCAGCTCGTCGAATTCGCTCTTCTCGCCCCGGCCGAGCTCCTTCTGG
>JBEKBK010000224.1:0-12805 GCA_050015435.1 Bryobacteraceae bacterium
GGTTATTCAGATCGTCGGCATTTTCTTTTCCGCGTCCAGAGGGGCCATGCTCAGCCTGACGGCGACGGTGCTGCTGCTGGCGGCACTGTCTATGACGTGGAAGACGCGCATCATGGGCGCGGTGGTCGTGTGCGTCGCGGCCGTGGCCGTGATTGCGCTGCCCGGACGCGAGCAACTGCTCGCGGCGACTCCGTACACCGAACGCCTGGCGACTACGACCGTAAACGTCAACGATCAAGCGGCTTCGGATCGAAAAGAATTGTGGATGGATGCGATCGCGAATTTCGAAGGCGCGCCCCTCTTCGGCATCGGCCGCGGAAATTTCCGCTTGACCGGCGATCTCAAGCGCACCAATACGGTAAGAGTCCACGATACGTTTCTTGGCATCGCGTGCGAAACTGGCTTGCTGGGCGTGCTCGCCTTTGCGCTCGCCTTTTTCCACGATGCGCTGCATCTGATTCGCGAACGATTTTCCGCAGCCCGACCCTTTCCCGCTCCCACGCGCACGCTGCTGGGTGCGTTGCTCATCACCATGCTGTGTGGATTGACAATCAGCATCGAGAACTTTCGCGGATTGTGGATTCTCATCGGGTTCCTCGAAGCCTATCGGCGCCTGTACGGGGCGTGGGGACCCGTATCACACTCGTCCAGGGAGGCTCGGGGCGCCTAAATGCAGGTCATTAAGGACGCAAAACATTTTAGCTCGAGCATCTTGGTGGGCGTGATCGTCGCCAGCGTCCGATCCATCGTCGTGCTGCGCCTGCTCGGCCCCGCGTTGATCGGAGCGTGGAAGACCGCGCTACTGGTCGATACCGCAGGCGAATGCGCGCGTGCGGGCGTGCTACGCGGCATGTCGATTTGCGTTCCTGTGCTCGCCGGTCAGGGCAACCAGAAGGAAGCCGACCGCACTTCCGCCGCCGCGGCAGCGTTTTTGTTCTGGCTTGGGCTGTTTTTCTTCGTAGGGATTTTCGTCGCCAGCTTCTTTGTCCCCGATCCGAACATCCGCATCTCGCTTCGATTCCTCGCGTTCGCCGTGGGCCTTTCGGAAGTTTACTTTTACCTCCGGGAAGTTCCGGCGACGCGGCGCCAGTTCGTAATGCGGTCGAAGGAAGAGCTAATTCGGTCGGTGATCGATTGTGCGGCCGCCATCGCGCTGTGCAAGTTTCTGGGACTGTACGGGCTCGGAATCGCGACGTGCGGAAGCCTGGTCGCCACGGCCGTATTCTTGTGGCGCAGCCAGAAAGTGCCGTTCCAGCTTCGGATCGATCGATCGCGGCTTTCCGGTCTGATGCGGCAGGGCATTCCGTTCGCCATCACTGAAGCGTCCTACGAGCTGTTGCGTCGGACCGACGTCCTTGCGATCGCGCTGTTCGCCGGACCCATCGCGGTCGGCTACTACGGCGTCAGCATTCTGATTATGGATTTCGCGATGGTCCTGAGCAAAAAGGGCGTTTCGCAACTGGTCTCGCCGCACCTGCTCAAGGAATTCGGCCGCACCGGATCGCTCGCGGACGTCACGATCTTCTACGAGATTCCCGTGCGCCTGTTCTGTTACGTGCTGCCGCCGCTGCTGGGCGCGGGCACGTTTTTGATAGACGGATTCGTGCGCGCGTTACTGCCGCAATACATCGCAGGGATCGGCGCGGCTCAGCTGACCCTGTGGAGCATCTTCTTCGTCGCGCTGCATTTCAGTATCAATTCATTTTTTGCCGCGGCAAACATGATCCCGAAGATCATCCGGCTTTCCGCGGTCGCTATCGCGATCTCCGCGGCTGGGCAATTTGCGGTCATGCGCGCCGGATTCGGTATCGAAGGCGCGGCGTGGTGCGCCCTCGCCACTTCGGCGAGTTGGGCCTGCGTCGAACTGGTGGTTGCGCGCATGGCGTGCGGCAACTCGGCGGGGGAGACAGCCGGCTTCGTGGCCTCAATCTATTTGCCGTTCGCCGTCTGCGTCGCGCTACGCGCCCTTGTCGGCGCTGTGCCGCTGATTACGGCTCCGCCCACCGAGCCTGTACTGCGCGCCGGCCTGTTGCTGTTGTTCTACGTTCCGGTCTTCATCGGATACGAAATGAAATTTTCGATGCTGCGCACGGTGCGCCAATCCCTATGATGAGCGACGCACTAGTTTTGACGATCCACGAGAACCTGGCTCCCATCGAATCGGTAGGCGGCAAGGGCCACAACCTGATGCGCCTCGCCGCCGCTCGAATGCCGGTTCCCTCCGGATTCGTGATCACTACCGCCGCGTATCGCGCCTGGATCGAAGCGGGACGGGATCTCCCGATCGCATTGGCCGCCCAAATTGGTGTAGCCTACGGCCGACTTGGATCGGACGTTCTTGAACAGGATTGCCCCGTCGCTGTGCGGTCCTCGGGAACGGCAGAGGATCTCGGTCATGCGAGCTTTGCCGGCGGCCATGAGACCGTACTCGGAGTGTCGGGGTTCGCTGCGCTGCTTGACGCGGTGCATAAGTGCTGGGAGTCGTTGGAGAGCCAGCGCGTACAGGCCTATCGCTCGAGAATGGGATTTTCCGAAGACGGGCTGGTCATCGCCGTGGTGGTTCAGAAAATGGTTCACGCGCGAACCTCGGGCGTCATCTTTACTATTGAACCCGTCACCGGCGATCCGGAGAGGCTGGCGATCGACGCCTGCGAGGGACTCGGTGAAGCGTTGGTTTCGGGCCGCGTTACGCCGGAGCATTACGAGTTGCGCCGCCGCGATCTTTCGATCGTCAAACGGGAGCATCGCGCCGGCCATCTCCGCAAGTCCGAATTACGCGCGGTTGCCGAGTGTGCACTCGCGATCGAGCGCGAATACGATTCGCCGCAGGACATCGAGTGGTCCATTGACGTGGATGGACATCTGCACATCTTGCAATCGCGCCCGGTCACCACCGCACCGGAAGCAAAACAATGGAAGAGTCCTGTTCCGCGCGCAATCTGGGTACGCTACGGAGGCGGCGGATTAGTCGAATACCTCCCCGGCGCGGTGTCGCCGCTGTTCGCCACGGCGCAATTGCCGCGCATCGTTCGGTTGCTCGACGCGCAGTGCCCGGAGATGGGTGTCATCACACCTCCTCCGGGTGGGACGGTCATCAACGGACATTTTTATTCGCGTCAGGATTATCGCCTCGGGCCACGCGCCGTTATGCTGCCGGTCAACTATTGGCGGGCTGGAAAGAAAGGAGCCCCGCGCTGGAAGAATGAAGTCCTCCCGGCGCAGATCGCGGCGCGAATCGAATTGGAAAGGTTCGATCTCGAACGCGCCACCGAGCCCGAATTGTTAACGCAACTGGAGCGCATTCTCGATTTCAACGCCACCGCGTGGGACAACGCCGTCCGCGCATCGCGATCGTGGGTCGTGGGCGAGCCGGTATTCCTGCGCATCTTTCAGTGGTTCGTGAAGCCAATCGCGGGCGGCGATGCCGTCGCGTTCCTGCGCGGATTTGACAGCCAAGTACTCGCAGCGGAAAGAGCCCAGCACGCGCTGGTGGAAGCGGCGACGGCCGATCCCGAGATCCGCGCGATTCTCGAAAGCTGTGAACCCGCCGCGGCGCTCATCCGGCTCCGGGAGAGCACCCAGGGACAGCAGTGGATTGGGCAGCTTCTCGCGTATTGCTCGCGCTTTGGTCACGTCACGCCGAGCCTGGATTATCTCGTACCGGCTCCCGCCGACGATCCGTCGAAAGTGATCGTGTCGATTCGCGGACGGCTGAACCTGGCGTGTTCCGATCCGCTGCAACGCTTCCAGCAAATGGCCCGCGAACGTTGGGAAGCCGAACACGATATCGCCCGCAAGCTCCACGGCAAGCCGCTGCGACGGGCTCTATTCAATAGGTTCCTGCGCCGGGCTCAAGCGGGAGCGGCGATTCGCGAAGACGTATTCTTCTATGCGCTGGCCGGATGGCCGCTAGCGCGGCGCACGATCCTCGCACTCGGAAAGCGGCTCGAGCGGCGCGGGGCGATTTCATCCGAGCGCGATATTTTCTTTCTCGAATGGGATGAGATCGCGGCGATCGTGACCGGCTCCGAAGAAGATTGCGTGGCGCGGGCGTCGCACAGAATCGCGGTGTTCAACCAGCAGGAGAAGCTGTCGCCTCCGCCCGTCATTCCGTTCGGCGGACCTCCGCGGACGGTTTCGCGACGCATCAAGAGCCTGGTGAAGCGTTTCGTGATGGGATCGCGGCGCGACCGTGGCCGCGATTTTCTGCGCGGCGCGCCGGTCAGTCCGGGACGCGCCACCGGACCCGCGCGAATCCTTTCTTCGACGGCCGATCTGTCGCGGCTCAAGACCGGCGACATCGTCGTCACGCGCGCGGCGACGCCGGAGTGGACGCCGACGTTCGCCATCGCGGCGGCGCTGGTCACCGACACCGGCGGACCGCTGAGCCACTCGAGCATCATCGCACGCGAATTCGGCATTCCCGCCGTCATGGGTGCGGCGTCAGCGACGCAGCGCATCGTCGAAGGGCAATTCATCACTGTGGACGGCGGCGAAGGCCTGATTCGCCTCCACTCCAGCAAGGAAGAAGTATGAAACAACCAACGGCATTCGAGCGTGGCGCAGCCGTCATCTCCATCGATACCGAACAGATATGGGGTCATTTCGACCTCATGAATGAGCAGCAGTTCGAGAAGCGCTATCCCCGCGCGTCCGAAGTTCATGATCGCCTGCTCGAACTACTTTCGGCCGAAGGAATCGCCGCAACTTGGACCATTGTCGGCATGCTGTCGCTTCCCGGCTCGAAGGGCCAGTACGATGCGCGCCTGGCCGGATTGCCAGGCTATTGGACGCGCAAAATTCCCGATGGAAATGAACACACTAAACCGCTTTGGTACAACCGTTCGTTCATCGAGCGTCTCCGCCGCGCCCGCGTCCCGCAGGACATCGGCCTGCATGGCGGCATCTCCCATCTGGTGTGGGGCGACTCGCGGACCACCCCGCTTATCGCCGCTCGCGAGCTGCGAGCAGGAATTCAGGCGCTGAACGAGCTCGGGATTCGTCCAGTCTCGTTTGTGTTTCCGCGCGATCTGGAAGCCCATCTTCCGGTGCTGCGCGATGGCGGTATCTACGCTTATCGGGGACGAACGCCGATTATTTCGGAACGTTTCGGTTACGGCAAGTTCAGCTCCCTGGTGCGCACTGGCGAAGAATTACTGAAGGCAGTGCCGCGCGTGCTTTGGCCGGTTGAGACGTTGCCCGGTTTGTGGAATCTCCCCGCGTCGATGTTCATTTACAACCTGGGCAAAACCCGCAGCCGTTTCGTCGCCCCACGTTTACGCGTGGAACGGACACAAATCGGCCTCACAGCCGCGGCGGCTCAGCGCGGTGTGTTCCATCTCGGATTGCATCCTGAAAATCTGGCGGGGTCGAATTTCGCACTGTCGGTTTTCCAACAGATGATTCATCAGATCTGCCGCCATCGCGATCGCAACGGGCTTGAAGTTCTGACCTTGACCGGCGCCGTTGATCGGGTCGCCGGTCGCGAACCGGTTGGCGAACTTGCAGGCGCCCGCGAAAGGAGTGGACTGTGACTGCGGAGGTATTCGGCGAATGGCTGAAAAGACAAGGGCATCGCGTGGTGCGGACCGAGAGCAGCTATTGGTATCAGAAGGGTCCCAGAGTTTTCCAGGCGTTTCCCTATCATTGGTTGATCCAGCCATCGGAGCAGGAGCTGAATCAGTTATTCCGCTCTCACGGTGCGATCTCCCTACGATACTCGACGTCGCTCGCGGCGCCGGTCGGCTGTATGAGCTACCATGTCACGTTCGACAAGCCCACCTACGGCTTCGACGACTTGGGCAAGTCAGCACGTAAAAATGTGCGGCGCGGGCTGAAGAACTGCTCGGTGGAACCGATCAGCTTCGACCGCCTGGCGGAAGAGGGATGGGCGCTGCAGCAGGACACGCTGAGTCGTCAGGAGCGCTCCGACGACATTTCTCAACAAAGTTGGAAAAACCTTTGCAATGCCGCTTCGGATCTGCCTGGCTTCAATGCGTGGGGCGCGCTGGTTTCGAACGAGCTGGCCGCCAGCGTCATCACGTTTCAGCTCGACGGCTGCTGCTATATGCTGTACCAGCAGTGCAAGAGGGATTTTCTGACGGCGCACGTGAACAACGCGCTGAGTTTTTCGGTCACCGAAGCCAATGTAGGAAGCAACGGGGTTCGCAGCGTGTTCTACAGTCTGCACTCGCTCGATGCGGCGCCGACCATGGATGAATTCAAGCTGCGGATGGGCTACACCGCAAAGCCCGTGCGCCAGAGAGTCATATTTCACCCGTGGTGCGCGCCGCTGGTTAATCGCATGAGTCATGCGGTTCTGAAGAAGCTAATGGCCCTGCGCGGCGGCGATCAGATCCTGGCCAAAGGCGAGGGCATGGTGCGCTTCTATTTGGAAGGCAAGCAACCCATCGAGCGTCAGCCTGTGCCTCACGCTTTGCAGGTTGCAGGCGCGGGGGCGGAAGAGTAGAACGGGCATGTCGACGCTGATCCCTCGCTTCGCAGTTCCATACACGCCGGGCGCTTTCGCCGAAGCCTGCAAAGCCGCGCTTGCCCTGACGCCTCCGGCCACGTCCGGCCTCGAAGCGGTGTTCGGTCAGCGTGAGATAGTGTGGACCGGAAGCGGCAGGCAAGCACTCAGCCTGATCCTCCGCGCATTGAATCTTGGCGCGGGTGCGAAGATTGCCGTACCGCTGCTTAGCTCGAGCGCGGTGGCCGCCGCGGTGAAGGCCGCGGGATGCGAACCGGTGTTCGTCGACGTGCATCCTAGAACCTTAACGATGGACCCGAATGCGCTTGCACGTTTGCGATACAAGGTGGCCGCGATCGTGCCCGTGCATCTTTTTGGCAACGTGGCACACATTGACGAGATCATGGACGCCGCGGCGGGTGTGCCCGTAATTGAAGACACCGCGCAATCGCCCCTAAGCTTCTGGCGGAATCGGCTCACCGGCACGTTCGGCGTTGGCAGCTTCTACAGCTTCGCATCATCGAAGTGTATTCCGGCGGGTGGCGGAGGGTTGGCCGCGATCAACAACCCCGCTCTCGCGGTGCGCGTGCGCGAACTCGCGGCGAAGCTTGATTCCCGCGGACGGATGGATTCCTTCCGCCGCGCGGCAATGCAATTGGCCAAGGCTGCTCTGTTTTCGCGGGTTCTTTATGGATTGATTGGAAACCGATTGCGCGCGGCAACCGAGGAAAGCGGATACCTGCTAGCATCCATGGATGCGCGCGCCATCGCAGCCTCAAGCGCAGCGGCCGTAAAGTCTCTCGCGGCCGTCTTGCCGCAGCGCTTGCTTCGCCAGCGCCAGAACAGTCTCCAGCTTCTGGCGCGGATCGGGCGTCCCGACGGCGTCATACTGCCGGTCGAGCCGGCGGACGCGCGGTACGCCTACACTTTGTTCCCGGTGGTTCTGACGAATGAATCGGAACGCGACGCTGTCAGGCAAGCAATGCTCGAACAGGGCGTCGATACGTCTACTATTCATCACAATTGCGCCGAGGTCGCAACGGTTCACTTCTACAACGGCGGCTGCCTGGTTTCCGAAAACGTGGCCCGGAGCCTGCTGACGCTTCCCAACTTCGCAGGACTGAAAGAGTCCGATCTGGATCGAGTCGCGTCCGTTTTTCTGACCTCGTTGAAGCGCTACCGGACAACTGTCAGGGTGCGCTGCACCGTGGAGGTAAAAGCATGAAGGTGCTTCAAATTCTCGGCGGCGGTACATGGGGAGGCGGCGGCGCCGTGGCGCTCGCCTTCATTTCCGCGATGGTTGAGCGTGGCGACGAAGTCTGGGTTCTATGCCTGGATGACGACGTCGAGCGCCGGTTCTCTGAGGCGGGCTGCAAAACCGTGCGGTCGCCGTTGTGGTTTCATCCCATCAATCCTTTCGATATCATTCCGTTTTCCCAGCTATACCGCCTATGCCTCCGCGAACGGTTCGACCTGGTGGCGACGCACACCTCGAAAGGCGGCTTCCTCGGACGCCTCGCCGCGAAAGCCGCGCGTTGCCCGCACATTGTTCATCACGCCCACGGATTCGCATTTCGCGATACGCAGGCCCGATGGGTGCAGAGGATTTATGCGCAGCTGGAGAGAATCGCCGCGCGCGCCTGCGATCGGATCATTTCCGTCAGCGAGGAGCATCGTCAGGCCGGTATCCGCGAGCGCGTGGCTCCAGCGGAAAAAATCGTCACTGTGCTGAATGGCATCCCCGTCGATTCGTTCGGACGGAAATCCTCGTACGAGGCGCGACGAGCGCTGGGCGTCGAAACAAGCGATAAGCTCATCGGCGTAGCTACCCGCATGGCTCCCAAGAAGGGCGTCGGCGATCTCATTGAGGCCTTTCCCGCGATTCATCGAGCGTATCCGAATACTCGTTTGGTGCTGCTCGGCGACGGCCCCAGCCGCGGCAATCTGGAACAACAGGCGGCAAACAGCGGCCTCGGCGATCGCATCCACTTCACCGGATTCCGCGGCAACGTCGCCGATCTGCTTCCCGCGTTCGACATCGTCGTGCAGCCGTCGATCTCCGAAGGCCTCTCGATTTCGCTGCTCGAAGGCTTGGCGGCGGCGAAGCCGGTGGTCGCTTGCGACATCACTGGCAATCGCGAAGTAATTCGCTCGCGCGAAAACGGATGGTTGGTGCCGCCGTCGAAGCCTTCGGCGCTCGCCGCCGCGATTCGTTTGCTGCTCGATGAGCCTGAACTCGCCGGCCGACTCGGTAGAGCGGCTCACGCCGATTGCCGCGCCCGATTTTCCGAGGACCGCATGGTTCGCCACATTTTGTATTTCTACGATCATCCAGCCGCTGCTGGACGCAGCGCGCTCAGGGAGGATGAGCCCACATGCATCCGCCAGAGTTGAATGCGTTCAGGAGCTTCTGCGCCAGCATCGTGGTCAGCGATCAGTTCGAGCTCGACAAGGCGCGATTGCTTCGATCCGGCCGGTCCTACACCACCCACCACTGGCGAAATCTGTCAACTATTTACGACGCGGCGTGGCGCATCGAGTGCGAGAGAATTCCCGGCCATGTCGTCGAGCGCGGCGTTTCGAACGGAGGAAGCTGCGCCGTTCTCTGCGCCGCGCTCGATTCAAACGCCACTCGCCATCTCCGGATGTTTGATTGCTGGGAAGCCCCCCATGCCAAGCACGCCGCGCGGAGTGGTAACTGTTGTCCCGTTGACGCCCGAAAGAACTCGCTGAAGATGGATGCAGCCGCCGCACTTCTGTTGCGGAAGTCGTTCGCGCTTCCGCCGACCGTCGTGGTATGAGCCGGAAATGCAACCGATGTGGATTTTCAAGATTGTCGCGGTGGTGGCGCTGCTGGTGGAGACCGGCGGTGCGAATCGCCCCACGGCGGGCCGTGGCGATCCTTCGTTTTACGTGCTGTCGTCGCTCCAGCGCGCGATGTTGACCGATCCGCCGCCCCCGAATCCGTGCACTCGGATCGATCTTTCCGCTGCCCGGGGGGAAACGCAGGCGGCGCAAATCGTTGTTAACGGAGGCACCGCGGGTCTCAAATCCGTTGACCTCATTGTTAGCGGCCCATTGGCTTCGGACCGAACAGCCGCGATACTCACCGTCAAGCTGTATCGCGAACACTACGTCTCGATCTCAATCCCCTCCAAGCTGGGCGTCGGCGGTGCGCGCGCTGGAATTTATCCGGATGCCCTCATTCCCTTTCGCAATCCATTCACGAACGCAAGGCTCACGCCTTCGTTCGATGTCCATCCGCAAGAGACTCAGGCGGTCTATATGGAAGTTGCCGTGCCCGAATCCGTGGCGGCCGGTAGTTATAAAGGTTCCATTGCGATCACCAGCGCCGGACGGCTTTTCGCGAACGTTCCCCTCACGCTCACCGTCTGGAATTTCACGATTCCGAAACAGCCGTCCATGCACACCTCGTTTCAGGATTACGATTCCGGATACGCAAACGGCGCGGCGAAATACTACGGTTACGCGCCAGGCAGCCCCGAGCACGCGAGCATGGCTCGCGCGATGGATGCATTGCTGCTCGAACACCGGCTGGTGCCGGCCGCTCCCCTGGACAGCCTGTTTCGCGTCGATTCGGACGGCCATATCATCGAAAGCGAGAGCGGGAATCGCCGCTTGACCGCGCTGATCGATCGGCCCGGCCAGAACGTTTTCGAGCTGAGCTTCGGACCCAGTTATCCGTTTCACGATCCACTGCGAGCCGATCGCCCGAAGGCTATCACGTATCTCCGCGAAGCGTACCGCTGGTTCGATACGCGAGGTCTTATTCGCAACGCGTTTATTCGTACCAACGACGAACCCGAAAAGGATGCCGAGTTTCAACAGACGCGCGCTCTCGCCGATCTGATTCACGAAGCCAATCCGGAATGGAGAGTCGCCATCACCGGCGGCATGGATGAACCGGGATTTGCGAAATATCTGTTCGGGCATATGGACCTCTTCATCATGTGCGCACCGACCTTCGATCCCGTGCGTGCCCGGCTGGAAACTTCGCGCGGCGCGGAATTCTGGAGCTACACCGCGGTGGTGCAGAACACGTCCAACCCATCGCCGTACTGGCAGATCGATTTTCCGCTGCTCAATTTCCGCGTCATGCCCTGGATCAATTTCCGTTACGGCCTTCGCGGACTTCTCTACTGGACGTCAGCTTATTGGGATCAGATACTCGCTCGCCACCACAGCCCCTGGTCCGACCCATGCAGCCTGAGGGACGGCGTGACGTGTTTTAACGGTGACGGCCTGCTGATTTATCCCGGAAAAGACGTCGACTACGTTGTGCCAGAGAGCGTCTATGGCAAATCCGTCTGGGGGCCGATCCCAACCCTGCGCCTGAAGGCGTTGCGGGACGGGATGCAGGACTACGAACTGTTGACCCTGGCAATGCAGCGCGATCTTGGTGCAGCCACGGCCGCCGCCATCGAAGTAGGGTGCCGTGGCCATCGTGATCCAGGCGATGCCGATCGCAACTGTTTTCATGACTGGAACACCGACCCCGACGTACTGCTCGCAATGCGCGCACACCTGGCCGCTGTGATCTTGAAGCAACGGTGAAATCTTATGAGGACCCTTCGCGCGTGCTGTATTTTTCTCCCCTTGTGTTTCACTGCCGCCGCGCAATCGACTCCGCCGATGCTGACTGGTACGCATTTCGCCAATACCAGCGATTTCCCCAATTTGGGCAGGCTCGGCTACGACTTCGCTCTCATCGGCTTAGATCCGAGCCAGAAGAGCACCTGGGCTCCTGCGCTGGATGCGGCGCAAACCTCCGGTATTAGATTGATCGTCGACCTTTCCCCGCCGCCCTTCACCGAAAACGCTGGCGTCTGGACCATCAGCAACGCGGGTCTGCAATTGTTGAACTACCTCCAGTCACGATCCAGCCTGATTCTTGCTTTGTACGCGTTCAACGAACCGTATTCCACCAATCCAGCGACAAATGCCGTAACGCCGTGCGGATACTATTCCGCCGCCGATTTGCGCTCGCTTCGCAGCACCATTCAGTCGGTATGGCCCGGCGTCAAGATTTATCAGGACCTGGGAGCGCCTTCCGATTGGACGCCCGGCAGCGCTTATGTCGCGCAAAATCCGTGTGTCGGAAACAAGTATGCGGATCAGACCGGCGTCGCCGATTACGTCGGCATCTGGTATTACCCGTTTACTGGCGCCGGCTACGATCGTGCCACGGGAATCAGCGCTCTCACTTCGGAAGCGAGATTTGTTCTGAACTCGATGCAACCGGCGCTCCCGGTTAGCCTGGATCAGGCATACGCCTGCGCGACCTGCACCGATACTGGACTGGTGATGCCCACGGCGGCGCAGCTTCTCGATTGGAATTGCGCGACTCGCTCCATCCCCTTCGGAGCCATCAGTTGGTATCCCTGGCAAAAATTCAGCTCCTATACCGAGGCGATCGCCGACGTGCCGTCGCTTTGGCCGCTGACCACCGCGGCCGCCTGCGATGCCGGCATGGGAGCCGATGCGGTCGGCGTTTCCTCGGCGAGCGGACAGCCATTCGTAGCTCCCGATTCGTTCGTTTCGCTCTACGGCGCGAATCTCACCGCAGCCACGCAGCCAGCCGAGGTCGAGCCTCTGCAGGTTTCTCTCAGCGGCGTCAGCTTAGAGATCACCGATCCTGCGGGCAATCAGCTTGCCGGACTGTTGTCCTATGTTTCTCCGAGCCTGATTAATTTCGTAATGCCCTCCAATACGGCGCCGGGCCAGGCCGCGATTTCGGTGAACAACGGGAGCGGCTCCACCCTCCTCGGCACCAGCATCGTCCAAAACGTCGCACCCTCGCTGTTCAGCGCGGACGCAAGCGGGACCGGCGTTGCCGCCGCCGTGGCGTTGGGCGTCAGCGGAAACCAGCAGACCGTTATTCCCGCTTTCCAATGCTCCGGACCGACATGCTCGGCGCTGCCCATTGATCTTTCCGCCGCTGATTCCGTTTATCTGATTCTCTACGGAACCGGTGTTCGCCACCACGCGAACCCGGTGGTGTGCTCCATCAACGGCACTAGCGTCCCGGTCCAATACGCCGGTGCGCAGACGACTTATCAAGGTCTGGATCAGATCAACGTCGGTCCCCTTCCGGCCTCTCTGGCAGGTAGCGGCAACGTGACGGTCGCCCTGACGGTGGATGGAATCGCCGCAAATGCCGTCACAGTGGATTTTCGATGAGCAAAACTTGCGGACTAGGTCTATGACCGCGCGAAAGAGTTCTTATCGTAGCCGAACTTCTTGCGAGCTTTCTGCCGGCTGAATCGCCAGTCAATCTTGATCTTGTCGCGATTGACCTTCCGGTTCCAGGCGTGT
>JBEKBK010000225.1:0-12782 GCA_050015435.1 Bryobacteraceae bacterium
GGTCGCCGGACGGACACCGGATTGCGTTCACTTCGCCGGTTGCCGAATCGCTGAATAGCGTGGATTCGAAGTCGCCGTACGAGATGGTCGATGGCGAAAAGGCCATGATCCACCTCTCCATGCTGACTCTGGATACGGGTGGAGACAATCAGAAACTCACGGCGGAGCCACTTACCACTAACGTGCCGTTCAGTGTGTCGGCGTTCCGGTGGTCGCCCGATTCCAAACGGATCGCCTTCAGCGCGGAGAACGAGCCGGGAATTTCCGGGCCCGATTCGTCGGACGTGTACGTCGTCCGTCTTTCCGACCAAACCGTCAAGAAGGTGGTCGACACGCTGGGCGCGGACCGGAATCCGGTGTGGTCGCCTGACGGAAAAGAGATCGCATACGAGACCGCGAATGGCCGTGAGCACTCCTATGTGAATTTCCGCGTCGCCATTGTGCCGGCGGAGGGCGGAAAGCCGCGCGTTCTCGGAGAATCGTTCGATGAGAATCCGCGGCTGATCGATTGGGGTCCCGCTGGAATTTACTTCGAGGCAACCCGGCGTACTACCTCGCATCTTTACCGGATGAACCCGGCCAATGGCGTAATCGAGCGATTGAGCTCGCCCGTGAATCTGGAGTTGGCGCAGTCGAGCTTCACCCAGGATTTCTCGCATGCGGCGTTTACCTGCGCCTGGCCGAATCGTTATCCCGAAGTCTGCGTTTCGCAGGTGGTGGGCTTTCAGGCACAGCCCGTGACCAATCTCAAGGATCAGCTCAAGGGATTCAAGCTCGCGACGCGCGAGTTGTTTGCGTGGAGATCGAAGGATGGGACTCCGATCGAGGGGATATTGATCAAACCTCACGATTTTGAGCCCGTCAGGAAATATCCGTTGATGGTGGTGATCCACGGAGGTCCGGCGAAGGTTGATCGGCCGGCCATTGCTCCGGATCGGACCTACCCGCTCGAAATGCTGGCAGCCAAAGGCGCCGTGATTCTAGAGCCGAATTATCGCGGCTCGGCTGGATATGGAGAAAAATTCCGTTCGCTCAACGTGCGAAACCTCGGCCTGGGCGACGCGGACGACGTGATCTCCGGAGTGGATGCGCTTATCGCGAAAGGGTTCATCGATCGTGATCGTGTTGGCGCGATGGGATGGAGCGAGGGCGGCTACATTTCGGCGTTTCTCTCCACGTTCAGCGACCGCTTTAAAGCAGTCTCCGTGGGCGCCGGCGTCTCGGACTGGATGACGTATTACGTGAACACCGACAATCGCCCATTCACCCGCGATTACCTCCAGGCGACGCCGTGGGAGGATCCGGACATTTACCGGAAAACTTCACCGATCACCTACATCAACCAGGCCCGCACACCCACGCTGATCCAGCATGGCGAGCTCGATAAACGCGTGCCTATCCCCAACGCATTCGAACTTTATCGAGGTCTGAAAGACCGGGGTGTGCCGGCGAGCATGATCGTCTACAAGGGATTCGGCCATGAGATCGACAAGCCGAAGCAGCAGCAGGCGGTGATGGAGCACAACTTTGAATGGTTCGACCGGTGGATCTGGGGTGAACCAGCCCCTAGCCAAACCGGCGGAAACACGGTGATCAGCCTCGGGGGCGGGGCAAAAGAGTAAGTTTCACTCTGCTAAAATTGGAGCAATCCAGCCGCGAGGAGAGTCATTGTCCGCGCCGACGGCGTGCCTGATCGCTATTTACCCGGGATCGTTTGACCCAATCACCAACGGGCACCTGGACTTGATTGCGCGCGCTAGCCGTCTGGTGGGCCGCTTGGAAGTGGCCGTGCTCCGGAACGAGGCTAAACAGCCCCTCTTTTCGGTGGAAGAACGCATCGAGATGCTTCACGAAGTGCTTCAGCCTTACCCCAATGTGGAAGTCGGCTCTTTTGAGGGCCTGCTGGTGGACTACGCAGCCGAACGTGGCGCCAACATGGTTGTGCGCGGCATCCGTGCGATTTCGGATTACGAGTATGAGCTCCAGATGGCGCTGATGAACCGGCGCCTGCGGCCTGAGATCGAGACCGCCTTTCTGATGGCGAGCGAAGCTTATTCTTTCGTCAGCTCGAAGATGGTGAAGGAAGTATGTTCGCTGGGCGGGAACATCTCAGGCCTGGTTCCGCCCTCGATCGAGGGGCGGCTGAAGAATGCATTGAAGCTCTACAAACTGCATAGAGTCTAGGAGATCGGAATCAATGGAAACATTACAGGAACTAGCCGGCCGAATTTCGACGATTAGCGTATCGTCGACCATGAAAGTTGCCGCGGAAGCCGAGCGCTTGCGGCGGGGCGGAGCCGACGTGGTGGACTTCAGCGCGGGAGAGCCGGATTTTCCCACGCCCGAAAACATCAAACGCGCCGCGATCGACGCGATCGACCAAAATTTCACCAAGTACACCAACGCGGGCGGCACTGAGGACCTCAAGCAAGCTATCTGTGATCGTCACAAGACAGATTACGGCACCGCCTACAACACCAAGGAGTGCATCGTTACCGTCGGCGGTAAACACGCGATCTTCAATCTCGTTCAGGCCCTCATTGATCCGGGCGATGAGGTCATTATTCCAGTGCCGTACTGGGTGACGTATAAGGACGTCGTGAACTATGCGGGCGGCAAGTGCGTGTTTGTCGAGACCGATGAACAAGACGGTTTCCAGCTCACGTCTGCCATGGTCGAGCGAGCTTTGACCCCCCGTACGAAGCTGGTAATGATCAATTCGCCTTCCAATCCGAGCGGTGCCGTGTTCGCTCGCGATCAGCTCGAGCGCATTGTCCGCGTGACGCACGAACGCGGCATCTGGCTGATGACCGACGAGTGCTATCATCGCTTCCTCTACGATCTGGAACCGTTCTCGATGGCCTCGCTTCCGGGCGCGAAGGAGACGGTGGTGGTCGCCGGGTCACTTTCGAAGACCTACGCCATGACCGGCTGGAGGATCGGCTTCGTCCTCGGGCCGGCCCCGGTCGTCGGCGGCATCATGAAGCTGCAAAGCCATTCGACTTCCAACCCGACCTCCATCTCGCAGAAGGCCGCAATTGAGGCCGTGCGAGGTCCCCAGGAATCGGTGACAACCATGCTCGCCGAGTATCGGCGGCGGCGCGATTATGTCGTCGCACGTCTGCGGCAGATTCCCGGCGTGAAGGCCAACGAACCGCAAGGAGCGTTCTACGCCTATCCCAACGTCAGCGTGGCGTTCCGCGGCGCCATCGGCAATTCGCTCCAATTCGCGGAGCAGTTGCTCTCCGAAGAATTAGTCGCCGTAGTTCCTGGGGAAGCGTTCGGAACTCAGGAGCACGTCCGCATTTCTTACGCGACCTCGATGGCGGAGCTCGAGCGCGGGTTGAATCGGCTGCATCAGTTCATTGCCAAACGGGCGTGAGTCCCCTTCGTCTCACACCGAGCTTTCGCGAAAAGGTCTGGGGCGCCACGGCGCTGGAGCCGTGGTTTCCCAACTCTACCAGGAAAATCGGCGAAGTCTGGTTTGAAGGCATACCCGATCCGCCGCTGCTGATCAAGTTTCTTTTTACCTCCGAAAATTTGTCAGTGCAGGTTCATCCGAACGACGCTTTCGCGATGCGGCATCACAATTCGTGTGGAAAAACGGAGATGTGGCACATCCTGGCGGCCGAGCCCGGAGCGAAAATCGCCGCCGGATTCCGGGAGCTGCTATCCGCCGAACGACTTGAAGAGGCGGCGCTGTCTGGAGAAATCGAGACACTGCTCGAATGGTTCGACGCGGCGCCCGGAGATACCTTCTTCATTCCGGCCGGAACCGTACACGCGATCGGTGCGGGTCTTACTCTCTGCGAAATCCAGCAATATTCCGATGTTACCTATCGGCTATACGACTACGGCCGCCCGCGGGAATTGCACCTTGAATCAGCGCTTGCGGTGAGTCATCTGGGGCGCTCGCGTGCGCGGCAGAAGCCTTTAGGGGAACGGCTCGTTTCCTGCGAGCATTTCACAACCACGCGGCTCGAAATCGACCAGCCTCGGTGCCACCATCGCTCCAGCGGAGGCGAATTTCTGATCGTGATCGAAGGCCAGGGTGAGGTGGACGGGCAACCCTCAAACGCGGGTGATTGCTGGTACGTTCCTGCGGGCACACCCGCTTTTGATCTCTCGGGCCGGATGGTTCTTCTTCAGACTGGCAACGGTTGAGAATCTCAAAACTTCAAGTTGGGTACACCTGAAAGTGGTGGGTATATATTAACCGTCTTGTAAATTAGGATTTCGCGTGATAAGCTCCTAGCTAGTTGCTTTTTAAAGGTCCGCTGGAACCAGGCACTCGGGCGTGAGGCCGAGGGTGAGTTTGGCCAGCAAGGGGTTTGTCGTTTCGCATACATTTCATGTGTTAAATTTCCGCATTAAGGCGTCGCAACGTTAGCGCGTCGAGTTTACGGGCCTGCCGGTTTCTTCGGATGCCGTAAAGATCCAGCGGGACAAGCACGATTGATTTGTTGGGGGAAATTATGAAAGTTCGTCGGGATGCGTCCAAGCCGTTGCTGGCTCTGGCCGCGCTTTTTGCCTTTTCTGCCGCTCTATTTGGGCAGGCTACAGATAGTAACATGGTCGGAACCGTAACGGACGCAACCGGCGCGGCTGTTCCGAAAGCGACGGTGGTGGCCACCAATCGCGATACCAACGTCAAATATGACACGGTTACCAATGCGGCCGGCGAATACCGGTTGAACAACGTTCCGGTGGGGGCGTACAGCGTTACCGCGACCGCGGCGGGTTTTGCCACGGCGACGGTGGCGGGTGTTCAGCTCGAGCTGAACCGCACGGTTCCCGTGAATCTTACGCTTGCCGTCGGAACGGTGAGCACGGCCGTGGAGGTCCAGGAAGCGCCGGCATTGATTGATACCAGTTCCTCGCAGTTGCAAGGGACGTGGGATTCGGAGGCGGCGAGGAATCTTCCGACTGCGGGTATTTCGAAGCTGACTAACGGAGCAGGTATTTACAATATCAGCCTAGGGAATGCGGGCGTAGCCATGGCGGGCGGAGTCGGGTACGGAACCGGACCCAGCGTCGCGGGCCAGCGGTCTGAGAACAATACATTCGCGATCGACGGCGTCAATAATGACAATCATGAGATAACCGGTCCGTTGGTTACCGTTCCCAACGACGCGATCTCTCAATTCAGTATTTTGCAGAACCAGTTCAGTCCGGAGTTCGGCGGTGCGTCGGGCGGCGTGTTCAACGTCATCCTGAAGAGCGGGACGAACCAGCTCCACGGATCGATTTACGAGTACATGCAGAACCGCAATCTCAACGCGGTGGATAACACGCTGGTCCTCAATGGCAACCGTTCGAACCCGCGTTTCGACGAGAACCGCCTCGGCGCAACGATCGGTGGGCCGATCAAGAAAGACAAGCTATTTTACTTTTTTGATTATGAGTATATTCCAGTGGGTCAGGCCTCCACTCCCAGTTCCCCGATCTTTGCCCCAACCGCGGCTGGCCTTTCTGCTCTAAATGGATTGAGTGGCATCAGCAAGACCAACCTCAGCATATTTGAGAAATATGTACCGGTGGCTGCCACGAACAACGAGGGCACCGTAGCGGTAGGCAACGCAAACATCCCGATCGGCTCGTTGGCGTTTGCCTCGCCTAACTACAATAATTCGTACAACGCCCTCGGTTCGATCGACTGGAACGTGAGCACCAAGGATCAGGTGCGCGGCCGCTACATCAACAACAACGTGGCCGAAATCGACAACCTCGCTTCCATCCCAGTCTTTTACGCTTCTGAAACCACATTCAATAACATGGGTTCTATATCGGAGTTTCACAATTTCTCTCCGACCATGGAGAACGAATTGCGAGTCTCTTTCAGCCGTTATAAGAACCAGACACCGGTAGGAAACTTCACATTTCCAGGGTTGAACTCCTTTCCCAACATAAGCATCGACGAGCTGCAAATGCAGCTTGGACCCGATCCGAACGCCCCGGGCGGCACCGTTCAAAACTTGTTCTCAGTTCAGGAAAACCTCACGAAGACCGTGGGCCGGCACACCCTTAAGGCCGGATACAACTTCACGGATGTCATTTTGACCAGCCATTTCATCCAGCGCGTGAGAGGCGACTATGACTACGCAACGCTATCAGAGTATCTGTTGGACCAGCAGCCGAGTGGCGGTAACATCAGCGGTGTATCTGGAGAGCGGACATTCGGCGCGGCAAACGGAGTCCCCGAAGGTTTTCTACAGAATTCGGCGTATTTCAATGATGACTTCCGGCTTCGGTCGAACCTGACTCTCAACCTTGGTCTTCGATATGAGATCGTCACGGTGCCGGTGGCCTCCCGCGCTCAGCTGTACAGCGCTCCCGCCGATGTGCCGGGCGTGATTAGTTTTATCAATCCCAAAGTCAGCAAGAATGACTGGTCTCCGCGGCTCGGCTTTGCGTATTCTCCTGGACACGATCAAAAGTGGTCGATCCGGGGAGGAGTCGGCCGGTCTTTCGATCTTCCTTATACAAACTTGAGCGAGAACGCGAATCCGGCATTCTATCAAACCACCCAGGATGTGAACCCTAGTAATCCGGTAAGCAACTTCCTGGCAAATGGCGGTTTGACGGCTCCGGTCGTCTCCGCCCAAACATTAGCCGGCGAGCGTGGGGCCATTTCATCCTACACGTGGAATCAGAATCGCCCTTATGCGCTGAACGGGACCTTGGGAATTCAGCGAGTGCTCGGCAAGGACTATACGGTGGAGGCGCGCTACGTTTACACCAAAGGTGTGCATTTGTATGTTCAGGATCGTCTGAATGTTGTCCCGCAAGTGACACCTACCAACTACGTTCCGACCTTCTTCACGATGCCGTCGGCGGCCCAACTCGCTTCTCTCGGTAAGACTCTCGGCGGTGTCAAGTCTTATCTGGCTCCGGGTACGACCGCGGCGATTCCTTACAATAACCTCTCCGTCTACGGGTTTGACGCCAATCTGGTGGGCTTCAATCCGGTCGGCAATTCCAAATACAACGGACTCGCGTTCCAGATGACCAAACGCTACTCCCAGAACTTCCAGTATGTGCTGGCTTACACCTATAGCCATGCGCAGGACGATTCGACGGCGAGCTTGTTCTCCACGTATTTCACGCCGCGCCGTGGCCAGGATTTCCAAAACCAGGCGGCGGACTGGTCTAATTCGGCGCTCGACCATCGGAATCGTCTCACGTTCACACCGAGTTACGACGTCAAATTCCTCCAGAACAAGGGCTGGGTCATGAAGAACGTCGTTTCCAACTGGAACGTCACCGGCACCTACACGTATCAGACCGGTGAATGGGCGACCATTCAGAGCGGTGTCGATTCCAACCTCAACGGCGATAACGCAGGAGATCGTACGATCGTCAATCCGGCTGGCACGGCGACCGTCGGTTCTGGCGTGACTGGCTACAACGCAAAGGGTCAGGTTTCGACGGGCTCAGACATCGTCGCCTACGTGGCGAACAATCCGAGCGCTCGATACGTTCAGGCTGGGGTCGGGGCGCTGGCAGACGCCGGCCGCAATACCGTCCGCATGCCTGGGATCAACAACATCGATCTATCCATCCTGAAACGCTTCAACATTACGGAGCGCACGCGGGTCGAGTTCGGTGGACAGTTCATCAACCTCTTTAATCATGCGCAATATGTCGGCTCGTGGATCAACGATGTCTCTCCGAATCCGAACCTCGGCGCCTCTCTCGGTCGAACCGAGCTTGTACCCACCAGCTCTCAGTTTTTGCAATGGTCCCAGTTCTTCACCAGCAACTCGCGCGTCATCCAAGTTGTCGCGCGCATCATATTCTAGCTTGTGAGAAGGGACTGGAGGAGCCTCCAGTCCCTAGACCTTTCGCTGCACCAGACCGATCGTATTGCCATCCGGGTCGGAAAACCAGGCGAAAATTCCCGTTGGAATCGGGACGGGTGGAACGATGGTCTTGCCACCCAATGACTCCGCCTTCTTGAGGTACGCGGCGATATCGTCTACTTCGACGTAGAACATGGTGTAGTGATGGGGTTCGTGGCCGAGCGAAGTAATGTGGCCGCCGATGCCTCCTGGTGAATCCGCGCTGATGACGGATGCCGGTCCCTGCCGCTCGATAGACCAATCGAATAGCGCGGCGTAGAACTGTTCGGTCTCCCGCTGGTTGCGGCAGCCGATCTCAAAATGTACGACAGGTTTTCCCATGATCATCTCCTCCTTATATTGCCAATTGCCGTGTCTCAAGAAAAGAAGATCCGCCAGCTTGTGACTACCAGCGCGTGCGTCACCATGGAGGCGCGGATGCTGCGGGCCTGCCGAAAAGCCAGACCGTAGAAGATCCCCGCCGTCGCGGCCATCACTGCGAATCTCCAGTTCGGAAAAGCGTGGTACCAGAGGTGCGCCGAGCCGAACACGACCGAAGCCAGCACCAATCCTGCCCACTCGCTGTGAAACCAGGCAGTCATCCACTGCTGCAGCAGTCCCCGGAAGAAGAATTCCTCGCCTAGCGCCAATACCCACAGGACCCCGAAGAAAGTCGCGACAACCAGAAACGAGGTCTTTTCCCACCCGGCGGATGGCACGCGGGGTTTCGCGAAGCCGACGGCCCACGCCATCGCCACCGCCACCGGCAGGAACGAGAGATAGTGCCAGGCCCCGATCTTCCATTCGCTACGCTTCGGCCAGAAGCCGAAGCCGACCCCTTTGATCCGCCGTATGCTCACCATGGCGAATAGTCCCGTCCGGAACCACATCAACTGTCCTAACGCTTCCAGCGGCACCCTAGGGTGCGGATTGAGGTACAGCTCATGAAAGAATCTGGCCAGCCACACCACCGCCATGAACAGCAGGAAGAGCAGGTCAGAAGCGGGGTTTCCGTTAACCCGCGCAAAACGGAGTGCGGCGCGATCGGATCCTTGCATGCTATGAAGGGGCGCGTCGCACCCTTTGCGCTCAGGCGGCAGTACTACGTACCAAAACGACGCCGCGGCTGCCAGTGATCCGATGGCAAGTACGGCGAGCCACTCGAAGCGGCCCAGCGCCCACGAAGATAAGGAATAGGGCGCGATCGCGGCCAAGGTTAGTCCAATCGCCAGAGCGGTCGGGGGCAGCTTTTCGAGGCGGGCACGCCAATTTTCCATCGCTAGTACGGTGAAAAACGTCGCTTCCAGCAAGAAAGCCGGCAGCACGGCGAGCGTGATCTCGATTGGGATACCCTGCAATCGGGAATACAAGTAGCCGGCGATGGCGCAAACTGCCCATACCAGCGGCAGGATCATCTTGGCCATCGTAACACTCCTGCCTCGGCGCGCCGCCTCGTAACCTTTTCATCTGAAGGCGGTATCCTCCTGTGAGAGTGGATGGAACGGACAACAATCTGATGGCCCAGGTTTGGGCCGGCCAGGTGGGCAAACTGGCGCTGCTGTTCGAGCGCCATCATCGTTCCCTGTTCCGCTATTTTGTCTCGATGAATCGCAATCGGGAGTTGTCGGAAGACCTGGTGCAGGATGTATTTTTTCGGATGCTTCGTTACCGGACCAGTTACGATCCCAAGCAGTCCTTCACGGCATGGATGTACCAGATCGCGCGCAATACCAGCCTGGATCAGGCGCAGAAACGGCGGGGGGAAGTAATCGATATCGAGGAGTTCGGGGAACGGCGGCCGGAGTTGGCGAGTTCCGCGCCGGGACCGGAGGAGAGCGCGGCAAAGCTTCAGGACTTGGGTCTCTTGCGGCGTGCGCTCGACCTTCTGCCGCCGGAGAAGCGGGAAATCCTGGTGCTGACCCGATTTCAGGAAATGAAGTATGACGACATCGCGGAGATTCTGGGATGCGAGGTTGGAACGGTGAAGGTACGCGTCTACCGGGCGATGCGTGCTCTGGAACAGATTTATTTCACATTGGCGGGAGAAAAAGCGTCATGACTTGCGACGAAGCGAAGCCTCTCATGTTTGAATCCTGGAGCCACTCTCTAGGAGAAGCTCAGGAACTCGCCTTCGAGGCCCATTTAGCGAGCTGCGAAACCTGCCGGGTGGAAGCCGAGCGGCTGGGCGGCTTGTGGAATCGACTGGGACTGGTGGCAGTGGAGGAGCCGAGTGCGAACTTGCGGTCACGTTTCCACGAGACTCTCGCGGCGTATCGGCACGGGCTCGAATCCGCGCCTAGAAGGAGCCTGCGAGAAAAGATTTTGTCGTTCTGGCCGAAGCAGCCAGCCTGGCAGATGGGCGTGAGTTTCGCGCTGCTGGTAATTGGTCTGGGCGTGGGCTATGCGATGCATCCGGAAAAACGCGAATCACCGGCGAGCCCGGAACTGGCGCAGCTTCGCGGGGAAATCAGCAGCATGCGTCAAATGGTGGCGCTCTCGTTGATGCAGGAGCAGTCGGCCAGCGAGAGGTTGCGCGGTGTCAGTTGGGCTTACCGCGTGCCGTCAACGGACACGGAGGTATTGTCGGCCCTTCTGACTACCGTGAATCAGGATCCCAATGTGAATGTCCGGCTGGCTGCGGTGGATGCGCTCCACGGATTTGGATCCAGCCCGGTCATGCGCAGCGCCGTCATGCAGGCCATCGGCAAACAGCCTACGCCCCTGGTGCAAATCGCGCTGGTCGATCTGCTGGTGGACCTGAAAGAGAAGGAAGCCGCGCCAGAACTGCGGGCGCTGGCGAATGATTCGTCGGCAGACGCCGGCGTCCGGCAACACGCCAGCCAGGCGTTGGAGAAACTTCAATGAGACTTGCCGGCTTGGTGTTGGCTCTTAGTTTGGGTGTGCCGGGCTTCGCTCAGACGATCGAAGACAAATCGACCGAGCATCGGACCTTCTCCGGAGTACGCGAGCTGATCCTCGACAACGTGACCGGTTCGATCGATGTCACGGCATCGAGCGGCAGTTCAGTGGAAGGGGATATTACGCGAACGTTAAGCGCCGAGTCTCAGGACCGGATCGCACTGGCCAGGAAAGAAGTTCGGCTGGATGTGGCCCAGGAGGGCGGCCTGCTCCGGCTGCTGGTGGATGGCCCGTTCCGCCATGGTTACAGCGGGTATCACGCGGCTTACGACTTCAAGCTTCGAGTTCCGAGGGACATCAGGCTCGATCTGCGGACGGTCAACAAGTCCAAGATCACCGTGCAGGGAACGTCTGGCGATTTCAACGTCAGCAATGTGAACGGCGGAATTGAGATGAACGACATTCAGGGCTCCGGAAGCGTGCATACCGTGAACGGGCCGGTGAAAGTAACATTCGCGCGGAATCCGACAGGCGCGACGTCGTTCAAATCGGTGAATGGAGCGTTGGATGTCAGCTTTCGCCCAGGCCTGAATGCCGACGTCAAGATGAAGACCATGAACGGCGGGCTGTTCACGGATTTTCCGGTGTCCGCGTTGCCGATTGCGGGAGAGCCACCGGAGCAGCGGGACGGAAAGTTTGTCTTTCGGGGCAATCGTCGGACCGGAGTGCGAATCGGCGGCGGCGGGCCGGAGTTGGATTTTGAAACGTTAAATGGCGATGTGCTAATTAAAAATCGAGAGAGATAATGAGCAAGAAAAGTTGGTGGTTGGGGGCGGCGTGCTGCGCGTTGCTATGGGGACAAGATGCCGCGGATCGGGTGACCGTGCCGTTTCGCGATCCTTCGAGGCCGGGCACGCTCCGTGTGGATTTGATCAATGGAAGCGTGACCGTTAGAGGCTACGACGGCAAGGACGCGATCATCGAGTCAACGGGACGTTCGCGTGATCGTGACCGCGAACGCAACCGGTCGCGTAACATTCCGGATGGGATGCATCGCATCGACAACAATAGCTCCGGCCTGGATATTGTCGAAGACAACAATATCATCACGATCAAGGGCGGGTTCGCGGGTTCGGCGGACGTCGTGATGCAGGTGCCGCGCCAGACTTCACTCAATCTGAAGTCACTGAACGGCGGCAAGATCCTGGTGGAGAATATCGCTGGCGAGATCGACGCCGAGAACTTGAACGGCAGCATCGAGGTCACCAACGCTTCGGGCGCCGTGGTAGCGCATTCGCAGAACGGCAAGATCACGGTTTCATTGAATCGCGTAACACCCAACAAGTCGATGAGTTTCGTCACCATGAACGGCACCGTGGATGTCTCCCTGCCGGCGGATGTGAAGGCCAATCTCAGAATGAAAACCGAGAACGGTGAGATCTGGAGCGACTTCGATATCAAGCTCGATTCCACCACCCGCCCGCCGGTAGTGGACGACCAGCGCAGGAGCGGCGGCCGGTATCGGGTACGCATTGATAAATCGACTTACGGCACCATCAACGGGGGCGGTCCGGAACTGATCATGCAGACCTTTAACGGCAGTATCCTGATCCACAAGAAGTAGGTCCGGACATCCGCCACCGGGGTAAAATGAACGCACATGGCTCGCTTCCCCGGTGTAGATTACCTCCTGATTGACTCCCAGTTCAGCGAACAGGAACTGATGGTGCGCCAGACCGCGCGTCAATTCGTGGACGAGCGAGTGCAGCCTCTGATCCGCGATTGCTTTCGCGATGCGCGATTTCCACGGGAATTGATTCCGGAGATGGGCCGGCTGGGTTTTTTCGGCGCGAATCTTGAAGGTTATGGCTGCGCCGGAATGAGCAACGTCGAGTACGGCCTGATCATGCAGGAGCTCGAGCGCGCCGACTCTGGGATCCGCAGTTTCGCCAGCGTACAGGGTGCGCTGGTGATGTATCCCATCCTCACCTACGGTAGCGAGGAGCAGAAACAGCGCTGGTTGCCGAAGCTGCAAACCGGTGAAGTCATCGGATGTTTCGGCTTGACGGAGCCTGGATTCGG
>JBEKBK010000226.1:0-12763 GCA_050015435.1 Bryobacteraceae bacterium
CACCCGATGAGGGCGGGACTTACATCGTATCCTGGAGCGCCGTTGCGGGCGCGTCGGGATACAGCGTTCAGGAATCGAGCGATCCGCTATTCGGCTCGTCAGTCACGACCACCGATGCGGAGGGGGCGCTTTCCTTGACGCTCACCAAGAGCGCCCAAGGCCCGCTGGAGCTTTACTATCGCGTTTCCGCGTACGGAACGGCTGGGGTGGGGCCATGGCCGGGGACGGCTTCGGTCCAACTCGGCACGGGCGATTTTGCGCCATGCAACGCACTGCCGCTTAAAGCTCCCACGCTTTCGCTGACCGCGGAGCGCAATCGCATCACGCTGCAGTGGACCCCGGCGCCCGGCGGGGCGGATTCCTTCACGCTCCAGTCCGCCGGCGATCCGCAATTCGATTCCGGCATTGCGATTTATCAGGGCGGAGACACCTCCTTCGAGACCTGGCAGACGCCCGGTCCCTCGATCTATTTCCGAGTCAATGCGCAGCGGGGAGGAAAGTCGAGCCCGTGGTCGGCTACCGTCAGCACTGCGGCCGAGCCGGTTTCGCCGTGGGAAGTCAATGATCCCAGCAGCGCGAGCCAGAATGTGTTGCTGGCCGTTCACCGCGCCATGGTCCGCATGGGTGCGGCGCGCGGCGACCTGGTGGCCATCCTGAGCCTTCCGGTCTCGCACTACACTGCGGACGCCCTGGCGTATACGGCGGAATTCGCGCAGTTTGTCGCTGCCGAGGATACCGGGACGCTGCTCAGCTACGGTGCGATGTATCATCCATGGATCGTTACGCCGGACACGGCAACGTCCACGGGGCTTTCCCTCCGGACCGTGGTTCCGGATGGCGCGGTTTGCGGATTGATCGCGTCGAAAGCGCTCGCCTCCGGTGCCTGGATCGCGCCCGCAAATCTCGCCATCGCGAACGCCGTGGCGCTCGAGCCGGCGCTCCCAGCGGGCACGGCGACAGCTTTCTTTGCGGGTCAGATTAATTTGATTGCGCAGCAGCCGGGCGGATTTATCCTGACGGGCCAGGACACGCTGATTACCCAAGAGCCGGACTTACAACCGCTCAATGTGCGCCGGCTGATGATTGTGCTGCGCCGTCTGGCGCTGCGCGAAGGCGTGCGCTATGTCTTCCAGAACATCTCGGGCTCGTTCCGCCGCGCCGTCACGCGGCAATTCACGCAATGGATGCAGCAACTGCTTTCGATGGGAGCGTTCGCCGGCAGCTCCGCGGCCGACTCGTATCGCGTGGTGACCGACGCATCCGTCAATACGCCAGCCGCGCTTGACCAGGGGCAATTCGTGGTGGAGCTGCAGGTGGCGCCGTCGGTTCCCATGCGTTTCCTGACCGTGCGGCTGGTGCAAACCGGGGGCTTATTGACCATCCAGGAGACATGACATGGCCAGTATTTCAATCTCGATCGGAAACTCTCCCGCGCCGGATGCGCGCCCGTTCACCGCGTTTAACTTTCTGGTCGAAATCGACGTCGACGGAGTGTCGGACACAGTCTGCGCCGCGATGTTTTCCGATGTTGACGGGCTCGAAATGAACATCGAACCGAAGACTATCCGGGAAGGTGGGCGCAACACCGGACCGGTCCATATGGCCGGCCAGGTCGGATATGGGCAACTCACACTGAAACGCGGCATGACCGCTAACTTCGATCTCTGGAACTGGTTCGAAGCGGTAGCCGCGCCCGGCGGCGGCGGAGTGCGCGGCTCGGCGACGATCAGCGTGCTTTCCGGCGAAGGCGAGCAGCAGATGCAATTTGAGCTGACCGGATGCCTGCCGGTGAAATTGCGCGCGCCCGCGTTGAACGCCAAAGACGGCCTAGTCGCGATCGAAGAAATGTCCATTTTGTATGAATCGATGACACTCGTGCAGCCCAGCTCGAATCTGCCGAACGCGCTGCTTTGAGAATGAAGACGCATGCCACAGCCACAAAACCTGCAGAAAGCGCAACTCGCCGAGATCGGCGGCCAAGGCAAGAGTATCGATGTGCAGTTCAACCCGCAGACGCTCAAGTTGAACTACTCCAATTCGTATTCCGGAGGCAATCAGCCGGCGGGATCGACCACCCAATTCTCGGGCACACTGGCCACCAAACTGAGCATGGAATTGTGGTTCGACGTATCGCTACCGCTGCAAAGCGGCACACCGCCTTCAGATGTCCGCAAGCTGACGGAGCAGGTGGCCTATTTCATGTCCATCCAACGTCCCACCGATCAGACGCAGCCCAACAATGTTCCACCCAATGTCAAATTTCAATGGGGATCGTTTATGTTTAGCGGAACGATGGATTCCATGGACGAGACCATCGATCTCTTTTCCCCGGACGGCGTTCCGCTGCGCGCCAGCGTTTCCATCAACCTCTCCAAGCACGATGTGAAATTTGAATTTGCGCAGGCCAATGGCATGGCGCCCACATCGTCCATCGGCACGTCGCCGCTTTCGATGGCCCAATCCGGAGCCACGCTGCAACAAATGGCGGCCAACGCGGGCATCAGCAATTGGCAAGGCGTGGCGCGCGCCAACGGCATTACCAATCCCAGGAATCTGCCGCCCGGCACACTGGTCAATCTTTCTATTTCCACCTGAGGAGAAAAGTTCATGGCGGTAATCATTAACGAACTTGAAGTGATGCTCGAGCCGGTGCAATCTCCGCCGCCTCCAGGCGGGTCCGCGCCGGTGCCGGAGAAGCCGCGGCTCAGTCCGCACGACATTCTGACCCTGCTCGACCGTGAGCAGGGCAACGGCCTGCGCGTGCTGGCGCACTAGGAACCTCGATGCCCGACGCCGGACAGGCCCCCGCAATTTACAGTTCGCGCCCGATCCTCACGGTGAGCGGCCAGTCTCAGACGCTGCTCGGCGAACGTCTGCTCGAACTGATGGTGGAAGAGACCACCGAGGGCTTGTATCGCGCCGAAGCCACTTTCTCCAATTTCGACAAAAGCGCTCCGGGAGCCAGCATCGGTTTTCTTTATTTCGACCGCAAGCTGCTCGATTTCGGCGCGCCCATCACCATCCAGATGGGTGCGGGGATCGCTCAGTCGCAGGTCTTTACGGGACGGATCATGGCGCTCGAAGCACGATTCCCGCATCTCCGTCCGCCGGAGATCCTGGTGCGAGCCGAGGACCGGCTACAGGACCTGCGCATGACACGCCGGACCCGCACTTTCGAGAACATCGACGACTCCACGTTGTTCCAACAGGTCGCGTCGCAACAAGGATTGCAGGCTAACGTGAACGTGAGCGGCCCGACCTACAAAGTGCTGGCGCAGGTGAATCAAAGCGACCTGGCATTCCTGCGCGAACGCGCCACAGCGGTCGATGCCGAGTTGTGGGTGGACGACCAGCAGCTCAACGTGGTAACGCGCAGCCAGCGATCGGCAAACCAGATGACGCTCACCTACGGCGAGGGGTTATTCGAATTCTCCGCCGCAGCCGATCTGGCTTTGCAAGCGACGGGCTTCAATGTCACGGGCTGGGATGTTTCCGCCAAGCAACCGGTTGCGTATCGCGCTACCAGTTCGGCGCTGGGGGGGGAGTTGAATGGGGATACCGGCGGCAGTTCGATCCTGCAGCAGGCGATTGGCCAGCGCGATCAACAGGTGGTGCACCGCCTGCCGTTCTCGCAAGGCGAAGCGCAGGCGCTAGCGGAAGCTTCCTATCGCCGGTGGGCGCGCCGGTTCGTCACCGGCAACGGCATCGCCGATGGCGACGGCCGGATTCAGGTTGGAACGCGCCTCACGTTGCAACAGTTGGGGCCGTTGTTTGATGGCGCGTTTTACGTCACCGGTGTAAGACACCTATTCGATCAATCGAATGGATATCGGACCTGGTTCGCCGTGGAGCGGGCCGGAATCGGGAGTTCTTAGTGCAGGCGCAAATCGAGTTTGAAGAGATCGTCGAAGCGCGCGCGCCGAAAGGCTATGGTGGACGCTTTTATGGAGCCTATCCGGCGCTGGTGCAGGATGTGCGCGATCCGGACAATCAAGGACGAGTTAAGATCGCGCTTCCCTGGTCGCCGGATTCAAACGGTGCGTCCTACGAAGCCTGGGCTCGTCTTTCCACGATGATGGCGGGCAACAATCAGGGGACCTGGTTCATTCCCGATGCCGGCGTCGAGGTGCTGGTCATTTTTCTGGGCGGCGATCCGCGCAATCCGTGCGTGATTGGAGCGTTGTGGAATGGCCAGGATTCGCCGCCGCAATCCATGGATTCGGCCGGCAACAACAACGTGAAGAAACTTCGTTCACGCAACGGCGTGGCGATCACGCTGGACGATACCCAGGGTTCGGAGAGCCTCACGCTGGAGACGCCGGGTGGCCAGAAGATCGTTCTTCAGGACGGCCCAGGGTCCGTGCTGATACAGGATAGCAACGGCAATTCCATCCGGCTGGATTCGAGCGGGATCACGGTCAACGCCTCCGCGCAGGTTTCGGTAACGGCGTCGCAAGCCGAGGTGTCCGCCGGCATGGTGAGCGTCAACGCCGGCATGTCGCAATTCAGCGGCGTGGTGCAGGCCGACACAGTGATCACCAATAGCGTGGTGAGCGCCAGTTATACACCTGGCGCGGGGAATATCTGGTGAAGCTATGAGCACACAAGTACAATGGCTGACGCCCGCACCGCTTTGGAACGAATTGAGCGCGGTGCAGGACTTGACTCCTTTTCGCCGTCCCGCGATCCTGCGGTTTTCGAGCGACAACTTCATGCCGCAGTTGCAAAGCGTGTTGCAGTCGAATCCTCAGACGCTTCGCAATTATGTCGCGCAAGGCGAAAACTGGCAAAATCCGGCGGCCGGATTTGATGCGGCCAATTCGTTACCTCTCAAGCTCTATCAGCCGGTGCAGGCGCGATTTTATATCATCGCTTCCTCGCTCACCTGCCGCATTCCGGGGTTACCCGATCACAGCATCAACAAGCCGGCGGGAGAGACCGTGGCGTTCGTGGTTCGCCAACTCCGGCCGAATCCCGGCTTCACGGCAGCCGATTGCGCGGTCTATAACCCGCTCCAATGCACCGAATACGCCTGGATTCCGGGCGATCAGCCGGTATGGAGCGCCGTGTCCGGCCCCACTCCGGCTCCCGTCGCGGGCGAAGAACAAATTCCTCTTTCCCCGGCTCTAACCGGCTCCAATGGGACCTCGCGGCGCGTTTTAACCGGGCTGATACCCGCCTCCCGGCGGCAGCAGTACATCGGCGCCAACACCGCGGGAAATGGGACGGGCAGCACTGCAAGCGCTGGCGGAAACGCGTTGACATCGGACCCGCGGATGCAACTGTTTCAGCGCCAGGTGATGGCGACGTGGATCAATCTCAATATCTGGTGGAACAAAGAACTGGAGCCGGCCGATCAAGCCGATCCGAACAACCAGGCAAGCGCCGAGCAATCCTCCGCCTTGATCCTGCTGGATTTCGCGAATTTCCTCATCACTTACCTATCCGCCGCCTGGAACGCTTTTCAGGACAGCAGCCAGGTACCATCCTTGACCCCGGCCGAGGCGGCGTTCTACCATCAGCTCGGGCCGGCGCTGATCGAGGCGCTGGTGGCGGCCAAGAAATTCGAGCTGCAATTCGAATCCGCCGGCCCGGCGACGACGTTCCCGCCTCCCGGCTACACGCCGTACTCGCTCGTTGATCCCGCGAATTCCCTCCATCCTTCGACGTTGAAGCAACCTCTCTACGCGGCCCTGCCTGCTTTGAGCAGCCTGAGCCCGGCGCCTCCATCGCTACCGCCGATTGCTCAGAATCCGGCCAACCCGCAGGGCGACTTCTATTTCATCGTGCGCTGCGTTTATTCCCGCCCGCAATGTAAACAGATCATCGTCAGCCAACCCAGCCAGCCGTTTCTCCTGGCGTCCTACTTCGATTCGGACGCGCCGGCCCGGCGCATTCAGGTGGCGCTTCCGGTGGATACTTCGGCCGCCGCGTTGCGCAAGTACGACAAGGGGGTTGTGTTCATGATCTCGGACGAATTACGCAACCAGATGGCGCGCTTCCAGAGCCTCAAGCAGATGACGGACGGCCCGCCCGGCGCGCCTGGTGTCGGTATCGGGATGATCTGCTCATTCTCCATTCCCATCATCACCATCTGCGCGCTGATTCTGCTTCTGGTCATCGTTATTGCGCTGAATATTGTTTTCTTCTGGCTTCCCTTCTTCAAAATCTGCTTCCCGGTACCGACCCTGAAAGGCAAGGGCTGACCATGGCGATCGATGAAGGACAGATCTTCGGACGAGGCTTGGCTTTTCCACCGCACCTGGACGCCACGGGCCAATGGGCCACATCGGCGGGCGCGCAGAATGTGCGCGAATCGATCCAGATTCAGCTTCTGACGCGTTTGGGCGAGCGGCTCATGTTCCCCAATTACGGTTCCTCGCTGGCCACTTACCTATTCGCTCCCAATAACCCGGCCACGCGGAAAGCCGTGGAGACCGAGATTTCGCGCGTGCTGAAACTTTGGGAGCCGCGCATCGCGGTGGATTCGGTGTCGGTGGATGCGGACCCCAACGATCCTCAATCGGCCATCGCCAGTATCCAATATCGCCTGGTGGCCAATCAGTTGGCGAGCCAGATTACGTTGACGCTGCAGTTGCAAGGATGACGCCATGACGCCCGCCGCTCCGATCATCCAGACGCAAAACTTCGCGCAGATCCTCAGCGAGGCGCTGGCGCGCATCCCGGTACACAACCCGGAGTACACCAATTACCAGAACAATACCGATCCCGGCGTCACCATCTTGCAGTTGTTCGCCTTCATGGTCGACAACCTGTCGTATTTATGCAACCAGATTCCCCAACAGAATCTGCAAAAGTTCTTAAAATTGCTGGGGGTGCCGGTTACGCCAGCGCAGGCGGCTTCGGGCGTCGTCACCTTCAGCAACGATCGCGGCTCGATGCAGACCGTGACGCTGCAGCCTCAGTTGCCGTTAACGGCGGGTTCGGTGAGCTTCGTGACCAGCCGCGGCCTGGCGGTGCTGCCGGTGCAAGCGCAAATCTATATGCGCTCCCGACTCGCGCAGGATCAACAAAACGCGGCCGCTCAAACCTACCAGCAGCTGTACGGCGCCTATACCAACCCCACCACGGGCCTGCAGTTTTATCAGACCCAATCGTTCGACCCTCCGGTTAGTCCTTCGAATATGCCGGTAGCCAACCTCGGCGACGGAAGTATCGTGGACCGGGCTTTATGGATCGCGCTTCTGACGCGTCCGATCGACGCTGGCGCGAATAGCGCGGTCATAAATGAAATCGCGGGCAAGACGCTGACCCTGGGGATCGCGCCTGCCTCTATCGCCTCCGAACTCATCATCCAGCCGGCGGCGCCCGCAGGTTCGCAGACGACGTCGCCCCTGGTGTATGAAATCGCCACCGGGCAGCTAAACAACGGCGCTCCCGTGTACCAGCGGCTCACCAGCGTCGCCGACGGCAACCCTTTGACCGATCTCACACTGGTGCAATTGACTCTGCCGGGACCGAGTTCCATCGGTGTCTGGAGCCTCGGGCCGCTTGAAGACGGGGTCGGTGATTTTCCGCCCTCTTTGCAGGATCAGGATCCGTCTCTGCAGCCTCGCGTGATCACCTGGATTCGAGTGCGGCTGCCCGCAACCTCTGACGCGCAGGCGCCCAGCATCGCCCAGGCAAGTTTCAACTGGCTGGGCATCAATGCAACCAAGGTCACGCAGGAAATTGCAGTTCCTGTAGAGTTCGTTGGCACCGGAACCGGCGATCCTGATCAGACCTTCACGCTGGTCAACACTCCGGTGCTCGCCAGCACCGTGCAGATCAGCGTCAACGGGGTGCAGTGGACCCAGACGGACGATCTCCTAGCAGCGCCTTCGGAAGTATTCGACTCGGCAAACGCGCGGGTCTACACCGTCGACCCGGCTAGTGGCACAATCACGTTCGGCACCGGACTGAAAGGCGCGCGGCCGAACGGGGCGATCTACGCGACCTATTCCTACGGCGGCGGCGTTGCGGGCAATGTCGGTATTGGCGCGATTCAGTCGAGCAACCAGCTTCCCGCCGGGTTCAAGGTGTCGAATCCGCTTCCCACTTTGGGAGGCGATGCTGGACAAACACCGGACGAAGCCGCGCGGAGCATTCCGCTTTATCTGCAAAACGCCGGCCGCGCCGTCTCCGCTACCGATTTCCAGGACATTGTGAACCAGACGCCCGGCGTGTACATGGGCCGCGTGGAAGTGATCCCGCTCTATAATCCGGATTCGGGAACGTCGGCTCCGGGCGTCGTGACGGTCATGGTGATCCCGAACGATCCTACGACTCCACAAGGTCCGGTTCCCGATCTGTACTTCCTGCAAGCGGTCTGCAATTACCTTGAGCCGCGCCGCCTGTTGACCACTGAGATCCACGTGGTTGGACCAGCTTATCAGGACCTCACCGTCTCGGTCGGTTTCGATATTGTGGCCGGGCAGGATATCGCCGATGTTGCCGAAGCGGTCAAAACCGCGATCAGCAGCTATCTTTCGCCACTGACCGGAGGACCTGCGGGAACAGGCTGGCCGTTGCAGAAACCGGTCGTGGATCGGGAATTGCTGGCGCAGGCCGCTCGAGTCCCGGGCATTTCCGATATTCGAAATGTGCTGATGTGGGATTCGTCCGGAGCCAGTATTCAGACCCTTCCGATTGCCAACTTACAGTTGCCGCGTCTGGATAACGTGGCCGCCAACTCGGGCGATCCGGAAGATCTGACGCAGCCCACCACGACGACAGGGGTGACGAACCTGGTGCCGGTTCCGGTGCTTCCGTCCGGCTGTTAGAGAAACCTATGGACGCTAATCAGACTCGCTTCCACCTGGTATACGGTGACGCCGACTGGTTCGGCTTAGCGCAAGAACCGCCGTCCGGTTCGAACCTGGAATACCGTTCTTCCGACGCCACGGTGGCGTTAGCTCAGAAAGCTTTCGTATTTCCCATAGCGCCCAAGGCTCCCGTTCTCGACTCTACTAGCCGCCGCGGCGCGGCCCAGGACCAATTCGGGAACTACTATTGGGTCAGCCCCGGTCAGGATCAGATCCTCATTCTGGGCGTGGGGCAACGGCACGCTGGAACGTTCTGGCCCGCCCAGCGGAGTCCATGCGTGACGACCAGCGCCGGAGCATTCTCGCCCGCGTCGAACCCGACCGCAAATGGCTACACCTTCGGAGGCCTTGCCGTTACCACGGATCACTATTTAACGGTTGGTCTGCTAAACCGACCGGGCCTGCTACTTTTCGACCTGTACTCCGGCGCGCCGCCACTCGAATACCGCTGGCCGCCGGATGTCCCGTTCGCGCCGTTCGATATCGCCGCGGCGCCTGGCGGAGGCGTCTGGATTCTCGATCGGATTCATCGCCAGTATTGGGGACTCGACCCATTCTTCCGCGTGCTCTCACCGCAGACGCCGCCCGGCCAACCCGCGCGCCCCGAGGATTTTCAGCCGGCGGGACAATCGGCCGTTTTCCGCACGCCGTGCGATAGCGTGGAGCACGTGTCGGGAAGCAACGCCATGCCAATCGCAGCCCTTAGCGCAATCGGGATTGAGGCGCTGCCCGACGGCAGCGTGCTGATTCTCGACAGCCCGCCGTCGCTGGGCTATTCGCAGCTGTATCGCTATCGCTTGCTGGACTTGCTCGGTCCGCCGGTTCCGCTCAACCAGCTCGACTTAGCCGAACCTTCGACTTATCCGCTACTGGGCCAGGACCTGGCTTTCTTCGGGGGCACGCTCTACGTCGCCGATTCTCACGGAATCCAGACCTTCGCCTTCAATTACGATTCGACCACCACCGCCTGGGCCACCGAACCGCAAACGCAATTCTTCCCGATGTTGCGCTTCGGAGGGAAGGCTCTGGTGACCGGTCCGACTGGCGTCAGCTACGACTACGATCAGCTTTGGGCCGTGCTCGCTCCGCAGCCCCGCGCCCGCTTCGAAACGCTGGGGACGCTGATTCTTCCCCAGCGCGATCCGACCCAGCCCGGCGATCCTACCCAGCAAGCGTTCGACGGCCAATTGCCCGGCTGCGTCTGGCATCGCCTGCTGATGGACGGGGCGATTCCTCCGGGAACTCAACTGCTGGTGGAAAGCCGCGCGGTGGATTCGCGCGATCTGTTCGCCGGGGCCGAATGGAATGCCGAGCCGCAACCCTATCTCCGACTCACCGGTCCCGAGATTCCTTACTACAAACTTGCGCGCCACTGCCAGTGTCCTGGCTTCGGCACCTGGGAACTCCTTTTCCAGGCTGCCAGAGGCCGCTATCTCCAGATCCGTCTCACCTTCAGCGGACCGGGTAACAACACGCCGCGCGTGCAGGCGGTGCGCGCGTATTATCCGCGTTTTTCCTACCTGAAGCAATACCTGCCTATCGTCTATCAGAACAACCCAACTTCGGCCGATTTCCTGGATCGCTACCTGGCCAACCCCGAAGGCACTTTCACGGTTCTCGAGGGACGTATTCTGCAAGTACAGGAGTTGTTCGATTCGCGTACAGTGCCCGCCGAGTATCTGGCGTGGCTAGCGAGCTGGCTCGGCATCAGCTTCGACCTCACCTGGACCGAGCAGACGCGCCGTTTCTTCCTCGCCAACGCGCCCCGTTTCTTCCAGACCCGAGGCACACCCGATGGCGTGATCCGCATGCTCCGGCTGGCGCTCGATCAGTGCGCCAATGCCTCGTTGTTCGATTCCGCCGACGCGGAGCATTTCTCCGTGCGGATCGTCGAACACTATCTGCTGCGGAACGCGCCTGGCGTGGTCTTCGGCGATCCCTCCGAAACTCGCGCGGCAGGCGCAATCACGACGGGCGTGCCGTGGACGCCGGCGCAAGGCTCCGCTTCTCTGAACCAGCAGTTCATCGCCTTTCTGAGCGCGACGTATGGCACCATCGGCGCGCTGAACCAGGCTTGGCTAACCAACTTCAGCGGATTTAACGATGCCCATCTCCTATTCCCCGCGATTCAGCCCGCCAGCCAGACGCAGGCCGCTGATTGGGCCCAGTTCGTCACCAATCAACTTAGTTTCACGTACGCCATTGTTACTGCGGCGGATTTGCCAACTTACCAGGACTTTCTAACTCGGCGATACAGTCAGCCTTCCGACTTGAATCAAGCCTACGGCTTAACCGGCGCCGCCTCGCTGGCGAGCTTCTCCGACATTCAGGCGAAGCTCTGGAACGCGCAACTGGTGAAGGCCTTGCCTGAGAGCGGCCCGTTCCTGCAAGACTGGATTCTGTTCGTGTCGGTCGTCCTGCCGACCGATCAGAATGCCTACCGCTTCAGCGTCATCGTGCCGGTGCGATTGACGGACTCGCTGGCTACGCAGACACAGCGCCAGCAGGTGGCGCAGCGCGTCACGCAGCAGGAAAAACCGGCGCACACCGATTTTGATGTGAAACTTTATTGGGCCGCGTTCACGGTTGGACAATCGAGAGTCGGCATCGAGACCGTCGCCGGTCCCAGCAGCCGTTTTGCGGCGCTGGCGCTCGACCAAACCACGGCGGGGGCGTCCTATCTCGGCTACATCGCGCCGTGGACCGTGCGCGGACGAGTCGTCGCCGGCCAAAATCAATTGAAGCAACCTGCCCGAATCCGGTGCGGTGGACCTGGCAAATGAGCACGACCTTTCAGACGGCATCACCCAGCCTGCAGAAGCTCGATCCCGCGAAGCGCGTCAACTACACCTTTGGCCTCGTCTTGGGGGTCGAAGAATTCCTCCAGTCCGACACCTATTTTCTGGCGAAGCACTACCTGGAGAATCGCCTGCTGCACGGCTACGGCACTGGTTGCGGCCTGGACGTCAGCGTGAAGACTTCGCCGGTACTCGAGGTGCAGGTAACTCCGGGTTGGGCCGTCAATCCGAAGGGCCAGGAAATCCATGTTCCACAGGTCATGTGCGTGCAGGTCAACGAGTGGCTAGCGTCCAACTCCGCGGCGCTGCACACCGCACTGGGCTCGATGCCGCCGCTCCTGAATCTTTGCGTGGTTCTGTGTTACCGCGAATGCAAAACCGATGTCGTGCCGATTCCCGGCGAGCCTTGCAGCAGCACCACCAGTTCCTCCGCTCCTTCGCGCATCGTCGACTCATTCGAATTAATGCTGTGCCTGGACCGCGTGGAATCTCCTCCGTACGGTTCACCGCCAATGGGTTCACCTCCGAATGGCGTTTCCGGATCGAGCGGCCTGTGCGAGTTCCGGCCTCCGCAACTCGAAGATGACGCAGTGAAAGCATTGGCCACGCTGCTGAACCAGATTCAGGTTTCGGCTACGCCGCCGTTTCTCACTCTGACGGAAGTTGAGGAACTGGTCCGCGACCTGGCCGCCGGCTCGCCACCGTTCCAGGGATCTCCGCCCGCTGGGCCGCCTTACGCCATTCAGGCATCGGACCGGGCGAATTTCCGCCGCGCGGCGCTTCGCACTTGGATCACTGAGGTCCGTCCGTTCATCAACTCCGCGGAGGGCGCGGGCCCCTGTTGTCCCCCGCCGGAACGATGCGTTCTGCTGGCGGAACTCGCCGTGAGTCTGAAGCCGGGATGGATCGCGAGCTCCGTGACAGTCGACGATTCACAGCGCCCTTTCCTGGTCCCCACTCGAGTTTTGCAGGAACTTCTGTTCGTAGAATCCAGCGCGGTGTCCGCACCCGCCGCACCGTATCAGGTGGTAGCGGCAGGCTATTTCCAGTTCTCTCCGAATACCGGCGCGCGCGCTGCTGGTCCAACCTTTAACAATCTGAGTGCTCAAGCGTATCCGGCCGGTCAATCCGCGAAGTTCA
>JBEKBK010000227.1:0-12724 GCA_050015435.1 Bryobacteraceae bacterium
GACACCGTGCAACCGATGGTCGTATCGCGACTCCTCCGATCGCTGAATTTCTTGTTGCAAACCCAACACCGAAGCGGCGTCGGATATGACGAGTGGTCTCATAATTCCAGGAGACCACGTTCTGGTTCGATGCGCAATTACTTATGACGCTCTGTTTAGCTCGGCAAGATTAGACGCGGTTGCTTGTTCCACATCCGAGTGAAGACTATTGCCATGCGCGTCCATGGTGACGATGGCGACGAAGTCCTTCACCCGCAGATGCCACATCGCTTCGGGGATGCCGAACTCGCTGAGCAGGTGAACACCGAGCACCTTCTCAATCGAACGGGCGTAATACTGGGCCGCGCCGCCGATCGCGTTAAGATACACGGCTCCGGATTCTTTCAACGCGCCCAACGTCTTCTTGCCCATGCCCCCCTTGCCGATCACTGCGCGCACTCCGTAGTTCCTGATGATGTCGGCCTGATAGGGCTCCTCGCGGCTGCTGGTGGTTGGTCCGGCGGCTTTGACGGTCCAGGTCTCGCCCTGCTTGAGCATCACCGGGCCGCAGTGATAAATCACGGAACCGTGCAGATCGACGGGCGGAGGGTGTTTCATCAGGTACGCGTGAACGTTGTCGCGTCCCGTGTAGAGTTCCCCGCTGATCAACACCACGTCGCCGACTTTGAGCGCGCGCATCATGTCTTCCGTAAGCGGCGGCCGAAGCACGATTTCGCGACGGCTTAAAGGAAATCCTGTGCCCGAGGCCATCTTCTCAACCGGACGCGACGGGTCGCGATACAGCCAGCCGGTGATGGCGCCGCTGTCTGCATCGAGCATTACGCCCAGCCTGCGATAGGCCCAACAATCATAGGCGACAGAGACGAAAAAGCTCGCCGGCAGCCGGTTCGCGGCCATGATTTTGCATCCGATCAGAGAGACATTTCCGCCGAAGCCCATCGCGCCGACGCCGATGCGGTTGGCTTCCTGCATGATCTCGGCTTCGAGTTTCGCCAACTCCGGCACCGGGTTCACATCGTCGAGCGTACGGAACAACTGGCTCTTGGCGAGCGCATAGCCGTGCGCCCGATCGCTACCGATGCACACGCCCACCGCGCCCGGAGCGCATCCTTGCCCTTGCGCCTGCCACACGGCGTGCAGGATGCATTTGCGCACGCCCTCCAGATTACGGTCGGCGCGGCCCAAATGATCGAGCTCAGACGGAAGAGAATATTGAATGTTCTTGTTCTCACAGCCGCCACCTTTGAGAATGAGCTTCACTTCGATCTCGTCCTGCTCCCACTGCTCGAAATGAATCACCGGAGTTTCGACGCCCAGATTATCGCCGGTGTTTTTCCCGGTGAGCGAATCCACGGAGTTTGGCCGGAGCTTCCCCCGCCGCGTGGCCTCGGCAATCGCCGCGCGGATGGCCTTCTTCAAAGTGATTTGATTCACGCCTACCGGCGTATGGACATGAAACGTCGGCATGCCGGTGTCCTGACAAATCGGCCCAACGTCATCCGTGGCCATATCGATGTTGGATGCGATGACGCTCAAGGCCTGGGAAGACTGCGTTCCAGGCGTCTCACTGCGAATCGCCATGCCCATCGCTTCCCGCACGTCTGGCGGCAAATTGGTCGAGGTCTGAGTGATGAGCTCGACCAAGCTCTCTTCAAGAAATTGCATTTATACTCCGAACTGTGATTTAAAAGGAAAGCCAGCTCCCGGCCAATGGCTGCTGTTCTACGCCCGGTTTCGTGAAATCGCAAACCCCGTTGGGGAAGATCGACGTGAGCCGCTTCTTCTCGGCATCGGTGAACGTAACTTTGTAGGCCTTCATGTCGACCGGTTTCAACTGGCATTTCAAGACGTCATTGGTCATCGGCCCACCGGCGACCATCCGAGGCGACGGAAAGGCCGGAAGCGTCTCGTTGCATCGCCCGCCGGTAAACGTCTGTAGCTCAACGATGCGCTCGCCATTGGCCGTGTAGCAAGAGTCCGTCAGATCCGCGGGCTTGGCGCGAACGATCTTGTCCATGACTGAACCGCCGGTCATGTCCTTGCTGAGATTGGTCAGCCACTCGTCCATCTTCACGGTCGCGTAGTCCTGCAGTTCCGGGTTCGAGAACCCGCCCGCGCTCACCAGTAGAATCTCGTTCGCGATGGTGCCGTTGGCCTTCCGCAGTCGCTCCCGCAGCGTGAAGGAATGGAACTTGAGGTGGAAGTCTCCCGCGTCGGTTTGATCGCGGTAGGGGCGTATATCGATAATCGGGATCTTGCTCAGCCCGCCGCCACCATTGGTGAGCCGTCCGGTTCGGTAAGCGGCGCGAAGCGCCACAGGATCGGCTACAGAGCGCCGCGGGATGATGTTGCCATCCTTGTCAAACCCGCCGACGCGTTCATTCAGGTCCAGAAACTGCGTCGCGTTGATAGCGCCGGAATTGAGCGCCGCCAAGCCGTATTGAACACCGGTGTTGTCGAGCGGACGCCTCGCGGCGCCGGTTGCTGGATCTCGTCCATACACATTGACCGTGTGGTCAAAAACGTCGCATCGCGCTCCGCTCGGATTGGTCACCGGGTCGTATCGCATCGCTTTGGGCAACTCCTGCGGACAATACACCGTCGGATTGATGCGTCCAGCCTGCGTCGCGCCCACGGTTACACTTTTCAGGTTTCCCACGCCCGAAACCGCTACTTTTTGCTTTTCGGTCAGCGCATCGGGCCGCTTGACGAAGTATTCGTGTAGCAGTTGCATATCGCTGAGCGCCTGAACCGTGGCCAGAATGTCGGGGAAGGTCGCGCCCGGAAGGATTCCGTCCAGCAAACCCGGATAGTTATCGGCGATCTGAAGCTGTTGATAGGAGCCGCCCGAAGCGCCTTGGCCCATCGTGAACAGCGGCTTGCCGAAGGCTTCTATGAACCGCTCCTTCACCATCATCATGGTTTCGGCCGCCAGTAGATCGTTGCAGTTGTTTCCGAAAACGTTCAGGGTAGAGGCAGCTTCGGCGTACCCTTTGCTGACGATGGCGTCATCCACAACGCCCCCACTGATTCCGATCGTAGTTCCCTGGCGGTACCATCCGCCATCGCAACTCGGACCAAAGCTATACATCAGGCGATGATTCCAACCCTTGGGCGAGACCGAGGGGCCGGGCTCCGGCTCGCTGGTGGGATCGTGCAAGATCGCGATCTGGTAGATTCCACGATTGATCGTTCCCGTCTCAATCCGCACTACGTAGGGCACTTTCTGTCCTATGGAGGTGGTGGTCCAAGCAGTGTCCGCCGGCAACGTCTTCAAGTTCGACAAGGGCTTTAACCCGGCGTTTACCACTCGGGCGTTCGCGCGGGCGGCTGCGGGCTCGGTGGATTTATAAAGATACTGGACTACCGTTCTGGCGGAACAATTGGCGTCGAGCGGCGGCCCAAGCGTCGACCCGTCGGGGAGCTTGAAGTTCTCAGTCGAGCAGATGAACGGCTGCTCCTGGGGTCCGGAAAACACCGGGCCGGTAATCGGGAAATTAGTCAGCGTGAGCTGAGCGGCCGGAGTTCCCGTTCCTAGCGCTTTCGCAAAGACCTCGATCTGATTGGGGCCGAGCTTCAATCCTTTGACCAAGCCGACCCAGGCGTGCTCTGCCGCATCGGGCCGGAACGAAGGCGTGATGTCCTGCCCATTAAGCCTCACCAACATTTGCCCCACCGCAACGGTCTCAGGAACGTTAATCCGGACCAGCACATCGCCGCCGCTGATCTTGTCAGGCCGGTTGGAAACAGTGGTTATCTGAAAGGCCGAACCAGCCGCCCGGACTTGGCGGGGCAGGACCAGAACGGCCGCCAGGCTGCACAAAAACGCCGCAAGGATGGTATTCCGTGACATGCGCGTATTATACATCTCGCCCAGGCTTTGCGGGTCGAGGTGGGTGATTCCACGCAGGTAACGTCACGACCCGTTCAAACGTCTGTGCTGCCCAGGAACGACGCTACGGTTGTTGAATTGCTCCTGCAACTTTAGTCAACCAAACGAATCCAAGGGTTGAAGATGAATCAGTCGAACACGGTACTCCACGGCGATCTGAGCGGGGAGCGGCGATCTTCGGTCCTCGACAATTGGTTACTGCAACGTGTCTTCAAAGGGATCGGACCTGCGCCGATCCGAATGGTGCTGCATGAAACCGAAGCCATGCCGCCTTCAGGCGTAAAACCCGTCGCGACACTTTGGATCCGCGATCGCCGAACGTTGCTGGAACTCGCGTTAGACCCGGAAGTCGGCTTTGGTGAGGCCTACTCCGCAGGCCGAATCGAACTAGACGGAGATCTTGTCCAGGCCCTGGACGTGGTTTACCAGGCGATGTTAGACGCCCATATCGACTTCAACTGGTACCAGCGGCTGAAGTCGAAATGGATGGGCTGGATACAGGCGAACACGTTAAATGGGTCCCGCCACAACATTCACCGCCATTACGACCTGGGAAACGATTTCTACAAACTGTGGTTGGATCGCGAGTTGGCTTACACGTGTGCCTACTTCCCGTCCCCTTCGGCGACGCTCGAAGAAGCCCAGCTCGCAAAGATGGATTATATTTGCCGCAAGCTGCGCCTTCAGCCCGGGGAGACGGTGGTGGAAGCCGGCTGCGGTTGGGGAGCGCTCGCGCTTCATATGGCTCGGCACTATGGCGTAGGTGTCAAGGCATTCAATATTTCACGCGAACAGATTCGCTACGCGACCCAACGAGCCGCCGAATCCGGCCTGAGCGGACAGGTGGAATTTATCGAGGACGATTACAGGAATATTCGGGGCAAGTTCGATGTCTTCGTTTCAGTGGGGATGCTCGAACACGTGGGAGCCGCGAATTATGCAGAATTTGGAAACGTGATCCATCGGGCAGTGGGCGATTCCGGGCGGGGCTTGCTTCACTTCATCGGCCGAACCCAAAAGGGCGATTTCAGCCGGTGGATCAGGAAGCGCATCTTTCCCGGTGCTTATGCTCCCACGCTGCGGGAAGTGATGGATGTTCTCGAGCCGCAGAACTACTCGGTCCTGGACATCGAGAATCTGCGTCTGCATTACGGCAAGACGCTGGAGCATTGGCTTTGCCGATTCGAAAAGGCCCACGATCAAGTCGTAGCGGGCTACGATAGCTGGTTTGAGCGAGCCTGGCGGCTCTATCTTGCCGGGTCGATCGCGGGGTTTCGGACCGGATACTTGCAACTGTTTCAAATCACCTTTGCGGGGTGTAAGTGCGCGCCCGTCTCCTGGACCCGCGCGCCGCTCTACGCCCAGGAAACCGCCGCCCATGAACTGCTATGACGTCCTGATCGTCGGAGGCGGTCCGGCGGGATCCTCCTGCGCCTGGGCGCTACGCCACTCGGGTTTGAAGGTCGCGATTCTGGATAAGCAGATCTTCCCGCGCGATAAGGTTTGCGGCGGATGGATCACGCCTCCCGTTCTTACAGAGCTCGAAATCGATCCCGAGGAATACGCCGCCGGACGAGTGTTTCAGCCGATCACCAGCTTTCGCATCGGAGCTATTGGTTCCACGCCCGTGGACATAGACTGCCGCATGCCGGTCAGTTATGGCATCCGCCGCCGCGAGTTTGACGATTTTCTGTTGAAACGTTGCGGTGCGGAGCTTCTTCTGGGGGCTCCCCTCAAGACTCTCGAACGGTGGCCAGAAGGCTGGATCGTCAACCAAGAAATACAGGCTCGCGTGCTGATCGGCGCAGGGGGACACTTCTGTCCGATCGCGCGCCGGGTGGGGGCCAAAGCGGAGTACGAATCGGCGGTCGTCGCGCAAGAGGCCGAATTTGTGATGGATGCGAGTCAGCTCGCGAACTGTCAGGTGCGCGGCGACACGCCGGAACTGTATTTCTGCGCGGATATGAGGGGCTATGGATGGTGTTTCCGCAAAGGTGACGTTCTGAATATCGGACTGGGCCGTGCCGATCTACATCGGCTTTCGAGCCACGTCCATGAGTTCCTGGGATTCCTCAAATCGACCGGCAGAATCTCGTTTGACCCTCCCGCGCCGCACGGGCACGCGTATCTGCTCTATGGAGATTCCACCAGAGACGTCGCAGGCGATGGCTACCTGCTCGTGGGAGATGCCGCCGGCTTGGCCTATTCGCAAAGCGGCGAAGGGATCCTGCCGGCGATCCAATCCGGACTGTTGGCGGCGTCGAGGATCGTCGCCGGGGACCTCGGAAGTTATCGAGGGCTACTCGAGAAGAAGCTCGGTGGTTCTCGATATCCGTGGCTCGAAGCGTTCGGCCGGCATCTCCCGCCGCAGTTGATCAGTTCCCTGGCGCACCGCCTGGTGGGTAAGCGCTGGTTCGCGCAACGCGTCGTGGTCGATCAGTGGTTCCTGCACGCTGCCTAACTCGACTTAACTTAAACTAGGGCTGCTTCATCATTGCGTCGCGTTTCGCCTTGAACTCCGTCCCAGGCTTCCACTCGGGATACTTGTCACCCTCCGCGACTCGATAGCCCACTTGAAACAACAACTGGATGTCTTCGACCGCTCCCGAGAGATCCCAATCAGGCTTAATCTCATCGGAGACTTTGTGATAGTCGTTGTTGGTGTACTCGTCGCGCTTTTTCTTGCCGTATCCGTCTGGCTTTCCTATATAGTCGATTCCGGCGCCGGTGTCGAGCGCCGGCACGCCTTGCTTGGCGAACTCGAAATGATCCGATCGATAGTAGTGGCCCTTTTCCGGTTCAGCGTCCCCGATGATGACGCGGCCCTGCGATTTCGCTACTTCCGTAGTGATGTCGTCCAGGGTCGAGTTCCCCAATCCTACGATTTCGAAATCCTTGGTGCGGCCCCATTGATTCACTCCGTCAATGTTGATATTGGCCAGCGTCTTTTTCAAGGGATAGAGCGGATTCTCCGCATAGTATTTCGCGCCGAGCAGTCCTTTCTCTTCGGCGGTCACGGAAAGAAAAAGGATCGATCGCTTGGGCGGTGATAGCTTCGCATACGCTTGCGCTAGAGCGAGCAGTGCGGAGGTTCCCGAAGCATTGTCCAGCGCGCCGTTGTAAATCTGGTCGCCCTGAAGGTTCGGATCGCGGCCTAAGTGATCCCAATGCGCGGTGTAGACTACGTATTCATCCTTAAGCGCCGGATCGCTGCCTTCTAGCTTCGCCACCACATTTCTAGAATTCACTTCGCGCAACGTATTCTGGATCTCAAAACTTGCCTTCGCGGGCAACGCGACGGGACGAAAATCCTTCCGGACCGCGGCCTTCTTCAGCGCATCCAGATCCTGACCCGCGAGCGCGCATAGTTCCTTAGCCTTGTCGAACGTCATCCAGCCTTGCACTCCAACGGTGCCCGCGTTCTTATCCGGCCGCTGGATATCGAAGTTTTCCCGCCCATTGCTCCCCGTGATGACTTCGAACGGATACCCTGCGGGTCCGGTCTCGTGCACGATCAAGGCCGCCGCCGCTCCCTTTTCCGCGGCGATTTCGTATTTGTACGTCCAGCGGCCGTAGTAGGTCATCGCGCGGCCTTTGAACATGTTCTCGTCGAGCTTGGAAGGATCCTGCGGATCGGGAACGGCCGGATCGTTGATCAGCATCAGGATCGTCTTGCCTTTTACGTCCACGTCCTTATAGTCGTCCCAGCCGTATTCCGGAGCGACCACGCCGTAGCCGACGAACACGATGGGCGAGTCTTTCACGGTTACGGTGGGCTCGTAACGGTGGGAGAACGTGATGTAGTTGACCTTGGGGGCAAGCGCCAGCTTCTTCCCCTTGACCGTAATCTCCGTCTTCGAATCGGACTGGATTCCCGCAAGAGGCACCTTCTGGATGAACGTTCCATCCGGATTGCCAGGCTTCAACCCGATCTTCTGAAATTCGGCCGTGAGGTAGTTGACGGTCAAGTCCTCCCCTTTCGATCCGGGAGCGCGGCCCTCAAACTCATCCGAGGAAAGAACCTTGATGCGGCTCAGCAATTCGTCGGTCGTGATGCTATTGAGCGCGGACCGAAGATCAGGTTCTTTGGGAGCACAGGCAGACAGGGCCAGGAGGGTAAAACACGCTAGAAGCCTTTTCATTGCTTCTAGATTAACTTGAAGCTAACTTCTTTTGGCGCTACGAACGGCTTGAATCCGGCTCGAATCGACAGTCGCGCCGCTCGACGGCGCCAGGGCCGGAAGCGTGATCGACGTGTCCACGAGCTTAGCCATGTCTTCCACGGGGAGATTCTCGGCTTGTTTGGAAAAGCGCAGATTATGCGTGCGGCCGTTATAATCGACGCGGATCCAGTCGCCGCCGCCCACTTGATCCGTAGCGATCAGATTGGACATGGGATGCACCAGTAGCCGTTCAATCGCGCGCTTAAGATGTCTCGCGCCGTACTTCAGATCCGTGCCTTCTTCGAGCAGGAAATTTTTGCTCCCCTCAGTCAGCGTGAATACAAACGCACGGTCCGTCGACCCGTTGAAGATACGCTGCTGCACCAGGTTCAGCTCGATATCCAGAATCTTCCGGAGCTGCTCCCTGCCGAGCGGGTGAAACGTGACTATCTTGTCGAGCCGGTTCATGAACTCCGGAGTAAACTTCCTGCGCGCCGCTTCCACGCCGGTTCTGGAAATCTTGGTGGCCATCGTTTCGTCCACTTCACCCGCAGCGGCTCGCTGACGGGCGTCGCAGGCACCGAAGCCCAGCTTCGGAGTCATGATCGTGCTCATCTCGGCTGCGCCCAAGTTGCTGGTCATGAAGATCATGGCGCGGGAGAAATCCACCGTGCGGTTATTGCCCAGCGTGAGGCAGGCCTTATCGAGAATGCCGAGCAGAAGGTTCCAGAGAGCGTCGGATGCTTTCTCGATCTCGTCAAACAGCACGAAGCTTAACTTGAGCGTGTCCGTATGATGCTGATTCAACACTTCCTGCGACAGCAGCGGCAGGGTCTCGCGATGCCCCAGGTATCCCGGCGGCGCACCGATGAGCTTCGCAATCTCGTGACTGTGCTGAAATTCGGCGCAGTCGATCTTGATGACACCACGAGGGTTTTTTATCAGGGCCTCGGCGGTGGCCTCAACGATGCGCGTTTTTCCAGAACCGGTTGGGCCGAGGAACAGAAAATTTCCGATCGGCCGGCACGGCGCGGTCATTCCGGTAAGATGCATCTGATAAATGTTGACGATTTGCTGGACGGCCTCGTCCTGGCCTATGATCATCCGAAGCAGACTGGATTCGAGCGACATCGCCTCCCTTCCTGTCTTAGCCGGGTCCAGTGAAATGCCGTTTTTTGCAGTTTTCCTTGCCGCCATACAGTCATCCTTTATCGGACCATCTTGGCGGTCGGGGCGAGGCGGTTCAATGGTACGACCCTGTTTAAGAGTTCCGGTACCGGACCACCGCGGGGCGTAGAACTTTTTCGCTGCTGGAGTAAGAGGGAGGCGGGGCAAAAGAAAACCGGCCCCGATTACTCGGCACACAAAGAAAACCGGCCCCGATTACTCGGGGCCGGTGGATCATACTCGATTGCTTTGACTACTTCTTCTTCGCCGCTACCTTCTTCTTTGCCGGCGCTTTCTTCTTGGTTGCGTTCTTCATCGAATCATTCTCCCTAGACATCAGATTTCGCGCTTCTCAAGAACACGCGATCGTGTTCCCGTTATATAGGTTCTCTGCGGTCGAAGTCAAGCGAAAAATGTAAAGCGGATAATACAATAAAATCGAATCCGGGTAGGAGGTTCATCATGAAACGAGCACTCGCTGCACCATTGATCACTGCCTGTCTGACCATCGCGTCTCTTCCCGCGCAGAAGTTGGGCAGTATTACATTCCCGACTTCGGGAGCCGCTGCCGCACAACCTGCGTTCATCGAAGGCGTGAAAGATCTGCATAGCTTCGAGTTCGATGAGGCGGCGGAAGCGTTCCAGAAGGCGCAGAAGCTCGATCCGGGCTTCGCTCTCGCTTACTGGGGCGAAGCCATGAGTTACAACCATCCGCTGTGGGCGCAGCTCGATCTTCCCGCCGCCAGGAAAGCACTGGAGCGCCTCGCACCAACGCCAGGAGCGCGGATCGCAAAGGCCGCGACTCCGAAGGAGAAGGCGTACACCGAGGCTGCCAACACGCTCTTCTATGCTCCTGGGGATAAGCTCGCGCGCGACATTGCGTACTCGCAGGCCATGGCGCGAATGTATGACCGCTGGCCGGACGATCCGGAAGTGAATATTTTCTACGCGCTCTCTCTACTCGGCTCCGTGCGGCCGGGCGATAAGGGTTTTCATCGGCAAGCGCTCGCGGCATCGCTCGCGATGAAGGTGTTCGAGCAAAACCGCGAACATCCGGGCGCCGCCCATTTCATCATTCACGCGTTCGACGATCCGGATCACGCGATTCTCGCGCTTCCGGCTGCGCGCGTATACGCGAAAATTGCGCCGGCCGCGCCGCACGCCCTCCACATGCCGTCGCACATCTTCGTTCAATTGGGGATGTGGCAGGACGTAAAGGAATCGAACATCGTGGCTCACCAGGCGGCCGTCGATCTGATCGCCCGCATGCACCTACCCGAGGGACGCGAGGATTTCCACACTCTTTCGTGGCTGGAATACGCGAACCTGATGCTGGGTCAATTCGATGAGGCCCAAAAGAACTTGCAGACGGCGAAGGAAGCGGTCGAACGGAATCCGAAAAATGAAGGCATCGAGCAGGCGTATCTGGGCATGCGTGCCCGCTACTATCTCGAGTCCTCACAGTGGGAGAAGATTCCGCTCGAGGCGATCAAGAGGGAAGCTTCTGGGGGAAGCGCCGAGTCCATGCCCGGAATGCCGGGGATGGTTGACGGAGGGCGGTACACAGGCAGAGCTCCCTGGATTTTCTTCGCCGGCTACAGCGCGGCAAAGCGCGGCGATACGGCGGAAGCAGATCAGGCCGAGGCGCAGCTACGCGGCATGGCCAAGAGCATGGAGTCTTCCGGCAATTCTTACGGTGCCAAGCCATTCACCATCATGGAAAAAGAAATCGCCGCGGTTTCGTTGCTGGCTCGCGGGCAAAAGCCGGACGCAGTCCGCGTGGCGAAAGAGGCTTCGGATATCGAGTTAACTTTGTCCGCGCCATCGGGCCCGCCCGAACCGATCAAACCCGCGCCGGAATTATACGGCGAGGTGCTGCTCGAAGCAGGCAGAATGCCGGAAGCCGCCGCCGCTTTCGAGCAGTCACTCGCGAGAACTCCGAATCGTACGCCGTCCGTGAAGGGACTCGCGCGCGCCACCAGTGACACGGGTACCAGCAGCGGAGGCCGCTAGGTTGGTGTGGCGGCCGCCTTTCAGGCGCCCGTCGCAGCGGCCAATCCGTTAGTACGGCGAAAACCGCTTGCTGACGCGCGCGGCTCGGTACGGGCAACTGAGCCGCGACCGTCAGGGAGTGGTCAAGCTCACGTTCTCACTGCGACACGCCACTAGGTGTCAAACAGGACACTGGTGCACGTGACGGCGCCCTCGGCCTTCTCGAACTCTGAGACATCGACAGTCCTGAGCTGAAATCCGGCGCGGCGGAGAAGCTTGTGCGTTCGCGGGTACGACGCAGGAAGGACCAGCGTTTCTCCGATTCGAAGAACGTTCGCGCCTCGCGGCTCTTCGGCGGGTATGTCAATGATGCGAAAATCGCCGAGTGCACTCGCATCGATCCACTCGCGATTCGCGAGAATCGTCTGCTTACCCAGATAGCAGCACGCGCTCTTGAGATGCAAACACCCGTGAACCGGGATGGGCACGACGCGGTATCCGAACGGGCCGAGCAATTCTCCGAGCTGACTGACGCCTTCCTCATTCGTGCGGCGGGAAAGGCCAACATATAGCGTTTTCCCGATGCGCATCACATCGCCGCCTTCGAGCGTGGCTGGCTCGGTGAGCCGTAGCACAGGCCTGAATCGAGAGAGCGCTTCTTCGATCGCCGGTCCCTCCCCACGCCGGCTTGCGACGCCCATCCGCGTCATCACGGCGGCTTGGTCCACCACCACCACCGGATCTTCAACAAATACGCAGTCCGGACAAAATGGGTCCGCGGGTATTTCCAGAATCTGTACGCCTAAATCCGCAAGGCAGCTTCGATAGTTCCGATGCTGCTCGATCGCTTTCGGAATATCGATCTGTTGCCGGGTAAGGTCTTGAAGTTCGCAGTCGCCGAGACTGGGGCTTACGCCTCGCGTCAACGCGATCAGCACAGTAGCAGGCTACTGTAAAAGAAATTTATCGAAGCGATAACTGAATTCCTGGGCCGCATAGATCGTCTTCTCGTCCGGACACGCGATGGCGTGAACGGAATCGACCTCGCCCGCTAACTTCCCGGGCTTGCCGAACTCTCCCAGCACCTTTCCAGTCAGATCGAGTTTGAAAATACGCCCAATGCTTCCCGCGTAGATGATCTGCGCCGGCCCAGGAGTGATGCAGAGCGACCACGGCGGACCGCTGAGCCGCCACTCTTTCTTGAAGTTCCCCTCTGTATCGAAAAGCTGGATGCGGTTGTTCTGACGGTCCGCCACGTACAGCGTGGAATTGCGATCCATCACAATGCTGTGGGGCGTGTTGAACTGGCTGGGACCGGTGCCGCGCTGGCCCCAGTATTTGAGGAGCCGGCCGTCGCTGCTGAATTTGGCGACTCTCGAGTTTCCATAGCCATCGGTTATGTATACACTTCCGTCCGGTCCGACCACGGTATCGGTGGGCTGATAGAAGTGCGTCGGGCCAGGCACGGCTTTCTCGATGACGTGCGTGTCCCAAGTCCACGGCTCCGGAC